>JAZULU010000072.1:0-30755 GCA_045603265.1 Clostridia bacterium
TATGGTGATGTTTTTGAAAATAAATATACACCTCTTTTAAACAGAAATATTCAAGGTACATATCCTCCGGGATCTATATTCAAATCGATAATGGCATCGATCGGCATTGATTCAGGAGCAGTAACACAATATACTGTTTTCCCTTATGAAAACGAAATTGAATATTATACATACGAAAAGGATCGCTGGCGTCCAAGGGGAAGTAACTGGTCTCATTATATAGTCAGAGAGTCATTCCCCAATGCTACAATTACGGGAAGACTTGATATGCATCGGGCATTGATTTGGTCTGATAATATTTACTTTGGATGGCTTGCAATGAAAGTCGGAAAAACCCAAATGATATCTTACGCTGAAAAATTAGGCATAGGTGATGCACTTCCTTTTGATTTGCCGGTAAGAAGATCACAGATGGCGACAGATTTTTCAACCCTTGATAACCAAAAATTGCTTGCAGATACCGGTTTCGGCCAGGCACAGATGCTTTTTACACCGCTTCAACTTTGCAGTACGTTCTCAATGTTCGGTAACGGCGGAACCATAATGCAACCTTATCTTGTGTCAGAAATCTGCACAACAAATGAATTAGGTGAACTTGAGGCAATAAAGACTACAGAAGCAAAAGTTTTTAAAACACCCTTTGGTAATGCAGTTACTTCTCAGGTTGTGTCTATTCTCGAAAAGACAGCAACACAAGGTACCGGTAAAAGTGGTGTAAAGGGACATAGTGATATGCGTATTGCCGCAAAAACAGGTACTGCACAGACGAGTACCACAGAAACGGGAATTGTTGGATGGTATGCCGGTCTTGTTATGGAAGGTGGAGAAAAAAATGCAGTTCTTGTAAGTGCAGATGAAGGCGACCTCAAATTCGCTTGTGTAAATTACATTTTCGGTCAATTAAAAGAGATAGAGGAATAAATATATGGCTAAGAAAAATTTGCTGCAACGTTGGTTTCTTGATGCGTTCAGCGCAATGGCAATGGGTGTATTTGCATCGTTGCTTATCGGCACTATAATAGGGCAAATTGGCGTTTGGACCGGATGGGAGTTTTTTAAAACTCTGGGGAAATATGCAAAGGAAGGTTATGTGGTCGGTGCAGCGATTGGCGCCGCAGTAGCAAACGGCTTGCAGGTAAAACCTCTTGTTATGCTTTCAGGAGCAGTTTGCGGTGCTATTGCTTATGTTGAAGGTGGTGGACCGTTAGGCGCATATATCGCCTCGCTTGTAGGAAGTGAACTTTCAAATCTTATTGCAGGGAAAACACGTTTTGATATTCTTCTTGTGCCGAGCATAAGCATTATTTCAGGCGGATTTGTTGGCATATTCACAGGTCCTTATATTGATAGATTCTGCAGTTGGATAGGTGTTCAACTTGGTAATGCTATGACGCTTCAACCTATTCTTATGGGAATTATTGTTTCTGTTATTATGGGACTTGCTCTTACTGCACCTATATCCAGTGCTGCTATTGCTACTATAGTGTTTAAATCAGCACTTTTTGAAAATAATGAAGGTATTGCTCTTGCGGCAGGCGTTGCAACGGTTGGCTGTTGCTGTCAAATGCTCGGCTTTGCTGTGACTTCATGGCGTGATAACGGTTTTTCGGGATTCCTTGCACAAGGTCTTGGAACTTCAATGCTTCAAGTACCTAATATTATGAAACATCCACTTATTCTTATACCGCCAACGCTGGCGTCAGCAATTCTCGGACCTATTGCCGCAACACTTTTGACTGTTGAAAACGTCGCAGGTGTTTTTGCGGGAATGGGAACATGCGGTCTTGTTGGTCCGGCAGGAATGTGGTCATATATGATGCCAAATGGTTTTGAATGGTTTGATTTTATAAAAATTGCACTTATGTGTTTCATACTTCCCATTGTTGTTTCATACGCTATTTATGAAGCGATGTACAGATTAAACTGGATAAAGAAAGGTCATATGAGGTTAGATTTATGATTAAAAATGTGATTTTTGACTTTGGTCAGGTACTTGTTAAATTTGAACCAAAATATATGACGTCGGCATATATTAAAGACGAAAAAGATGTTGAATTTGCTGAAAAAGTTTTATTTGATAGGCTTTATTGGGATAAACTTGATGCAGGTACGATTTCTGATGAAGAAGTTGTAAAACTTGCAAAAGAGCGATTGCCTGAAAGATTATGGGACGATGCTGAAAAGGTATATTATAATTGGATATATAACATACCGGAAGTTCCAGGAATGAGGGAAGTTGTAAATCAATTAAAAGAAAAAGGCATAGAAATTTGTATATTATCAAATATTTCTTTATATTTTGCTGAACATTATCGTGAAATACCGATTCTTCGATTTTTTGATAAGTTTGTTTTTTCCTCAGAATGTGGAATGACAAAACCGGATATAGAAATATTTCAGCATACTTTAAGCAAATATGGTTTCGTTCCATCAGAAACGCTGTTTGTAGATGACAGATCAGATAATGTTTCAGGTGCCCGTAATGCAGGAATTCACGGATATGTATTTGATGGAAACGTTGAAAAATTTATTGATTATTTGAAAAACTTAGAACTGTTGTAGGTGATTTTATGAATTATAAAGAACAAGCAGAAAAAGCGATTAAAGAACTCATAGAGATCGCAAATTTAAAAAAAGGCGATTTGGTTGTTGTCGGATGCTCATCAAGTGAAATAATAGGCGGAAGTATTGGCAAAAATTCGAGCGTTGAAGCCGCAGAAAATGTATTTGACGGAGTATATCCCATTCTAAAAGAAAGAGGAATATATCTTGCTGCACAGTGTTGTGAACATCTTAATCGCGCACTTATAGTAGAAGAAGAGGCTGCTGAAAAATTCGGATATGAAATCGTATCGGTAGTTCCACAGCCTAAAGCAGGCGGGTCTTTTGCAACAACTGCATACAATAATTTTGAAAAGCCGGTAGCAGTTGAAAATATAGCGGCAAAAGCAGGTATGGATATTGGCGGAACGCTTATTGGTATGCATTTAAAGAAAGTGGCTGTGCCGGTGAAACTTTCTTTAAATAAAATCGGTGATGCAATTTTATTATGCGCAAGAACTCGTCCCAAATATATAGGCGGCGAGCGCGCAAAGTATAATTAAGCGGAGGATTTTATATGCCGGGATTTGGACACGGACCTATAGGTCCGCCACCAAGACATACGGAAGATAAAAATAGGGAACCACTTCCGAAAAATATTAAAGAAGTACCTAAATTTATCAAAAATATTACGGTATCATTTTTTTCGAGATTGTTTTACATATTCAAACTTGTTTGGGAAACAAATCCGTGGATTTTGATACTAATGATATTTATTGCCCTTATTAATGGTTTATTACCTATTTTCGGTACATTTGTAACTGCGCAGATAATTAACGTTTTGGCGGCAGGTGCTGAAAATGAAATAACTATTGCAATAGGTATACTGTTTGTTTTTCAGTTTATTTATTTGTTTCTTAATAGAATTACGACAGACGTCAATCGTATGATTATGAGTCTTTCGGGCGAACTTGTTACAAATCATATAAGACGCAAGATCATGCGAAAAGCAAAAGAAATTGACGTTGCTTGTTTTGATCTTCCGGAATTTTATGAAAAACTTGAAAATGCAAATCGAGAAGCAGGCATGCGTCCCGTACAAATACTTAATTCGGCACTTAATATTGTCAGTACAACGATAAGCATTGTCAGCTATATCGTCGTATTAATAAAAATAAGTACTTTGGCACCTCTTCTTGTTGGTGTGTTGGCTTTACCATATGCCATTGTAAATTATGTTTACAGAAAAAAGACCGTTAAGTATATGTTCAGGCGATCTAAAGCACGCAGACAGATGAATTACTATTCTTCTTCTGTTGTCAGCAAAGATATGGTCAAAGAAATGCGCATTCTTGGTATTGCCGAAGATTTTGAAAAACGTTATGATGAAGTCTTTAAGGATTACTTTAAAGGGCTTAAACGCCTCATACTTGAAGAAGGTGCATGGAACTTTGCGTTTGGACTACTTCGCATATTATCAAGTTGCGGTTTGTTCTATTTTGTTGCCACGCTTGTAATGGATGGGCAGATAAAGATAGGTGATTATTCTTTTTATACCGGAGCAGTAAACTCAATCGGTATGGGAATAACGACTTTTATAACCGGTACGGCATCTGTCTATGAAGGAACACTGTTTATAGATAACCTTATCGCTTTTATGAAGCATGAGAGCAGTATTGTTTCAATTCCCGATGCAATTAAACCGGAAAAAGGAATAGGACATACGATCGAATTTAAAAACGTTTGCTTTAAATATCCGGGATCAGATAAATTTGTTCTTGAAAATTTCAATTTTACGCTTAAGGCGGGGGAAACGGTTGCGCTCGTAGGGTTAAACGGTGCAGGTAAAACAACAATAATAAAATTATTGACTCGTTTATATGATCCTACAGAAGGTGTAATATTACTTGATGGAACAGATATAAGAAAATACGATCTTAAACTATTATACGATCTCTATGGTATTGTTTTTCAAGACTTTGGAAGATATGCAGTTTCTGTAAAAGAAAACATTATGTTCGGAAAAATAAACAAAAATGCTACAGATGAAGATATCAAAGAGGCCGCAGTACAGAGTAATGCTATTGAGTATATAGAAAAACTTCCACAAAAGTTTGATACACCGCTTATGCGTATTTTTGAGGAAGAGGGAACAGAACTTTCGGTGGGACAATGGCAAAAACTTGCAGTAGCCCGTGCGTTCTATTCTGATGCTGATATTTTGATTCTTGATGAACCTACCGCATCACTTGATGCTTTGGCAGAACAAGAAATTTTCAGACAGTTTGATAAACTGCGTAAGGGCAAAACAACTCTGTTCGTTTCACATCGGCTTTCAAGTGCTGTTGATGCGGATAGAATCGTTGTAATTAAAAACGGCAAGATACTTGAAGAGGGCGATCATCATCAATTAATGTCGTTAAAAGGCGAATATGAAAAAATGTTTTCTGCTCAGGCAGAAAAATATAACAAACAGTAAAAAAAGTATTGACAAATAAAGTAAAGTGGTTTATTATATCTATAAGTAAAAAAAATATATATTGAAAGGGCTTGTTATATATGAAAAAATTATTAGTTCTTCTCACCTTAGTTGCTGTTTTAGCATTCAGCATGATTTCAGTATCTGCTGCAACAACAAATGATCTTATTGATGCGTTGGAAGCTATTCCTGCAGCAAATAACAAGGAATTCCATGATGGCGCAGTAAAAATGATCAAGGAAGCAAACTTTACTTCTGAACAGATCGATAAGCTTATTCCTATTCTTAATGAACTTAAGACTGCTGTTCCCACAAACAAAGGTGCTGCTGCAAGAAATTATACTAAGGCAGAAGTTGAGCAGGTATTTGCTGCTCTTGATAAGGCATGTGCAATTACCAATTACAGCTATAAAGTAACTGATTATAAGACATCAACCGGTGGTTCTGACTTTGGTATTAAAATTTATGCTCCAGATAAGAGCGTTGCTCTTGAATATACCGATGGTGTTGTTAAGGCAACAGGCGTTGAAGAAAGCACAAACGATTTTGCATACTTATATCTTGTAAGTGGTGTTCTCGTTGTTGGTTTAGTTGGCGCAGTTATTGTAATGCGTAAGAAAGTAAACGGTTAATAAGGTTTTATTTATGAAGATAAATGGCGCACTAAAGTATTTGTTATTGCTTTGTGCGCCTTTTCTTTTGTATTGTGTATCAGTTGTTCTGTTGACAATGTTTTTCTTTACGTCATATGTTGAAACATTGCCTATCTGGAATGCGGTGATCGATCGAGATGTTGAACAAGAAACATTCGTTGATGAAAGTGATGAAATGGTTGAACATACTATTGATTATGTAACACCGAATCCGGTTATAGAAGTTACTGAAACACAAGAAGAAAAGGTGTACTACAATATCAATGAGTTTCCCAAAATAAAATGGGGCAAAAAATGGGCAACCATGTCGATAGATTATTTAGGGGCGAAAAATGTTCCCGTTTATGAAGGCGATACATTAACAGTGTTAAATTATGGCATAGGCCATTATTTTCCATCTTACAAGCCAGGACAAGGCGGAAACTGTGTTCTTTCATTCCACGTTAATCGACAAAAACAACTTTACTACCTTCAGGATATTCCTGTTGGCGAAAAAATTGTGATGGATACTTCGTACGGTAAGTATGTTTATGAAATTGTTTCAAAAGATATTTTTGAAGCAAATGATACTCAATATGTTTTGCGCGATGAAGGCGAAATGCTTACTATATATACATGTTATCCCAATAAAGGACCATATAGAAAACAAAGGATTGCTATAACCGGTATTTTAATAGAAGAACTTAGCGATCCGACGTGGAGGTAGAAATGAATAAGTTTAAAAAGATCCTCCGTGGTTTTCTGGATGTTTTTGCGGCTATTATATTGATTATAGCATTGCTTGTAAGTTGTTTTGTACATTTCATAACGAATGTAAGTTTTTCTGAAAAAACAATTTGCAACGAGCAGTTTTATGAATTACTAAAAGCGGATATTATTGAGGGCGTTGAATCCTTTGGTGATATTTTTGACGTTTCGGGTAGCGAAGTTTTGAATGCTGTTGGAGAGGAAAATGTAAAAGCATACGCTCGCCAATATACTGCAGAATTTTTTGATGCAATGTATAATAGCGGTGAATTTAAACCTTCGGAATTTAATGATGGTGGCTTAAAAGATTATATTTATAATTATATAAGATCTTTTGAACCGGAAACATCGGATGCTGACTTGCAAGAAATTTATGAAATGGTCAGCAAAAATGTTGAAAATTCGGTAAAATACATACCTGGTATTGTAGAAAAACTTATACCAAGTGTTAATAAACTTGTAATTTCATTAGACTTTTTGCGAAATATTGAGATACTCTTATATGTGCTTTTTGTTGCTATTGTAGTAATGAATATACTTATTTCTGATAGAGAAAAATACTTGGATACTCTTTATGGCCTTTTAGGTACTTTGTTCTGTTTTCTTGCAACAATATTTATTCCTTTGTTTATGGTATCAATGTATAATATACCATCAAAACTCGTTTTGGAAGAATCTGTTTTATTACAGCTTATAGAAGGAATAAATTCGTTGGTATTTGTAAACACGACAATAGTAATCGGAATTGTGTTTGCAATAATTACAGTGATGCTTGTTACAGTATCCATATTATTGGCAAAAAGAAAATATAAAGAAATTCAAAAAAATAGTTGACAAAATCTATTAAAGGTAGTAATATATCAAAGCAAAGCAGAAGCTGCCCGCTTCTCACCAGTCGGCGAGTGTGCCAGATTTGGTTAAAGATTGGCTCTATATAGGCTTATTTTGTGCGGGTAGTATTGTGCTATCCGCATTATTTATTTTGGAGGTGTTCAACATTACAGAATTAGCAATTAATGATGAGATCAGGGAAAAAGAAGTTCGTCTTATCGGATCAGATGGTACACAACACGGTATAATGCCCATTGATCAGGCAATGCGCATGGCTGTAGAAGAGGATATGGACCTTTGTCTTATATCGCCTAAAGCAGTTCCACCCGTTTGTAAGATCATGGATTATGGCAAATATCGTTTTGAAGCACAGAAAAGAGAGAAAGAAGCTCGTAAAAACCAAAAGGTTATTGCGCTTCACGAAATTCAGCTTTCAGCTACTATTGAAAAACATGATATGGAAGTTAAAGCAAAGAAAGCAAAGGAGTTTATTGCGGCAGGAGATAAGGTAAAAGTATCTATTCGTTTCCGCGCACGTCAGATAACTCACCCGGAGATTGGTCATCAGATTATGCAGCTTTTTGCTGAAATGTTGCAGGACGTAGCCAAAGTTGAGAAGAAACCCGTTCTTGAGGGTAGAAATCTCATTATGATAATGTCACAATTATAAACTTATATTAGGAGGTAATTTACTATGCCAAAAATGAAGACACACAGAGGTGCGGCTAAAAGATTTTCACTTACCGCTACCGGAAAAGTTAAGAGAGGTAAGGCTTACAGAAGCCACATCTTAACAAAGAAATCAACCAAGAGAAAAAGAAATTTGCGTAAGGGTGGCTATATAGCAGAATGTGAAGCAGCAAATATTCGTACCCTTATACCTTATAAGTAAGCTTTAGGAGGATAGAAAAATGAGAATTAAAAGAGCAGTTAATACAAAGAAAAATCATAAGAAGGTCTTAAAGCTTGCTAAGGGCTATTTTGGCGCTAAATCAAGACAGTTCCGTATTGCCAACCAGGCTGTTATGAAGTCTCAGGCTTATGCATACGTTGGTCGTAAGCTTAGAAAGAGAGATTTCCGTGCACTTTGGATCAATCGTATCAATGCTGCAGCAAGACTTAACGGTCTTAACTACAGCAAGCTTATCTGCGGTCTTAAGAAGGCTGAAATCGAAATCAACCGTAAGATGCTTGCAGAGCTTGCAGTTTATAATGCAGAAGCATTTGCACAGCTTGCAGAAATTGCTAAAAAGAGCCTTTAATAAAAAGTTGTGTGCAATGTAATATTTCATTGCACACTTTTTTATAATTATTATGAAAATAACTAGTACGTCTAACGATAGAATTAAATATTTAAAAACTTTAAAAAGCAAAAAAGGCAGATGCGAAAACGGAACGTATCTTATTGAAGGCAAAAGAGCAGTTCTTGATGCTATAAAACATGGCGTAAGGTTTAAGTGTGTTCTTATTGAAGAAGGTTTTGAGTTTGAGTTTATATGTGAGTGTGAAGTTATTGAGGTTTCACGCAGAATAATTGAAACTCTTTCTGATACTTCGAGTCCTGAAGGGATAATTGCAGAAGCATATATTCCTGATTTAAAGTTTGATGAGTTAAAACTTAGTGGGCTGGTAATTTTTCTTGATAGGCTTCAAGATGCGGGAAATCTGGGAACAATTATTCGTACCGCTGATGCGCTTGGTGCAGGGGCGGTAGTGCTTTCACCAAATTGTGTTGAATTGTTTAATCCCAAAACTGTTCGTGCGACAATGAGTTCTATTTTTAACATACAAATAATGCAGGCTGAAGATAGTGTTAAAGCACTTAATGCGATGAAAAATGTAGGATATACTATATATTCTGCTGCATTAAAGGGTGAAGATTTTAATTCTATAAAAGATATTAATAAAGAAAAAAGTTGTATCATAATCGGAAATGAAGGTAATGGAATTTGTGATGAAGTATTATCTGTTTCCGACAGGATAATTACGCTTCCCATGCGTGGCGGCGCGGAATCGCTTAACGCAGCTATTGCTGCAGGAATATTGATACATGGGTTTATATTCCGTAATTAAGGAGGAAAAAATATGTCAGGACATTCCAAATGGGCAAATATTAAAAATAAAAAAGCAAAAACAGATGCTGCAAAAGGTAAAATTTTCACAAAGATAGGTAGAGAACTTGCTGTTGCAGTAAAATCAGGTGGACCAGATCCGGCAGTAAACTCAAAACTTGCCGATGTAATTGCCAAAGCAAAAGCAAATAATATGCCTAATGATACCATTACTCGTTCAATAAAGAAAGCAGCAGGCGAAGGTGATGGTGCAAACTATGAAGAACTTGTATATGAAGGCTATGGTCCCGCAGGTGTAGCAGTTATTGTTGAAATTCTTACCGATAACCGTAACCGTACCGCTGGCGAAATCAGACATATATTTGATAAAGCAGGCGGAAGCATGGGCGCAACAGGTTGCGTTTCATGGATGTTTGATAAAAAAGGTGTTATTATCATTGAAAATGACGGAAAGATCGATGAAGAAAGTCTTATGATGAGTGCACTTGATGCAGGTGCAGAAGATTTTACACCCGTTGAAGATACTTTTGAAATTTATACGTCACCTGATGATTTCTCCAATGTTCGTCAGGCACTTGAAAATGAAGGATACACATTCCTTGAAGCAACAAATGATATGGTTCCTCAAAATACAGTAGCAGTTTCTGGGGATGATGTTCTTAAAAAGATCTATTGGATGCTTGATCAGTTTGATGATCATGACGATGTTCAAAACGTATATCATAATGCAGAACTTCCTGAAGATGAGGAAGAAGAATAGAAAAATTACAGGATGATATTTTATATCATCCTATTTTTGTCGGTGTATATATGAAAATAGTTTTTATTGTTTTTTTAGTATTGGTAATAATTTTTATTGGATTTTTGCTGTATGTATTTGATACTGCCTTTTATAATCCGCCAAGGAAAAGGGGCAGAAAGGTTGATTTAGGAGAACAATATCGTGTTTTAGATGATAAACTTAAGATCACACGAGAAGCAATAGCGAACACATCTTACGAGGAAGTTGAAATAATTTCATTTGATGGTTTGCGTCTTAAAGGTAAATACTATCATTTTAAAGATGGTGCGCCTATTGATATTATTTTTCATGGTTATCGGTCACGCGCAGAAAATGATTGCGGTGGCGGTTTTATGCTTTCAAGGGAGTTTGGGCATAATGTTCTTCTTCCTGATCACCGCGCTCATGGAAAAAGCGAAGGTAATGTTATAACTTTTGGAATAAAGGAACGCTACGATTGCCTTCAATGGATAGAATATCTTACTGAAAGATTTGATGATGTAAAAATATTTATTACCGGCGTTTCAATGGGGGCGGCAACCGTTTTAATGGCAAGCGACCTTGAATTGCCGAAAAATGTTAAAGGAGTAATTGCTGATTGTTCATACTCTTCGCCTAAAGAAATTATATTGCTTGAAAGCAAAAAAATGGGATTTCCTCAAAAAATTGCAGAACCTTTCATTGCTTTGTCATCAAGAATTTTTGCAGGATTTAATTGGACTGAAACAAGTCCTGAACAAGCAGTAAAAAATGCAAAAGTTCCCATTTTAATAATTCATGGGGAAGATGATCGTTTCGTGCCATGTGATATGTGTTATCCTATATATAATGCCTGCAGAGGTCATAAAAAACTTTTTACGGTGAAAGATGCAGGGCATGGATTAAGTTTTATCGTAGATAAAGAAGGCTATAAAAAAGCAGTTAATGATTTTAAAACTGCATTACTTAAAGAGGATATGACTTATTTTGAATAATTTTTATAAAAAAATAAAAAATAATACCAAGAAAGGAGAATGTCCTATGCTTGGTATTTTTTTATTTATTCTTGGTATTATGATCGGAGGAGTTGCAGGTGTGTTTGCTATGTGTCTTGCACAAATAAATAAAACAGTTAAAAAATCGTAAGAGCAACAACATCGCCAACTAACTTTTGTCTGAAGTCAATGTTATCCATGTAAAATTTATAGGAAGAAGGAATATATTCGGTTTTATCTTCCCATTTATCATAGCGTTCTTTTACAATAGCGCGTTTTTCATCATTTGTTTTATTTAAAGCCCAGCCTAAATCAAAGATGTCGCAAAATTCAACGTAATCCATTGGTTTATATAAGGCTTCGGCTGTCTTGCGTTTTTTGTTCCACTCTTCCATTATAAAGGGAGTTTCATAATCAATTTCGTCTTTCTCGCCGATATCTTTCAAAAATACTTGTGCCATAACGTGATGGCCGAAATCATTGGGATGTATGCGGTCGGGGTTTATAATAGTATGTGTTGAAAGCATCGGTTGCATTATTTTTTGAAAATCAACAACGGGAATATTATATTTTTTTGCAAGTTCTTTTTGATATGCTATGGCTTCATCCATTCTGAACTGACAGAACAAGTTTTCTTCTTCGTAATCGTTCACTTCATCGTAGGGCGTGGGAATGCACATGATCGGCTTTGCGCCTGAAGCAAATATTTTATTGATAATGCTCTCGTAATATCTTTTATGGTCCGCCATCGCCTCATCAAGAAGTTGTTGTCTGTTCTCGATATGAGCCATGCTTTTTGAATAAAACCATCGGGCGATATCATTAATACCGAACATAGTAATAACGTAATCAGGATTATAGCAGAGGCAGTTTGCATAAATATAAGCATCTGCCTTTCTTGTTATTCCGCCGGCTACCCCGCAGTTATAACATTTGATCTGATATTTTTTTCTTAAATATTGATAAATTTCAGCGATCCACATTCCGTTTGAAGTAATGCTGTCACCTAAAAAACAAACTATATCTCTATCCTTAAACATTTTTATCGCCTCGCATTTTATTTGTATCCAAGTGTTTCTATAATATCAATAATATCATCTCTATATTCTTTATCTGCTTCACAGAAGATCATAGTATCATCTATGCGTGCAACTAAATGAAATTCACCGTCAGCATTAAAAGCGTAATAATTATAATTATTAAAGTTTATTTCGGTAGAAAAACTGGTGGTTGAATATTTATCGTCAAGCACTTCTTTATTGTAATAAAATACTGATTCGCCTGTTTCACTATCTTTCAAAATATAAAACTCAACAATATATTCATTGCATGATGCAAATAAAACTTCCTCAGTTAAACCTGAAGACTCCAGTTCTTCAGTAACGTTTTTAATAGTAAAATCGTTATCTTCCATGATTCTTGTAAAATCATCAGCACTTATAGGCTTTTTCGACTCACAGGCCGTCAAAGAAAACATTAAACAGATACATACTATAGTGGCAAAAATTCGTTTTGTCATTTTATGATCTCCTATTTTAAAATTTTATAACATTAAGAAGGTCTAACATAAATTCTGTTTTTTCAAACTACATAAGTTAAAAAAGCACTTTTTTGCGATGCACCGATCAATAAATACATTAGACTTCTCATTTGTTCTAACGTATTGTATCACATTTTTGAACTAAAAACAATATAAAATCATGTAAAAAATAAATATCCTCATAAGTTATGAGGATATTTTAAAATAATTATTTATATTCGGGGATTTTGAAATCGGAAGTCTTAATATCTTGTACGCTGAAAATACTATTGCCTTTATCATCTTTAAAACTTACCATTATACCAGTTTTTTTATCAATAGCAATTTGACCTGTTGTTTCGCCTGCTTCGATAAGATCGTAAACATAAACATCTCCTGATTTGAAAGGCACAACCGCGTCAGATTTGCGGAATTTAACGCTTTCGCCAAAGGTCTCATATATAGTCAATAAACTAAACAATTCATGGTTTGAATTAACTTCTTTTTGTAAATCATCTTGAGATAAAGTCATTTCTTTGGTGAATTTTTCTGAAAAAGCATCTTTGTAATATTTTGTTATACCTGAATCAGTTACTTCGTATATTAACTCATTTAATTTAAGAAGACCGTTAGTAACGTAAATAACATATGTATCGTCGGTAATCTGATCAAAAGCAATCTCCAGCGTGGTAGGCTCATTATTTGATTCAGTATCATATGAAATAAAGTAAACATATATTTTTTCTGTGTTTGAATCAAAAGTCACTTCGGGTTTGTCCAAAATTTCACCGACTGCTACGTCGCTGTTTTGTGTAGAATCTTGATCTTTGTTATCTGTTACTGTTGTTGTATCGGGGGTAGGGGTGGCTTTAGGTTCATCTTCGTTTAATTGTTCATCTGTTTCTTGTGTATTTGCCGTGATTGTTGAGGTAGGATCAGGCTCCTTTGGATTATTTTCTCCACATGCGACAAATAAGTTAGAAACAATAATTATTGCAAGCAATATAGTAACAAATTTTTTCATTTTTAAATTCTCCTTTTGTTTTTTATATAAAATTATTGTGCACTTTTTTGTAGAATAAAAAACAACCGCGGCTTTGTTCTAAAAAATAAAAAAGTGCGGCCACCGAAGCAGACGCACAAAAAACGCAAACTCCGATAGTCGCCAAACCAATTCAATATAAAGGGCATAATAACACACTCACATTGACGGAATTTGCATTTTTATCAAATTCACAATGAGAGTATGACACAAAAAAGGGTATAATATTCCCAAAAAAGAAAATAATGCCCCGAATTGTATGTTTATATTAAATTGATTTGGCAACTATACTATAACATATTGTCAAATTTTCGTCAAGAAAAATAAAAAAGCCACAGAATTTCTGTGGCTTTGGCGTTCCCGAGGTGATTCGAACACCCGACCTACCGCTTAGGAGGCGGTCGCTCTATCCAGCTGAGCTACGGAAACATTGTTATATAATTTTATGTTACAAATTAAATTTTGTCAACAATTAAATATATAAAAGAAGCGCAACTACGGGCATTGTAATAACCGAAAGAACAGTTGTTAAAGCAACAAGTTTGCCTGCGTAAGGAGAATCACCGTCATAAAGTTCTGCGAACATTGTAGTAACTGCGGCGGCAGGTGTTGAAGAGAGAATCAGTAATACTGTAAATGCGCTTTCATCAAGAAGTCCCGTAAAACTGATAAGTTTAAGAATTACCCATATTATAGCAGGTAAAACAAGCAGACGAAGTGCTACGAAGGGATACATATATTTGTCTTTGAAAATTCCCTTAAAATCTATGTCTGCAAGGCGAGCACCGATTACAAGCATTGATGCAGGCGCAACCATGTTGCGCAAAGTTTCAAGGAATCTGTATATAAGATTAAATGCTTCGCCAACAAAAGTCTGGTCGTCTTTAACGTTTACGATCCAGGTTCCTGCACCGGTCAGGAAAATTACAAGACCTATCATAATTGGCAGAACAGCAGGATTGATTATAGCCTTTTTAATTGAAATGTATTTTTTGTCATCGGTATAGATCAATCTGCCCAAAGAGTAGCAAAAGACGTTAAACCACACAACATAGAAAGTAGCATAAATTGCAAAATTTTCGCCTAAAACGTCGCTTATTACGGGGATGCCCATATATCCGGCATTTGAGAAAACAAGACCGAACTGTAAAACACGTCTTGTTTTATCAGGTGCTTTTTTGAAGAACTGTTTTGCAAGAACATAAAGTGTGGCGTGAATTATAAATGCGCAAACAAATACTTGACAAAGTCCTTTAAAAATTTCATTATTGAACTCAATAATAAAACTATGCAAGCATAATCCGACTTGTGCAATATATAACGTAAGTACGGAAAGAGATTTTGAAAAACTTTTATCGGCAATACCTGTTTTTCTTAAAATGAAACCGGGGATCATAAAAAGAAAAAGTGTAAGAACCGAAATAAACAATGTTGAGATCTTAACCATAATAACCCCTAAAAAAATACCCCTGCTTAAAACAGGGGGTTTAATGGAGCTGATGACGAGAGTCGAACTCGTGAACCTCATCCTTACCAAGGATGCGCTCTACCTACTGAGCTACATCAGCAACTCTTAACAACGTGGGTATTATACAACAAGGTTGAAAATTTTGCAAGCACTTTTTTAAAAATTTTATAAAAACAAAAAATTGTTATTTCTTGACTTTAATGTACTTGATATGTTATATTAAATACTAGAACGGAGGCGAACAAAATATGGAAACAGTAAGCTTTGCATCTGCAAAAGCGGTGTTTGGTCAATTTAATACGGATAGTGAAAATGCGGTTGATCAGTACGGCTTTTATTATCCGCTGGAATATTCCCGTAACGGAACGGTCAGGATCAAAATTACCGCACGCAATTTTTTTAGGTTATATATTAACGGAAAATTTGTATTGCACGGTCCGGCAAGAACGGCACACGGATATCAAAGAGTCGATGAAATAGATATAACCGATTACCTTATACACGGAACCAATCATATAGCGGCAGAGGTTATGGTGTATGGGAATAAGTGCTCGCTTTATGGCAATTATTCCAATGATTGCACCCTTGAGGATGGCTTGTTTATTGCTGAAATAGTACAAGGTGCAAGCGTGCTTTCCGCAACAGGTGTTAGTGATTGGAGAGTATGTAAAATTTCCGCAAGATCACCTAAGGGGGAACGAATATCACATTGCCGTGAGGTTGCGGAAATTTACACTATAAACGCTGATTTTCATTCCTGGAAGCATGGTAAAGGTGAATTTTATTCAGTAGTACCCATAATTAACGAGCCCGTGTATCTGCCCCATAAAGCACTTATTCCCAAATTGGATGAAAATCCTTTTGAAAATCTTTTGGATTACGGTGCTTGCAGAATAGATGAGGATAAAAAGATTAAAAACAAGCCACGCAAGGCTTATATTGATTTGCCGTACTACAAAACGCTTCCCGAATATCCCCTTGAGGATTTTAAGCGTACCGTTCGCGTTAAAGGCGGTGTCAGGGTCGTTCCCTCTGATAATGGCTTTAAAATAACGAACGAAGGAACACAGGATCCTTATGTTTTGCTTGCGGCAAGCGAAAGCTATTTGGGCTTTATAAATATCAGCGCAACCTGCGAAGAATCGGGCATAATCGATATTGTACATTCCGAGGTGCTTGAGCTTGACGGCACACCCAATACAACGTACAACACTGTTACAAGACTGCACGTTGAAAAGGGAAGGGTTGATTTTATTTCTATGGAGCCTGCTCTTGCACGTTACGTTTTAGTTATATTCAGGGGAATAAATAACGTAACTCTGCATAAGCTATCAATTATAAACGATTCATATCCTGATCTTAAAAAAACATCCTTCCTGTCAAGCAGTGAATCGGTTAACCGATTATATAATGCGGCAACGAAAACGCTTATTTTAAACACTAAGGACATTTTTATGGATTGTCCTGACCGTGAACGCGGCGGCTGGTTATGCGATTCCTTGTGGACTGCACGTGCGGCATCACTAATGCTGTCAGATTCTCTTGTTGAAAAGGAATTTCTTGAAAATTTCTTGCTTACACCAAGCGAAAAAATGTATAAAGGCTTTTTTCCCTGTGTTTATCCTGCTCATATGGATTTTATAAGCTCGGTAGGAATAACCACCTGGTCATTCTGGCTCGGACTTGAATTTTGCGAATATGTTCGCCGCACGGGTGATATTGCGTTCCGTGATGAGCATAAAGCAAGGCTTGAAGCGTTTATTAACGGCAGTAAGGAGTTTATTGGTGATAGCGGACTTATTGAAAATTTACCCGGCTTATTTATAGATTGGTCACTTTCAAACACCGATGAGCATAAATATCCCATTTCCACTGCGGCAAATGCATTATATGCATATATGCTTATTGAACTTGGAAGGCTGTATTCAGAGCATAAGTGGATAAGCTTAGGCGAAAGCATCAGGTTGATTCTGCGTGATATAATCCTTAAGGATGTTGAGGTTGAATTTTTAAAATATATTCCGGATGCGATATATAAGCACAAAAACGATAAATATTATCCTAAGGAAAACTGTTACAGCGAAGCGGCAATGTATACTTCGCTCTGGAGCGGATTGTTTAATAAGGATGAAGCACCGCTGCTTATGGAAAACGTTCACAACGCCTGCGGTCCTCTGCCTAAATATCCTAAAAATCCTAATGTAGGCGAAAGTCAGCTTTTTATCGGACTGTGTATTCGCCTTGATATGCTTGTGCGTCAGGGAAATATCAATAAGATGTTTGAGGATATGTTTGAGATTTATATGCCACAGCTTGAGGAAGGTCCCGGCACACTTTGGGAAACCTGTAATCTTGAAAATAATTCCCGCTGTCACGGCTTTACGGCACACGCAGGCGTGCATCTTATACGCGACGTGCTCGGCATCGGAATCCCCGAATTAAATGAAAAAGGTGAGGGAGAATATAAGATAACTATCACACCTAACATTTGCGGCTTAAGGTGGGCAAAAGGAACACATTTTACCTCCTTCGGTATTGTATCTGTAGGCTGGAGGTATAACGGGATCTGCTTTGAGTTAAACGTAAATATACCCAAGGGCATTAAATATGATATAGTGCTTCCCCGCGAGGTACGGATGCTTGACCGGTCCAATATCACCATTAATGTTGAGGAAGTATAAAATAAAACAGTGTTCAAGCTATTTTGAACACTGTTTCTGTTTTTTTATGATCTGTTTTTGTTTATTGCTTTTTCCAGTAAAACCACGGAAAAATACATCAAAGCCGAAAGCAGGCATAAAACAAGTGTAGCGGACATAACTATATCCATTTTGAAAACCTGACCGCCGTAAACTATCAGATAACCAAGACCTGCTTTTGAGTTTAAAAATTCACCGACAATTACACCGACCCAAGACATACCTATATTAAGTTTAAGAACGGAAACTGTGGTTGGTATGCTGGCAGGGAAAACCACTTTAGAAAATAACTGAAATTTTGTTGCACCAAATGTTTTTAATAAGGTGAGTTTTGCTTGTTCCACTTCATTAAAACCGTTTAGAACTCCCATTATTGCAACGACAATAGAAATGAGCAACGTTACTGTTACAACAGAGTTTATTCCTGCGCCAACCCAAACGATAATAACAGGACCTAAAGCAATTTTAGGTAAGCTGTTTATTATTACAAGATATGGATCAATAACGTCACGCGCCATAGGCGACCACCATAAAAATACTGCAATTATAAAGCCAAGCAAACTTCCTAACAAAAAACCCAATAGCGTTTCAAAAAGTGTAATGCCAATATGAGTAAATAATCCTGTTTTAGTAAGCGTGCCAAGCATTTTTACTGCTCGGGATGGTGAAGAAAAAATAAAAGGATTTATTATATCGAATAAAGTGAGAAGTTCCCATAATGCAAAAAACAAAACAAATATTGATATTTGCAATGTTGTCTTTATGATTTTTCGTTTCTTTTCATTTTTTAAATATTTTATGTGTTCAGGAGAGTACATTATCATTCAACTCCTCCCACAATGCCTGAAAATACTCCGGAAATTCAGGCGCTTTTCTGCGCGCAATAGGGGAATTTTCTGCAGAAAGATTAATAGTATAAATTTCTTTTACTTTTGCAGGTCTGCTTGTGAGTACGATGATTCGGTCGCTCATACTGATTGCTTCTGAAATATCATGTGTAACCAGAATAGCGGTTTTTCTCTCACTTTTTATAATGCGGTGTATATCGTCAGAAACAGAAAGTCTTGTTTGATAATCAAGTGCAGAAAAAGGCTCATCCAAAAGTAAAACAGAAGGATTTATGGCAAGTGTTCTTATCAGTGCTGCGCGTTGACGCATACCGCCTGATAATTCAAGAGGATATTTATTGATAAAACTATAGAGACCGTATTGTTTTAATAGAGCGTCAACACGGGCTTCCGCTTCCTTTGTTTTTTCTTTGCGGATCTCAAGGCCCAGCAGGGCATTTTGGCGTACTGTCAGCCAAGGAAAGAGATGATCTTGCTGAAGCATATAGCCAATATTTGGATTATTATCTGCCGAATTTATTTCCACTTTGCCTCCTGATGGTTTTTCAAGGTCGGCAATTATTGAGAGAACTGTGGATTTACCGCAGCCGGATGGACCTATAATGGAAACAAATTCTTTTTCGGCGACAGAAAAATTTATATCCCTCAGGGCCTCGGTTTCTCCCGTTGGAGTATGGTAGAATTTACTTAAATTCTTAAGGGATACAACCTCAGCCATAATAAAATTTCTCCTTTTAGGTGAAAAAAATCACCTGGTATAATATATGAACTGAGGGGGCTGTTTTGTTAAAACTTATCTATTCATTTCAATGAAATGTCTGGGTGAAAAACCGGTTATATTTTTAAATGTTTTGCTGAAATGATAAATATCGGCGAAGTGAAGTTCTTGCGATATTTCACTTATTGATAGCATATCGGATAATAAAAGTTGTTTTGCTTTTTCAATACGATGCTTTTGCCTGAAATCCATAGGCGATTCACCACTATATTCTTTAAAAAGTCTGCGGAAGTAACATTCAGAAACACCGCATATGCGCGATATCTCTTTAATGGAAATATCGGTGTCATTTTCCAAAAGTTCGATACCTTCTTTGATGCAATTATAGCGATTTTTAGTGTTATCTTGTCTTTTTGACGAACAAATGGAAGCAATAAGTCTGTAAATTACAGACGTTGCTTCAGGAATGCAAACGATGTTCTTTTTAAATTCATCGGCAAGTTTTTGAAGTTTAAGTGCCAATGAAACATCAACATTTTCAATTACAATTTCAGGTATAACTGTTGGAGCGATATCTGTTCCTTTCATATCCCTTAATTGAAAATGTATTACCAAAGTATCGGTTTGTTCGGGTGCTGTATCAAAAAATTCAATAACGTACTCAATGCCCTTTGCCATATAAATCAACTGATTCTTTTTTACTTTTAATGAGTTTCCAAGACTGTCGGTTATTTTTGCTGAACAGTTTTTTAACCATAATAAAGTGTGCGATGGCTTGGGGCGGTTAAGTGAATAAAAAACGTTGTTTCGCGAAAACCAGTTTTGTTCTTTCGAAAAAGGTTCGCTTATTATAAATTCAGAATGATAGAGTTCGTCAAAAGGGATGATTTTCATTTTTTTATATCCTTTAATACAAGTAATTTTTTTGTTTTTCTATATTATAGCACATATTCTCTGTTTTTTGTATCGTTTTTTACAAAAAATATATTGTTTTTAACATTGTAAAAAAAATGAGATATATTATAATAATATCGATGAGTTATTTTTTAGGAGGTAATATATGCTTGATCATAATATCAAAATAGGCCTTGTGCCGATGCGCCGCAACACAACAAATCGCCCTGCTAAAACATTTTTGACTTGGGTTTCAGCAGAGGAGAGAGGCGAGCGCTTTGTAAACTATATTGAAGAAAACTTTAAAAGTGATAACGTTTCTTTTGTTGATACAAAAGGTCTTGGATCTAACAATCTGATATTTGACGATGATTCAGTTGAAGAATGTGTTGAACGCTTTAAAAATGCAAACGTAGATGCAGTTATGATAATTAATTGCAATTTCGGCAATGAAGAGGCTGCGTGTGACCTTGCAAAAGCCATTGGAAAACCCTGCCTTTTATGGGCACCTCTTGATGATGAGTATTATGTTGATGGCGTGCGCCCAACAGACTCTCAATGTGGTCTTTTCGGTATTTCACGTCAGTTCCAGCGTTATGGTGTACCATTTTCACACTTGCCTTGCTGCAGAGTAGAATCTGATGAATTCAAAGAAGGCTTTTTGAGTTTTGTCAGTGTTGCGTGCATGGTTAAGAATTTTACCGGACTTCGTATTGGGCAAATTGGAACTCGTCCTGCACCTTTCTTTTCGGTTATTTGGAACGAAGGCGAATTAATGCAAAAGTTCGGAATTCGTATTACACCTATAAATTTTGCAATTCTTCAAGACAGATACAATAAGAACATGGCTGAGAAGCAAGATGAAATCCAAAAATATGTACAAGTATTTAAGGATAATTACAAGATGGATGAACTTACGCCTCAATATCTTGAACGCATGGCTTGCCTTCTTGTAACATATATCGGATTATTTGAAGAGTTTAAACTTGATGTTATTTCAGCTGAATGTTGGACGGCAACTCCAATTATGTTTGATGGACTTGCGCCTTGCGCAGTTTACGGTATTTTAAATGATATGGGATATCTTATAAGTTGTGAGAGTGATATACACTGTGCAATGACAATGGTACTCCTTGAATGTGCTGCTATGGGAAAAGAAAGGCCTTTCCTTGGCGAGTTCACCGTTCGTCATCCCGAAAATAAAAACGCTGAACTTTTGTGGCATTGCGGCCCTTTCCCGCTCTCTGTTAAAGCACCTGATTCAGAAGCACGTCTTGTAAATCAGCGTGAATGGTTCCGCGGTAAAGATGGTTTGTACACTCTTGCCAGAATAGATCAAGAAGACGGAAATTATATGGTTCTTGCAGGCACTTGTAAAACAACTGCCGGTCCCAAGACACACGGAACATATATTTGGGGCGAGTTTGAAGATCTTCAGAAATGGGAAGATAGACTTATTGACGGGCCTTATATACATCACTTTGTTGAGATTCAAGGTAATTACGTTAAAGAGATTCGTGAATTTACCAAGTACTTTAAAAATTTAAGCATAGATAAAACTTTAGATTAAAGGAGATTGAAAAAATGCAGAGAAATGAATTTTTAAACGCAATGATACTTACTGAACTTGAAGATGCAGTAGGTATCGAAAACTGTTCTATCAAGGAAATTGATAAGGTTACACACAGTGTTGACTATTTCTGGCTTTCACGCATGTGGGCTGATAGAGGAAAAATTATGCCTGAAGCTGATTTCGTTGTTGCACCTAAGGATGCTCAGGAAACCTCAAAAGTTCTTAAAATTGCTAATTATTATAAAATTCCCGTTACTACTTGGGGCGGTGGCGCAGGTAGCCAAGGCGGTGCACTTCCCATATGTGGCGGAATCATTCTTGATACAAAAAGAATGAATCAGATTTATGAAGTAAATACTGATGCAATGTATATTGAATGTGGTACAGGTGCTATTTATAAGCACATTGAATGGGCTGCAAATGAAGTTGGTAAAGCAACAATGCATTATCCTTCTTCACTTACCTGCTCAACGGTAGGAGGTTTCCTTGCTCATCGCGGTATTGGTGTTGTTTCCACAAAATACGGTAAAATTGATGATATGGTACTTCAGATGGAAGTTGTTCTTCCTAATGGTGATATCATTTATACATCACCGTCACCCAAACATGCAGCAGGTCCTGACCTCAACCAGATTTTTATTGGTTCAGAAGGTACGTTAGGCGTTATTACAAAGGCACAGATCCGTATTTTCGATCAGCCCGAAGATAGACGTTTCCGCGGTTTCCTTTTCAAAGATATGAATGCGGCATTTAAGGCAAGTCGCGAACTTTTACAGAAATTTAAGCCCTCTGTTATGCGTCTTTATGATCCTGCAGAAACAGCTTCACTTATCAAAAAGATTGTTGGTGTTGAACGCGAAGGCGCTTTCATGAACGTTGCATATGAAGGTGTTAAGGAAATTGTTGATGTTGAAGAAAAAATTCTTCTTGATACCTTTAAAAAGTATGGTGCAGAGGATCTTGGCAGTGAGTATGGCGAAAAATGGTGGGAAGAAAAGATTACATTCTTCTATCCCGGTCACATGATGGATATTCCTCAGATGTTTGGTACAATGGATACAATCGCACCTTACGGTAAAATTGAGGAAATTTATTGGGCAATGAAGGAAGCCATTGAAACAAATTTCCCTCAGGCAAAGTTTATTGCACACTTCTCACATTGGTATGAGTGGGGTTCAATGATCTATGACCGTTTCATTGTTGATGCTAAGGATGTTCCGGAAGATCCTGTTGAAGCATTAAGACTTCATCAGCAGATCTGGAACTGTGGTGTAAGAACTGCTATCGCTCACGGTGGTACTGTAAACGATCATCACGGTGTAGGTCTTAAACTTGGCAGACTTATGAAAGAACAATACGGTCCCGCAATGCAGGTGTTTGATGGTATAAAGAAATCTCTTGATCCAAATGGCATCATGAATCCCTTTAAGTTAGGTCTTTAATAGGAGGTAACAAAAATGAATGATATTTGTAAAAAGCACGTTGATTCCTGCCGATTCTGCTGGATGTGCCGTCACATTTGTCCAATAGGAAATACTACCGGTCTTGAAAGAAATACTTCCCGTGCCCGTGCACTTGGTCTTTCTCTTGTTAACAGGGGTGTATATGATATTTCAGAAGTAATTGACAACGTATATGAGTGCGCTTGCTGTGGTGCTTGCACAAAAGAATGTGTTACCGGATGGGATCCCGTTATGTTTATAAAAGAAGCACGCGTTGATGCGGCCCTTGATGGTAAACTTCCTGAATATATAAATGTTCTTGTTGATAATTGCCTTGAACATGGAAATGCTTACGGCAAAACAGAACTTAATGAAGAACTTAAAAAAGCTATTGCTTTACATGCTGAAAAAACAGATATACTTCTTTTCCTTGGTGTAGATGCTCGTTACATAGCACCTGAATGTGCAATTAACGCTATCAAGGCTCTTGAAAAGGCAGGTGTTAAGTTTACTGTTCTTGAAAATGAGCCCGCAAGCGGTCAGCAACTTGAGTATCTTATAAGTGCAGTTGATGAAACAAAGCAACAAATGATCGAGTGTGCAAAAGTTCTTAATGACTATAAGAATATTATTACATATGATCCTCAGGATGCAAAGGTTTTAAAACGTGAATATAAAGAATGGAATATTGGTTTAAATGCAACTGTTATAACATTTACAAGTGCGCTTTCTGAAAATCTTAAGACTCTTAATGCTGTAAAAACAGATAAAAAGGTTGTATATCAGGATCCTTTCCAGCTTGCGCGTGATCTTGAAGAAACTGAAGAAGCTCGTAAAGTTATTTCTGCGTACTGTCAACTTGATGAAATGCTTCTCAATGGCAAGGATACAATGTGGGCAGGTAATATCCTTATGGCACAGTGGATGCCTGAAGTTATGAAGGGTGTTGCTGCAGGCAGAATTTTTAATGCAAAATGTGTAAATGCTGATTGTATTGTTACAGCATCTGTTTCTGAGTATGTAAATCTTAAAAACGTTGCTACGGATGTTGAAATCATTTCTATTGAAGAACTTATTTTAAAATAATAGGAGGATTTATAAATGTTAGTTAATCTTGACTACGTTCTTGATTTAGCCAGAAAAGGTAAATTCTGTATCCCTGCGTTTAACGTTTACAATATGGAAACCGTAATGGGTGTTATTGCTGCTGCCGAAGAAACAAAAGCACCGATTATCATTCAGGTGTATCCCCGTCTTATAAACGAGGGAAGCGGATATTATCTTGCACCTATTATTCTTGCTGCTGCAAAGCAGGCAAGCATTCCGGTTTGCTTCCATCTTGACCACGGTCCTGGTGAAAAGGAGATAATCAGAACGCTTTGCTACGGTGCAACTGGCATCATGATCGATGGATCAGTTTATGACTTTGATAAAAACGTAAAAGTAACAAAAAAAATCGTTGATATGTGTAAAGAACTTAATGTACCCGTTGAAGGCGAATTAGGTCATATTGGTAGCGTAAACGACGATGCAATGGATGAATTCACTTCACCTAAAGAAGCAGCTATCTTTGTAAAAGAGACAGGCGTATCTTGTCTTGCAGTCCTTATTGGCAATGCTCACGGACATTATAAGAAAACACCCAAACTTGATATTGATCGCGTAGGTGAAATTTACAACGAAACAGGCGGAATTCCTCTTGTGCTTCATGGTGGATCAGGAATCCCTGATGATCAAGTAAAAGCTGCAATCAGAGCAGGTATCAGAAAAATGAATATTGGCACTGACGTTTGCTGTGCTTTTGTTGATGGTGTAACAAATGAATGTGCAAAGCCTGATCATCCTATTGCAGTTGATCTTTTTATGAAGAGCACTATCGAAAATGTAAAGAAACTTGCGCTTGAAAAGATCGAACTTACAGGTGCATATGGCAGGGCATTATGATAAATAAAATAGTTGGTATTGGCGCTTGCGTTATGGATACGCTTATAACCGTACCTGAATATCCACAAGAAGATACAAAAATGCGTGCAAGCGGTTCAAAAGCAGCTGGCGGTGGACCTTGTGCAACGGGACTTGTAGCAGCAAGTAAATTGGGCATATCAAGTGGCTATATTGGCGTTTTGTCTGATGATAACGGCGGTAAATTTTTAAAGGATGACTTTGAAAAGTATAACGTTGATACTGAAAACGTTATTGTAAAAAACGGATATCGTTCTTTCACTTCGGTTATATGGTTGTCAGAAAAAAGCGCCTCACGCACCTGCGTTTTTGACAGAGGAGATCTTCCTAAACTTGAACTAAATGAAGATCAAAAAGCAGCAATCAAAAATGCTCAGATTCTTATGATCGACGGTAATGAGATGGACGGTGCAGAAGAAGCATCAAAAATTGCCAAAAGTGCAGGAACAAAAGTGCTTTATGATTGCGGTGGATTATATCAAGGTGTTGAGCGACTTTTAAAACTTACGGATATAATGATTCCGTCTGAGGAGTTTGCTTTAAAACATACTTGTTGTGATAATGTTTTTGATGCTGCAAAAAAACTTATGGAATTGTATCACCCTGAAATTGTAGTAATCACTTGCGGTAAAGAAGGCGGCGTTTATTTTGATGGTGAAGAATTTCTGAATTATCCGGCATTTAAAGTTAATGCTGTTGATACAAATGGCTCAGGTGATGTTTTTCACGGTGCATTTGCCGCAGGAATTATTCATGGCTACAGTTATAAAGATTGTTGCTATTTTGCAAGCGCAACCTCAGCCATAAAATGCACAGGTATCGGTGCAAGGGAAAGCGTACCTTCAAAGGAAAATGTTTTGGAATTTTTAAAGGAGAAGGGTTATGAATTATAAAAAGTCTTATGTTCCTCAAAACGGTTATACAAGAATTTGTAAAATAGGGGAATGTTCACTTAAAAAACTTGAGTTTGGTATTATTGAACTTGATAAAGGTCAAAAATTATATTTTAATACGGAGGATAAAGAAACTGCATTTATTATGCTTGAAGGTCATTGTAACGTTGAAGTTAATGGCGAAAAGTGGGAAAACATCGGCAACAGAATGAACGTGTTTGAGAATAGAAAAGCTGAAAGTTTCTATATGCCAAGAGAGCAGGAACTCGTTATTGAGTCTGTTGATGATCATAACAAAATTGCAGTTTGCGCAACTCCTATTGAAGAAAAAACAGAACCTCAGGTGTTAAGAGAAGATCATGTTGTTCTTAAACTTTTAGGCAGAAAGCCTTTTGAAAGAGAAACAAGTTTTATTATTGACGGTAACTCAAATGCAAAGATACTTACCATTGGTGAGTCATATTGTGCAGAGGGTAACTGGGCAGGATTTCCGCCTCACAAGCATGATGAAGATAATATGCCAAGTGAATGTGTTGCAGAGGAAATTTACTATTTCCTTTTCGATCCTAAACAGGGCTTTGCTGTTCAGTGTCTTTATACGGCAGATGGCTCTATCGATGAAGCATACAGAGTAAAAAATGATGAACTTGTTGAATTCCCTGTAGGCTATCATACAACAGTTACAACACCCGGATATAAAACATATTTCTTATGGCTTATGGCGGGCGATTATCAGGGCTTTAACAGAAGTAACGATCCTGAACATGATTGGATAAAATAATTAAATAAGAGGATTTTTATGAGATATCTTTTAGGTATTGATTTCGGTGGCGGTTCATCAAAAGCAACTCTGATTGATGAATTGGGTAACATTATAGCCGAAAATACAGTTGAATATCCTACTTTATATCCCGCGTTGGGGTTCTGTGAGCAGGACCCCAACGATTGGAATAAAGCATTATGTGAAAATACAAACAAGTTAATTGAAAAAAGCGGTATATTTTCAGGTGATATAATGGCTATTGCCATTGATTCTGCAACTCACACATGGGTCGCCACCGATGAAAATTATACACCGCTTTTTCATGCTATTCATTGGACAGACAGTCGATCAAAAAAAGAATCTGCTTTTTTGCGCGAAAATTACGGAAAAGTTATTTTTGAAAAAACTTTTCATAAACCGGATACTATTTGGACGATGCCACAGATTTTATGGGTAAAAGAAAACGATAGAGAAAAATTTGATAGGATAAAACATATTTTCTTTGAAAAAGATTTCATTCGTTATTTCTTAACCGATGAATATTGTACCGATTCTATTGATGCTCAGGGTAGCATGTTGCTTGATATGCGTGAGGGTATTTGGTCAGAAGAACTTTGTTCAATGATCGGATTGGATATTTCCGTATTACCGCCAATTAAAAACTCAACAGATATTGCCGGATATGTTACTGATAAAGCATCAAAACTTACCGGATTAAAATCAGGTACACCTGTTATTTGCGGAACAACTGATACGGTTATGGAAGTTTTTGCTTCCGGTGCGGTTAATAGGGGAGATACAACAGTTAAACTTGCAACGGCAGGAAGAATTTGTGTTATTACAGATGCACCATGTCCTGATAGAGATGTGGTAAATTACTCACATATTGTTGATGGGTTATGGTATCCGGGCTCTGCAACTAAAGCGGCTGCATCATCTTTAAGATGGTATCGAGATACCTTTGGCGGAGATTACCGCGAACTTGATGAAAAGGCTGAAGAAATATCTGTAGGTTGTGATGGCCTTGTATATCATCCCTATATTAATGGTGAATTGACACCATATGCAGATCCTGAACTTTGCGGTAGTTTTATTGGAATTCGTGCAACTCACACTAAGGCGCATTTTACAAGAAGCGTTTTAGAGGGGGTAGCATATTCCTTATTACACTCTAAAAATAAATTAAATGAGTTGGGAGTTCAGTGTGCAAAAAGAGCAACACTTATTGGCGGCGGTGCAAAAAGCAAACTTTGGCAGCAGATTGTTTCAGATTGTTTAGATATTGAACTTAATGTTACAGTAAGCAGTGATTCATCTTTAGGCTCCGCAATGCTTGCAGGCGTTGCAATGGGCGTATTTGAAGACGCAACCGATGCAGTAGAAAAATGTATAAAAATCAAGTCAACCGTAAGCCCAAATAAAGAAAATACGGAGAAATATAAAAAACTTTTTGAAGAATATGTTCGTGTACATGATGCTCTTCAGCCTATATACGGAGATCGTAATAAATGAAAATAGTTGTATGTGTTAAACAAAAAGTTGATGGCGAACTAAATCCTTTTGATGCCTGCGCTTATGAGGCTGCATTACGAATAGATGGGGCAGAAGTAGTTTTGCTTTCTATGGCTCCTGAAAAAAGCAATGAAATGCTATTAAATCTCACTCGTTTAGGCGCAAAAGAAGCGTATCTTCTTTGTGATAAAGCCTTTGCTGGCTCAGATACGCTTGCAACTTCATATGTTTTATCTCTTGCAATAAAAAAAATAGGTGCAGATTTGGTTTTTTGCGGAAGACAGACAGTTGATGGAGATACGGGACAAGTTGGACCTGGCGTTTCGGAATTTTTAAAATTCAATCTTATTTCTAATGCTTTGGAAATAAAAGTTGCAAATGATTCTATTACTTGTTTAACAAGATCGGGAAACGAAATAACAAAAAAAATCCCTTGTCTTATAACGGTTGAACGAATAAATGATTTAAGAAAACCAAGCATTCGTTCAAAAAAAGGAACGCTAACTATTTGGAACGCTTCGGATCTGGGTGCAAATATATCAAAATGCGGACTTATTGGGTCACCTACACAAGTAGTAAAATCTTTTGAAAATAATTCTGATAAACGTAAATGCAACTTCGTTGAAAAAAAACAACTTCTTAAACTTATTGAAAATGGGCTAAAGCAGGACAAACGAAATACAGATACCGAAATTTCTGATATCAAATTAAAAAAAGTTTGGATTATCGGCGAAAAACCTATAGATTATGCAAAAACAATAAGTGATGATATTACGGTTGTTGATAAAATTTCTGCAGAAGAATTAGTTGAGAAAATAAAAAAAGAACAGCCTAATGCTGTTTTGTGGGATAGCACGCCATGGAGTAAAGAAACGTCAGCGCGTGTTGCGGTGATGCTTCAGACAGGTTTGTGCGCCGACTGTACAAAACTTGAAACAGACGGCGAAACATTATTTATGTATCGTCCTGCATTCTCGGGAAATATTATTGCAAAAATCAAATGTAAAACAATGCCGCAAATGGCAACTGTACGGACTGGTGAAGACAATCAGGCAAATATTATGATTGCAGTTGGCAAAGGTGCAAAAAATTCTTTAATGGAAATTTATACTTTTGCTAAAAAAATAGGTGCAGAAGTTGTTGCAACCCGTGGTGCAGTAGATTCTGATATTATGAAATATCCATCTCAGGTCGGGTTGACGGGGCGTTGCGTAAGTCCTTCGGTTTATATTGCAGTTGGTGTATCGGGTGCCGTTCACCATATAGTTGGCATGAAAAATTCAGGAACTGTTATTGCAATAAACTGCGATAAAAAAGCACCTATATTTGAATATGCTGATTATGGAATCGTATCTGATATAGAACAAATATTTAAGGAGTAATTTATGAAAATTTATAGTGTTCATGATTTGGAATTTAAAAAATTCGGTAGAGTTATTGATGTAGACACATCAGAAATTGTCGAGGTTGCAAAAAGCGTTAAGATGCCTGAAAATGGATCGAAATATGTACCCTCTCTTGATGCTTTTGAAAAACTTGATATAAAAAAATATTTTCAGGACGAAATTTTCGGACAGAATCCTATGCAATTAGGTTTTTGTTGGGGCTTTAATGATACAATGAACGCTCTTGAATGGCATACTTGTTCGGAAATTAACGTTGCAACGGAAGATCTTATTCTTTTGTTAGGTGATATTCGTGATATAGAAGAAGGCTATAGATATGATTCATCAAAAGTTATGGCTTTTAAATTAAAAAAAGGTGAAACAGTTGAAGTCTATGCAACCACACTTCATTATTGTCCCATTCATTGCGATAAAAATATTGGTTTCGGTAGCGTTGTTGGCTTAACTGAGGGAACAAATACTCCGCTGGAAAAAAAGCCTGAAACAAATCTTTTATTTGCAAAAAACAAATGGCTTATTGCTCACGAGGATAATGAAACATTGAGAGCAAGAGGCGTAGTTGCAACAATATACGGTGAAAATTATAAATTATAATGTTTTTGTGGGTTTGATGTTACATCAGACCCATTTTTATTTAGATAGGAACAAAAGAAAAAAGGTACTATTAAAGTACCTTTTAATTCTCAATAAACTTTTTTAAAGCATCAAATGTAGAATCACTAATGCAATGTTCCATTTTACATGCGTCATCAGAGGCTGTTTGGGCATCTACACCAAGTTTCATTAAAAAATTGGTCAGTAAATTATGCCGATCATATATCTTTTGTGCAATTTCTAACCCCTCTTTGGTTAAAGTAATATATCCAAGATTATCAACGGTAATAAATTTACCGTTTTTTAATAATCCTACGGCGCGACTAACACTTGGCTTTGAAAAA
>JAZULU010000073.1:0-9847 GCA_045603265.1 Clostridia bacterium
GTTATCCCACTCAAAGGTTTCAAGAGTCTTTGTGCTTTTTTCATATTCATAAGTAAAATTGCTCATATTTATACCGCCTTAAATAAATTTTCTAAGTTCATTTATAATACTGCTTCTCACGTTTAATATGGTTTCTGCATTGCGTGCGCAGTTTTCAAAGGTTATTTCGCCCGTTATTTTTTCAAGAATTTCAATTACTTTATCTCTGCCAATATAAGATTCCAGCAAATTTAATGCTCTTAAATCCTGCAATGCTTCAGAAAAAACAACTATTCTCATTGATTTTAACGGTCCGTTCTTGCCGGGATAAACGGAGAAGCAATCACCACCGGGATAACCACCGTCAGCATCGGGAACGGTAAAAGGATCGATTCTTTTTTTCGATAAGGGTGCATTATAAAAGTTCAACGCCCAATGGAAAAATGCTTTTACATCATATTTATAAAGTTGATAACCAAAGCATCTGTTTCTGTAAAGAGGCATTGCAATAAATCTGTTGGATACCTTATAATCCTGGGCGCAACAATAATACACGCTTAAAAAGTCAAAGTTTTCTATTTTAAAATTGGCTATATCACTTGTTGGAATAAGAGGTATATCCGCCCCTGATTTTTCAAACCTATCCTGATGAGTAAAAGCATCAATAACTTTAAAGCCCTTTAACATCGGCTTTAAAACTGAACTGAGTTTAGCATATCTTTCAACCGTCACTTCATCAAAGGGTTCATCGGAAATTGAGAAGAAAACGTTCTTTTCTATTTTTAATTCTTTAAGTTTTTCAACTAAGCATGGCACAAATTTTTTCAGGAACGTTATATATTTTTCATCAGTTGATCTTACATCCCACCCGAAAATTCTTTTTTCTTCATTATTTTCCGTTGCTATGATTTTAGGCGTAAATTCGGCGCCCCACTGGGTAAAAAAGGGAGCCATATAAAAATATTTTATTCCGGCATTTATACACATTTCTATGTAGCGTTCAAAAAGCGAAAAATCGAAAGTGTAATCTTCCCCGTTCTTTTTAATTTTCACAAGTTGAACCGTTGTTCTTTCACCGCCGACAAAGGTATCAACGGGCGGTGTAAAAATAGGCGGAACAAGCATATTTGAGCCATATTCTGCGCTGAGTTTAATGAATTTTTCAAGCATCGCCCAATGTTCTTCAAAAAACACCTGATATCCGTAATAATCGGCAAGACAATCAGCATGCACAGCAAGACCGTATATTAAATTCTGTTCAGGTAAACTAAGTCTAAGTACCTCAACGGTCATCAAATGCGAAACAGAATCTTCACCGTTTGATATTGTGATCTTTATTTCATGTTTTCCGGGAACTATATTTTTATCGGTTTCGATCCACAGACCTTGATAATAATAGGCTAACGGTATAGTGTTATCCTTTATTTCACTTAATAAATCAGGATAAAGTCCGGGATCTACGCTTAAATAATTATCGTCTTCAAGTGCTTTTGGAAAAAATACAGTGCGTTTAACTCCTACGCAATCAACTTTATATATATGGATATTATCTTTAATATCGCTTTCCACTTCAATTTTGCAATCGCAAACTCTATCGCCTATATAAGCAATCTGATATGACGTTTTTTCACCCCTAAGAATTGTAATTTCATTTATGTTTACAAAGTTCTGCTCTGTTTTAGGCATAATATTTTCTAAAGATGAAATCTGATATGATCTGATCATTTTAAAATACCTCGTTTTTTATAAGTTCTTCATAAAACGCTTCTGCCCATTTTTTACAGCCTTCGGAATTGGGGTGTCCGCCGTACATAGCCATATGGGGTTCATTCTCGCTTTTTCTTAAAACGGTATTGTTATCAAAAACAAAATCAACTTTTTTTATAAGTTCTGTTTTTATATATTGGTTTATTCTTTGCCATTTTTCTATATCTTCTTTTTTATAGTCAAAGGGTGGAACGGTTTGCAAAATAACGGCAACTCCCGCTTCTTTAAGTTTTTCTATAATATTATTCAGATCCAAACATATCTGTTTTTCTTCCGCGCCGAATAAAATATCATTTACACCGAAGCACACAAACACAATATCATTATTTTTGGCTTTATTCAGCCATGCACCGTCAGTTGAAGCATCACTTGCACGACCGTAACCGATACCAAGATTCCAATAGGCATATTTATTTCCTAACTTTTCTGCAAGGACAGCGTTCCAATGAGAATAAGAATCAAAAGGCGTGCCACACCCCTGAGTGATAGAATCACCTAAAAATGCTATTTTCTTTTCCGTTTTCCTATCACAGCCTACCATTGCGGGAACGGGCATTTTTTGATTTAAAACCCAGTTGCCATCATTTTCTGTAAAAGTAGAAACGATTATTTCTTCGTGGTAAGGAATCATATTGCCCTTAAATGTAATCTCAAGGCAGATATATTGGCTTGGTAAAATTAAAATGGGATCGGTTGAAAAAATCTCCGCCTCTTTTACATTTTTTGTTTGTTCGCCGTTAAAAGTAACAGTTTTAAAGGCATTTTGGGGAATATTGTTATCGATCTTATTACAAGACGCCACGCGCAGTTTTTCAATTATAAAGTTTTCGCACACAAGGTTTTTATGGCTGACCGAACCGTCGCCATAAGTGGAATCTATTGTATTTGTGAAAAGAAAAGAATAATTATACTGTCCCTTTTCAAAGACCTTATAAAAAACACGACCTTTTTGAGTTTTTCCGTCGCTTATAAAAAAATGCTGATTACTGCTTCCTGCAAGAGTGTTGGATACAAATTTATCAAAACACATTATATATTTCCGCCTTCAACTGTTTTCAGGGAAATTATAACACACACATTTTGCCGATTCAAGATTTTTTTATGATAATATCGGTTATATTTCTTATAATATCGGATTTATCATTTTTATAAAAAATACTATTTTAATTGACATTTATCATAAAGTTTACTATAATCTTTTCGTTCTAAAAAAATTTTCGGAGTTACTTATGATCGAAATAATTGCACAAATAATCGGTTACATTGCAACAGCAATAGTTTTAATTACTTTTCAGTTTAAAACACAAAAAACCATAATCATTTTTCAATTTTTTTCAACCGCACTTTTTACGGTACATTTTTACATGCTCGGCTTATATGCAGGTGCACTTTTAAATGCGGTTTGCGCCATTCGTGCCATAGTATTTTCACAAAAAGATAAAAAGTGGGCAGGGCATCCCATATGGATAGGCGTATTTATATTCCTGACTTTTATCGCTTACGGAATATCGGTACTGTTCCTTAAAGAAGATCCGACACCGCTGACTTATTTTATTGAACTGATACCCGTTGTCGGTAACATTATAACAACAATCGGTATGCGTCAGGAAGCAAAAATGTGCCGTCGCTATACTTTGTGTGCTTCTCCGTTATGGCTTACTTATAATATAATCGGTCATTCCCAAGGCGGAATAATTACCGAAGTATTTTCATCGATCTCAATTATAATCGGCATGCTCCGTCTTGACAGAAAAAAGAAATAAAGCAATAAACACCTTGATATTTTGACAAATTTATGTTAAAATCTTTTTCGAGGTGTTTTTTTATGGACAGAATTGAACAGACCATCAGAAGAAAAGACGAAGAACAACAAAAAAAAGATAAATTCAGATATAATTTTCTCTTTGCATGTGCGGCGGCTTTTAGTCTTATTGCCATCTATTCATTGGTAACATTGTTTATGATTTTATCAAATCCTGCTATGAAGCCTACTTTTTTTGACGTTTTGCCGTTAATCATTTCATCTATCCTTACGGCAATTTGCTTCACTAAAAAAGATGATATGATCATTGAGTATGACTACGTTGTTGAGGATGACCGCCTTATCATTGCAAAAATCAAAAACCTTAAAACGAGAAAAGAGATTATAAATATTCCCCCATCAACTTTCAAGCGTATTGATGCTTACAATGAAGAAAACTTCAAAAGTCTTGAAGCAAAGAAGTTTGATTGTTCACTTAATAATGATAGTGAAAAATATGTACTGACTTACGAGCAAGGCGAAAGATGTGCCGTTGTGTTTGAGCCCAATGAAGCACTTCTTAAAATGATCAAAAAGGAACTTAACAAATGATATATCTTGATAACTCTGCAACCACGCGCCCTTTTGATGAGGTACTTGATGCAGTTTATAACTCTTCAAAAGAGGATTTTTTCAACATTTCATCGCCCTACTATAAGGCTTTGGAAACTGAAAAAAAGATGCTCTCTGCAAAAAAAATTATTGCAAAAGCACTGAACGTAACCGATAAGGAAATTATCTTTACTTCCGGCGGCACAGAAAGCGATAACACTGCACTGAATTTAGCAAAAGACAATTCGGAGGTTATTGTTTCAATTTATGAGCACCATGCAATTTTAAACTGCGAAGAATTTTTAAAAAAGAGAAATATTAAAGTTATTCTCTGCCCCGTAAACGAAAATGGCGTTGTTGAAAAAGAAACTTTAAAAGATCTTGTAAATGAAAACACTTCATTAGTCAGCATAATGCACATAAATAATGAGATCGGTGCAGTAAATGATATTGCCTCCTTGGTTAAAGCCGTAAAAGAAAAAAATCCCGATACACTCTTTCATTCTGACGGTGTTCAGGCATTTATGCATGTATGCACAGATATGAAAGAGTTGGGTGTTGACTTATATTCTTTAAGTGCGCACAAGTTGCACGGTCCTAAAGGCATAGGTGCATTATATATTAAAAAGGGTGTTCCGTTCTATCCTTTCATATACGGCGGAGGTCAGCAGGATAATCTGCGCTCAGGCACGGTAAACGTTCCCAATATTATGGGTTTTGCAAAAGCCGTTGAGGTTTTAGAAGAACAAAAGCCTGATCTTTTAAAAATAAAAAACGAATATAAGCGTTTGTTAAAAGAGATTCCCGATACGTCTTTTGTATTAGAAGACTCTGCGCCCAACATATTGAGCGTAACTTTTAAAGGTGTTAAAGCGTCTTCATTACAAAACGCCCTTGAAAATGACGTTATAATCGGTAAAGGCTCGGCATGCACAAGCCGTTCAAGTAAAGTCAGTCATGTTTTGGATGCAATAAACATGCCCCTTTTATTGGCAGAAGCAACGGTAAGAATAAGTTTCGGTGCCTTTAACACTTTAGAAGAAGTGCCCGTTGCCGTTGAAAAGATTAAAGAAAAAGTACAATATCTTAGAAAATTCAAGCGAAAATAGGAGAAATAATATGGATTACCGCAATATGATCATAGTTAAGGTTGGCGAAATTCATCTTAAAGGTCAGAACAGACCTTTCTTTGAACGCACCCTTATAAACAACATAAAAGCCGCACTCAAAAATTTTAATGAAGTGCGTGTTTCCATTGCACAGAGCAGAATTTACGTTTACAACATTGATCCCAAAGATCTGGATGAAGCACTTTCCTTACTTTCAAAGATATTTGGTATCCATGCCCTTTCCCCTGCACGAGAGTTTGAAAAAGATATTGATCTTTGCATAAAAAATGCAGTTGAGATGCTTAAAGAAGCCAACATTCTTTCAGGTACTTTCAAAGTAAAGGCAAGACGTGCTGATAAGCGTTTCCCCATGGAATCCCCTGAAATAGGCGCAGTTGTGGGTGGTGGAATTTTACAAAACATGCCCGACATGCGCGTTGATCTTCACAACCCCGACCATATAATCGAAGTTGAGATCCGTGAAAAGGCTTATGTTTATTTTCAGGATGTTCCTGCTGTTGGCGGACTTCCCATTGGCACAAACGGCAGAGCGGCACTATTGCTTTCCGGCGGTATCGACTCCCCCGTTGCAGGCTATATGATCGCAAAGCGCGGTGTTCAGCTTGACGGTGTTCATTTCTACTCATTCCCCCACACTTCCGAGCGCGCCAAGGAAAAAGTTTACGAACTTGCCCAGGAACTTTGCGCATATATTACAAGAATTTCCGTTTTCGTTGTGCCTTTTACCCATATTCAAGAAGAAATTTACGATAAGTGCCCCGACCAGTTTATGACTATTCTTACCCGCCGTTTCATGATGAAGATTTCCGAGCGTATTGCACGCCTTCGCGGTTGCGGTGCACTTGTTACGGGCGAAAGCATCGGTCAGGTTGCAAGCCAGACCATGGAGAGCCTCAACTGCACCGATTCTGCCGTAAATTTGCCCGTTTTCCGTCCCGTTATCGGTATGGACAAACTTGAAATTATGGCTATTGCAGAAAACATCGGTACTTACGAAACGTCAATTCTTCCCTTTGAAGACTGTTGCACCGTGTTTACTCCCCGCCATCCGGCAACGAAGCCTAAACTTGACGAGGTTGTTAAGGCTGAAAAACTTTTAGATGAAGAAGCCTTAATTGACGAAGCAATGACAATGATAGAGAGAATCGACATTGATGCTGACGGTGTTATCCATACACAGAAACTTACCGAAATGGCAATTTATCAGGAATATCTTGATTCAAAGAAATAATTAAGTGAATATGTATAACAAATAATCCCCTGCAAAAAATGCAGGGGATTATTTTATCAGTAATTATTATTCATCAAGACCTAAACCGTTAACAAGTTCAGGATAAAGTTTTTCTGCAGCCATCTGATGGGTTTCGATGGAAGGATGTAATCCGTCAGCACCGGGTTTCATGCCCCATTCATAGGAGTTAATGAAGAGAACATCATCATAAAGTGCAACAACTTCGTTAATAGTTTGAACTATAGCATCATTATTGTGCGTTGCTGAACTGTCAAAGGGAGTCATAATAATTATCTTAACGTCGGGATATGCTTCGTAAAGATCATCAAGGAATGTTATATAATTTGCCTTTGCTTCAGCCTGATCTTTATTATAATCGTTTGTTCCGATGTTTATAACGATATAATCAGGAACGAGTTTTGAAGTATCCCACATGGGAACGGTGCTTTCATCAACACCACTCTGATATTCTCTCTCCTTAAAATATCTTCCGCCGATATTAAGGGGATCAGCGTAGTTTGCAAGACCTATTCCGCCATAGGCAACGTTATGGAATCTGAATCCGTAATTTTCGCTTAACTTTTTACCTACGAGGAATCCATATGAGTTAAGATATGAATTGGATATTATGGTTCTGTCCGTATCGTCAACGGTATAGCCTTCCATAATGGAGTCGCCTATAAATTCGATTACGGGACCATCGGCAATTTTAAGGGTTTTTCCGTTTTCGCCGATATAGAAACCGCCAACAGTAAGGTTGGATATCTGTGCCCGAGTATAAATTCTTACCTTGTGGCTGGTATTTGATAAATTTTCGGCAATCTTTGTAGATCCGCTGAAATCATAAAGAGTGTACTCACCGCTGTCATCAATTTCAACGTAGCCTTGGCCTGCGGGATTAAGAACGTAAAGTTCAGTTCCTTCAAAATTCAATTCAACGTAGCCTTCAAATGAAGCCCTTGTAGTACCGTTACCCTGATCTGTCCAACGTCCTGAGAAAATAACATTTTCATCAGTTATTGGCACAAAACCTTTTTCATAGGTGATACTGCCATCTTTCCCTTTTACTCCTGAAAAATCAATTTCAGGAGTTTTTGTGTTTACAAGTGTTGCTTTGCCGTTTATCGTCCATCCGTCAACCTCGCCTACAACGTTGGGCTTGAATTCGCCGTTTGCAAGCAACTGATCACTCCAAGTGCCGTCAGCATTTTTCTTATATAAGCCGAAATCATCACATATGATATCGCCTGTATAGGGGCGTTTATCATAGTCGCCGCTGCCGGGAACAACTGTGTGAATTGATATAAAACTGTAAGTCATACTGTCAACGTCGGTTATATTAAGTGTATAGCCGAATTTTTGCCATGAAGTATCGTAAACTGTCTTAAATGCGCTTGAGGGCCAATGTGTTGAAGTATCTTTATACTCGGCGATCATCTGCATTTGAACTCCGCTTTCTTCAGGATTTGCAAGGCGCATCCATCCGCTTACATAATATTCACCGTTGCCGTTAGCCTTTAATACTTCAAGTATATCCTGCTTGGGACCTGATGTACGGCTACCTCTGTTTGTTACAAGTATGGCACCGTTATCTGTATCAGGTGCTACACCCTCAAGAACGTTTGAAATGAAAACGTAAGCCTTTGCGGAAACACCGTAGTTGCTGATTGCTTTTACCAATGAGCCTACCGTTTCGCTTTCATGCTTTGCCCCGATATATGCGTTTACGTTATATTCGATCTTTGAAAGAACTTCATTTCCTCTAACGATCTCAATGGTATGAACGTCAGCATATTGAGTTGCCTTAATAGCTTCGGTATAAACCTTGTTGTTTTCATCAGGAGTCATTTCAACACCGTCAACGTAAACCGTTGCGTCCGTTACGTTTACGCGGAAGTAAATTTTATTTACGTTGCTAACGTTTACGCCAAGACCGAGAACTTTGTTGTTTTCATCAGTATTACCCGTAACGTTCTTAACGCCTGCAGGTACGCTGAATGTTGAAGGTGCAAGCCATGAAACTCCGTCAGTTGCAAGATTTTCCGTGTTATATTTTCTGTTTTCCTGAGCGTTATCACCATAGACAAGCATATCGGAAAGAAGTGTTTTAAGGGCGCTATACTTACTTTCACTCATGCCAAGTTGGCTTGCCGTCTTTGCCATAAGATTTTGTGCATAAGTCTTAACCGAATATTCTTCCTTTACGGAAATAACTTCGCCGCCACAAACAAGTTCTGCCTTGATATTATCAGTCATACACTGAGGATTGATTCCCTTATATGAGAACTTATAATATCCTGTATTTTCATCATATACGCCGTTAAGCTCGGTAACATTATTATTTCTTGTTACTTTAAGCTTTGCTGAAAGATGTTCTTCACTAAGCTCTGCATAATAATTTACTGTAAGTGAGCTTCCGATCTCAAGATCTGCACCTGCTATTTCACTTACACCCGTTGCATAGCAGGCATAAACTGTCTGCTCTTTTGCGCCGGCTTCAGGAACATAAGTATAGTTTTTATCTTTTGAAATAAGCGTTCCGTCTTCCTTATACCAGCCTACGAATTTATATTCTTCGTTATCGGTTGCTCTTGCAATAAAGTTATCAAGAACATTTTTATCAAAGGGATTGCCTGATTTTGCGCTGATACCCTGAGCGGAAAGTGTTTCGTAAGCATTTTCAACTTTTCCGTTAAGTTTATATTGAACGTTCCATTTTGCATAATCGCAAAGACTTTCTTCCCAAACTTCCGTTATTTCAACGCCGCCTGAGGTTGCCGCATTAGTTGAAAGTTCATCTGCAGTAAGATAGAGAGTATCACCAATCTCGGCATCGGGAGCCTTGAAATACATAAGGGTATCAAATTCGTTCTGTGTGTACATACGGTCGGCAACTCCTGCTGATGAATAACCCTGAACGCTTTCAATTTGAGAGAAATCGCGTGTTAAGGTTACGCTTTCACCTGCGGGGATCTTTGTCCAATCGCCTTCATGAATAACACGCGTCCAAACACCGTCAGGAATAAATACGCCAAGTTTAACGTAAAGATCAGCGCTTGCAAAGGTGTTATGGATGCTTAAGGTTGCCTTTTTGCTTTCATAATCGATACATTTGATCTTGTTTGTTAAAAGGTTGCTTGTTACAAACGTGCCCGTATCATCGGCAACAGTCATCTTTAAGCCTGCAAATGCGCCTCTTGTGCTTTCAATATTGAGCGCTTTAAGTTCATTTGAAAGATCAAGAGCAAGTTGCTGTTTAACGATTGTGGGCATTGACGCTAAATGATAATATTCATCTGTGTTAAGCATTTTTCTTCCATCCGGCTCGATCTGAAGCCTATAGAAGTTTTCCGTTTTTATTGCAACGTTGAGAATATCTGAAACGTT
>JAZULU010000074.1:0-6031 GCA_045603265.1 Clostridia bacterium
TCATGTGAAACATTGGGTCTTACTTGGTATCAATTTATAATAAATACTTCGGTAAAACCCTTATATTGCCTTAACAATTCTTCTATGTTGGGCGGTATTGGTGAAATTTCGGAATATCAGAATCTTACAAGAAGTTTCCAGGTAACCGTTATAAAAGAAGACTATAAAACTCCTGGTTGGGCAAAAGGCGCTGTAATGTACCAGATTTTTCCCGATAGATTTTATCGAAAAGAAAATTCAGGTGATATTTCAGGAAGAAACTTTCACAAAAACTGGAACGATTCTCCCCAATATAAAATTGATCCGGAAAAAGGATATTATCCTGCCAACGATTTCTTTGGCGGAAATTTCAAGGGTATTGAAGAAAAACTTGATTATTTAAAATCCTTGAACGTTGACGTTTTATATCTGAATCCCATTTTTAAGTCATATTCTAATCACCGCTACGATACCGGTGATTACGAAACTGTTGATCCGGTTTTAGGTACAAACGAAGATTTTATTTCTTTATGTGAAAAGGCAAAGGAAAAGGGAATCAGAATAATTCTTGACGGCGTGTTTTCCCATACCGGCAGTAACAGTCGCTATTTTAACCGTGAAAACGAATATAAAGAACTTGGTGCGTATCAATCGGAACAATCGCCTTATTATGAATGGTACGATTTTGAAAAATTCCCCGATAAATACGATTGTTGGTGGGGCGTATGGTCGCTTCCTTGTGTTAAGGAATTAACTCCTTCCTATATAAAATATATTCTCACCGATGAAAACAGTATTGTTAAAAGATGGATAAATGCAGGTATTTCAGGCTGGCGTCTTGACGTTGCCGACGAACTTCCCGATGAATTTTTGCGTATTTTGCGCGATTCTGTTAAGAAAACAAAAGAGGACGCTCTTATCTTAGGCGAAGTTTGGGAAGATGCAAGTAATAAAGTAAGTTACAACACCCAGCGCGAATTTCTCTGGGGCGAAGAACTTGACACAGTTATGAATTACCCCTTAAAAAATGCCGTTGTTGATTATCTTACGCAAAACATTTCAGGCAAGGAATTTTGTGACAAAGTATTTTCTTTGCGCGAAAACTATCCCAAAGAAACTTTTGAGTGTCTGATGAATTTTCTTTCAACCCACGATAGCGAAAGAATTTTAACAAGGCTTATAACCTCAGCAGAAGGAATGACCAGGGAAGAACAAGCAGATTTTATTCCCGAAACGTGGCAGATTTTAGAGGCAAAAGCTCTTTCAAAACTTGCAGCACTTATGGTTTTTTCTTTGCCCGGAATGCCCACAATCTATTACGGTGATGAAGCAGGTCTTACGGGACTTAAAGACCCCTTTAACAGAAAGCCTTATCCTTGGGGCAGGGAAGATGAAGAACTTCTTAATTGGTATAAAACGGTAACCGCATTGCGCGATGACGTTTTCAGATACGGAAAATTATATCTTGATACCGCAGGAAGTCTTTTAAGTATCCGCAGAAGTTATAAAGGTGATTGGCGGTACGTTCTTGTAAATCCCACCGACGAAGAAATTGAAACTCTTTTAGATATTTCATATTTCAGATCAACTCCCAAAACAATTTGTGATACCGGTGGCGGAATGCAGTTCCAAGAAAGAGAAAACGGATATTATCTGTTATTGCCTGCAAGAAGCGGTGTAGTTTTTAAATAATTTGTTTCACGTGAAGAGGCTCCGCCTTTCAAAAATCCGCTGAAGCGAATTTTTGAAGTTTGCACGTGTCTGCGTGCCGTTTGTGGCGACTTGCCACGTGTAAGGTGTCATAACCACCGCACCGGTCGCCGGTTATGACGATATATTATATGGAAATGCAGAAGAATGTTTCACGTGAAACAACAATATAAAAAAGGAGAATTTTTATGGCTAACGAAATTATTAAAGGCATGGGTTTTCATCATATTGGTCTTAAAGCAAAAGATTTTGAAAAGTCATGTGCATTTTACAAGGCTTTAGGTTTAAAAGAAGTTGTCGGCTGGTCCGATCCCGTTAAAACCATCAAGATGTTTGATCTTGGTGACGGCGGAAAGATCGAACTTTTCTCAGACGGCGGCGATGAGTACAGTGAAAACGGTAAGTGGGTACACTTTGCCGTTGAAGTTGAAGATCCTAAAGAAGCCTATGAAATCGCATTAAAAGCAGGGGCAACTTCAATGATTGCACCTAAAATCGTGCCTCTTGAATCCGAGCCTTATAAAATGTCAATTTATATTGCATTTGTTAAAGGTCCTGACGGAGAACAGATAGAGTTCTTCAAGCAGGTTAAATAATGGATTTTATTTTAAAAAAATCAGACAGAAGAAGCGTAGCGTTGGAAATATCGCCCGACGGTACGCTTATAGTCCGTGCGCCTAAAAATTACACCGAAAAAGAAGCACGGGACTTTATAATTAAAAATGAAAAATGGATTTTAAAGCATTTACCGTCAATTCTCGAAAAAGATAAAGAAATTTCGTCATTATCCGATAACGATATTCTTCTTGCGAAAAAAGGCGCAAAAATGCTTTTTTCTTTTTTAGTGGAAAAATACGCGCCGACTATGGGTGTTTGTCCCAAAAGCATAAAAATTACTTCTGCTAAAAAACGCTTTGGAAGTTGTTCAACAAAAGACGGTATCTGTTTTTCTTACTTTCTAATGTTGTATCCCATAGAAGCAATAACCTACGTTGTGGTGCATGAACTTGCACATATAGAGCATCATAATCATTCAGCCGATTTTCACAATTATGTAAAAGCACATTTACCTGAAGCAGATAAATATGAAAAATTATTACATCCCTCATTTGCAAAGTACGAAAATTTTAAGAAAAATATTGAACTTGCAGACAATATAGTATCCAAAAAAATTGAACATTGTTTTCTTTTTTCGTAGATACCACAATGTTATCAGTAGAATATAACAATTTTTCGGTAGAAAAATACATTGTTTTTAAAATCTGTTCTATATTATAATACAATAAAAACAGGAGGTTTTGCTATGAAAAAATTTTTATCCATTTTATTGTCGATATGTTTTATTTTTTCTCTGGCAAGTATAAATGTATTTGCCGAAAATTTAAAAGAAAATTCCGTTAAAATGAACGAAGAACTTCTTGAAAACGGAAAAATGGAAGACGATACTGAAGGCTATAAAAAATACGGTTCCGGCGGAGAATTTGAAGTTTCAGAAGATTACGGAAGAACGGGAGCAGGTATGGCAATTTATAACCGCGGTCATAAATACGATACCGTTGCTTACGACGTAACTGATATTTTATCAGAAGCAGGTCCCGGAAAATATAAGGCTTCCATGTGGATCAAACTTATGGAAGATTCAGAATATCAGGGTAAAGTACAACTTGTTCTTAATTTTAAGACAAAAAAGGGCAATACAACAAAATATGTTTCAACTGACATGGTCGCCCTTACAAACCAATGGCAAGAAATTTCTTTCCACAAAGAAGTCGAATATGACGCTAACGATCCCATTGTTATTGCCTATTTATATCAGCAAAGTTTTGATGAAAACGACAATGCGCCAAGCGTTATGATTGACGATATGTCATTTATCAAAACCACCGAAATAAACGGGCTTTTGCCTGAAGAAAAATCAGATATGCAAAAGGTTGAACTTGAGCATATTTCACCTTCCAAATATGAACGCGAAGAAAAAACAACTTTCGGTGCTATCCGTTGGGATGCTTGGTACTCTCATGACGGTAAAAAGGACAGCGTTATTTCTCAGGTTGAACGTTCCCTTTCAAAAAAGGAATTTCATTTCCGCGCACCTTTTTATGCAGAAGTTACAAATGAGGGCAATATTATAATTCCCGAATATACGCAGGAAATTTTTGATAAAGAAATGAAATATGCTATTGAAGCGGGCATCGATTACTTTGCTTACGTTTGGTATGATTCCGATATGAAGGCTTCAAGAATATTTCACACACAGTCAAAATATAAAAACGACGTAAAAATGTGCGTATGCTTTGACGGAAACGCCATAAACAAAGAGTATGCACGCAAAGAAATGGAAACGTTGTTTAAAGAAGATTATTATATGACCGTACTTGGTGGCAGACCGTTAATGTACTACTTCGGTAGCGGTAATAATCTTTCCGCCATTTCCGAAGATATTGCATATTACCGCTCGCTTACAAAGGCTCTTGGCATCCCTGAACCTTACTCAGTAATTATGAATGTTTCACCCCAATCGGCATTATCAGCCTACGGCGATGCAGTTTCATCTTACGCAATCTATGGCAAAAATAACGATCCCTTTGAAACTGTTATGCAAAATGCCGTTAATGAATGGAAATCTTTTCAAACTACAGGTATGCAGTATGTTCCCACCGTTTCTTACGGTTGGAATCCTGAACCCAGGTTTCATAATCCCGTTTCATGGACAACCGTTTCACCTGACAGTTGGGCAGATTATGCAACACCTGAAAATATTACAGAACATCTTACATATGCTTATTCATATATGCAGCATGACTTTGTTAAAGAATTTACAAAAGCAAATACCATGATCGCCTATGCCTGGAATGAGCATGACGAGGGCGGTTGGATCTGTCCTACCATAGCGGTTGATGAAGACGGAAATCAGATTTATAATGAGGACGGAACTCCTAAAATCAATGATGAACGTGTTAAAGCAACAAGAATTGCAGTTGACAATTATAAAAACAAAAAATTTGTTTCGGTTGAAATAAACGGTATTTTATCTGACGGTACCACAATAACACCTCCCATAGAAACAGAAAAACCCAATGATGAAATAACTCCCAAAAAATTTAATTTCTGGTGGATAATTCCCGTTGCAATTATTGTTATTGCCGGTGGATTTGCCATAGTTTTCATAAAAAGGAGAAAAAAGTAATATGGAAAAATTAACAATCGGTGCTATCCGTTGGGACGCTTGGTTTAAATCTGAAAATGAAAATGATCCGTCATTTCAGGTACAAAGATCTCTTTCACCAAAAAGATTTCATTTCCGCGCACCCTTTTTTGCGGAGGTAAAAAACGAAAAAATATTTATTCCCAAATATGATCAGGAAATTTTTGATAGAGAAATGGAATATGCCATTGATGCAGGTATAGATTATTTTGCTTATGTATGGTACGGCAATCCCGGTCAGGACGGTTTAAGTTTAGCAAGAAAACTTCACACAAAAAGCAAATACAGAAACGATGTAAAAATGTGTGCCTGTTTTGATAGTAACGGAATAAACAAAGATTATGTAAAAGAAGAAGTTCCTAAACTTTTTAAAGAAGATTTTTATAAAAAAGTTTTTGATGGAAGACCTCTTGTTTATTATTTCGGTCTTTGCAATAAATTTGACGAAATAAAAAAAGATATTGAATTTTTTACCGAAATTTGTGAAAAAGAAAACATAAAAAAACCCTTCTTTGCAATTATGGATGCTACCGTTGAACAATGCTTATATGTTAAAGGCGATGCTATTTCCCATTATTGTGCGTGGGGCGGTAACGGTGAATCTTTTGAAGCAATGCACTTAAGAAATCTTGAAAGATGGGAAAACGAATATAAACAATGTAAAGAAAATAATCTTCAATATATTCCAACAATTACAAGCGGATGGAATAATGAAACTCGCCATGAAAATCCCGTTGGCTGGATAAAAGGTGATCTTTCAAAATCTTACGTTCAATATGCAACTGCCGATGAAATTTATAACGAAGTTTGTTCGGCAAAGGAATTTTTAAATAATAAAAATATTCCCGTAAATTCCGCAATTATTTACGCCTGGAATGAACATGATGAGGGCGGTTGGATATGTCCTACAATAAAGGTTGATGAAAACGGAAATCAAATTTTTTCCGAAATAAATGATGAACGTATAAACGCTGTAAAAAAAGCAATAAAAGGTTAAAAAGAAGTGCTATGATAAAACATAGCACTTTTTTTCACTAAATTACATTGAAAATCTTGAAATATTGCGTAAAAATCTTTTTTTATAGTTGATTATTCATATTGAGTTTTCTTTTATAAAATTATATACTTAATATATAT
>JAZULU010000075.1:0-1992 GCA_045603265.1 Clostridia bacterium
GGCGTTATCGCATTCCCACATAATGGCAAAATCAATCATGTTTTTATATCTTGCTTTAGAAAGCGCATTCAGCTGATGGGCAAGGCTTATCCCGTCATGGGTCAACGGTTTACCCATATTATCCCAACGGCGGTACCAGCAATAAATAAAACAGTTTATGCCGTGCTCCACCGCCCATTTTATTTCCCAGTCAATAACTTCGGGATCGGCTTCGTCATAATATCCCATAAGGGGAGTTCTTTCGGGAAAATCAACTATTTTTGAAAATCCCGATGCGCCGTTTGGCTTTACACCCCAGCCGGGATAATAATGGCAGGCAATGTAATAGTCAGATGAAACAGGTTCAGGGACGGGTACGTAATCAACAAATTTTCTGTTAAAATACATAAAAATGCCTCCTAAAAAAGGTCTTTAGAGTAATATACCACAAATGAATTAGGATTTCAAGACCATAAATGAATATTGACGAAAAAATTTTTTCGTATATAATTAAATAGGAAAGGGGGCGAAAAAGGTGTTACCTGAAAATGTTCAGTTTGTGCTTGAAAAATTAAATAAAAAAGGTTTTTCTGCTTACGCTGTAGGCGGTTGTGTTCGTGACCGTCTTTTAGGTATTGAGCCTGATGATTGGGATATTACCACTTCTGCTCTTCCCCAACAAATTCAGGAAACTTTTTCCGATCTCCGCCTTAACTTAAAGGGATTAAAACACGGAACAGTCGGCGTTATCTATCATGGCGCAATGCTTGAAGTAACAACTTTTCGTGTTGACGGTGATTATACCGATTCCCGCAGACCTGATTCCGTTACCTTTACGCCGTCTTTAAAGGAAGATCTTGCCCGCCGTGATTTTACGGTAAATGCCATGGCAATGGATATAAATGAAAATATTATTGATGAGTTTTTAGGGAAAGAAGATTTAAACAAAAAACTTATCCGTTGTGTAGGCGATGCCGAAAAACGTTTTAATGAAGACGCGTTAAGAATCATGCGCGGTCTGCGCTTTGCATCAAAGGACGGTTTTTCCTTAGAAGAAAAAACTCTTTTGGCATCAAATAAACTTGCGCCCAATTTGAAAAACATCGCCTATGAACGCATTTATACTGAACTTAAAAAAATGCTCACCTTTAAAAACGCGCCTTATATAATGGAAAAGACTCTACCTGTTTTTAAGGCAGTGTTTCCCACTTTAAGGGAAGAAAAATGGCAGGAGATTTGCAGAGATATTAAAAAAACTCAGGATCCCGAAATAAGACTTGCTCTTATTCTAAATAATGCAGAAACCGAAGAAGAGTTGTCCCGATTAAAAGTGGAAACCAAAACAAAACGAAAGATCCTTTTTGCAAAAAACGAAAAAGTCCTAAATAATGAAATAGCCATTCAAAAACTTATGTGCACTAATAATAAGGAATTAGTTCTGTTTTTATGCGATTATCTCTCCGTAATAAATAACGAAGATTTTTCTGAAAATGCCAAAAAAGCATCAAATGGCATAACAAGTATAAAGGAACTTAATATTGACGGCAATATATTAAAAGAAGCAGGCTATAAAAGTTATAAAATAAAAGAAGCGTTAAACTATGCCCTTATAAGTGTTATCGAGAAAAAAGTAAAAAATGAAAAAGAAGCGTTATTGGATTTCCTGAAAAGATAAAAGCGGCTTTAATAAGTCGCTTTACAGAGCACTGACAAACCCTTACAAACATAGCACCCTACAAAAATTTTGCAGGGTGCTATTTCCGTCGTTGCATTTCACTTGCAAAATGCGGTCATTTACTCTTTTGTAAACTCCCTTTTTTGCAAGTTCAGCGCCTTGGCTTGCAAGGGTTTCTTGAACTCTGACAGCCTGCTGACTTTGTCAGCAGACTGTCAGAGTTCGAGAAACCCTTGCGAACTTGCAAAAAAGGGAGTTTACACAGACGTAAATGGCCGCATTTTGCAAGTGAAATGCAACGACGGAAATAGAACCCTGCAAAATTTTTGCAGGGTGCT
>JAZULU010000076.1:0-1668 GCA_045603265.1 Clostridia bacterium
TGCTGAGTATGTACATTTTTATAATTATGAGCGTATCAATATGAAAAACGGCCTTACTCCTTTTGAAATCAGGAGTAAAGCCGCGTAAATTAAAGATATTCTATGATAGGGTGTTTGTTTTCCTGTCTGTTTATCTGGATATGGTCCACTAAGTGGGGATTTTTTATTATTTAATCATTTCAGGTGCATTACAATTTATTATCTCAGCATTGTTTATTACAAATGGCATATCTTCTTCGGTAAAATTTTCCGCGGAAATATTTTCAAGAAAGAGATTTTTGATAATGGCATTTTGGGCAAATTGCAATGTCGGAACTGTGCCGTCAACAAATTCCCGTCTGTGAATGTCGGAAATTGAAAGATTTTTAACGTCGATTCCGCCTTCGATATCAATGATCGCGTACTTTCTGTATTTGTGTACAAGATAGAATTTTACCAGATCACGGCTTGATTTTCCTGCATACATATTATTTATGGTAATGTTTTCATAAAGTCCGCGTTTACCGGTCTTATAAACCGGCATAAAGCAAATGCCAAAATGATAGAAAGTGCCAAAAATGTCGGAGATATGTACATTTCTTATTGCACATTCAGGACTTGCAGATAAAAGCCTTACTGCGCTATATGAATTTTCAGTATATATGCCTTTTACCGTTATATCTGAAATTGGACCTCTTGAGCCTTCTTCGGCATTAAGGGCAACGATATCATCGTAACAAGTGCCAAAAAGATTTTCAATGTTACCGTGATGACAGTTTCCGCAAAGATGGATTCCATCCATATTGCTTTGATAAAGATTTCCGTCGTTAAAATCAAAGGAAATATTGTCAACGTGAAAGTAAGATACTCTATCAAGGGTAACGGCAAAATTTGCAGGATCTTTAACGGTAAGGGAAGTAATACGAAGATTTTTTACGTTATAGAACAAAAAGCAAAGTCCCGTATAGCCTTCAGGCTCATAGCGACCGCAAGACAAGGGATTCGGATTTTGATTTTTATTGTTATAATTCCATATTCCGCCGCAGATCTCAATATTTTCACACGGTGCATCGGGAGAATATCTGTTCACATAATCAAAAAGTTTGCTTGATATTCGTTCTTTTGCATCGTTTTTAGTTACATTTTTCAGCATATAACAGTTGGAATTATCTGCTAAACGGATTTCGGCAAAACGGGGAAGTACGAGCCTTAAATTTGAGTGCAACTCCAAAGTCTTTGATATAAGGTAAAATGCTTTGGGAACAGGTAAAGATACTTCACAGTTCTTATCAATAAGTTCCTGAATAGCGGCAGTATCATCGTGAATTCCGTCACCATATAAAACGTGTGCCATAATAATTCCTCCTATTAAATAATCCGGATACATTATATCATATAAATTCTTGCAATTCAAGGGAAAAAGTTAAGTTTGCCATTTAGTAAGTATTTATGACCGAATACTCAAGAGGTATTGATTTCTTGTTTTTTATATGTTATTGTCCTTTTTGAAAGGAGGAAAAATATGAGGTGTGAAATAATTATTGATAAAAACTGTGAAGAAAGGGTGGTAGTTTACAGCAAGGAAGATAATAATTTTACAAAGGGCATAAGAGAATTTGTTGAAAGAAACAGCGAAAGCATAGTAGGGTATGGTATAACGGCGATGAAATAGTAAAATTGAATTTTTTA
>JAZULU010000077.1:0-2375 GCA_045603265.1 Clostridia bacterium
CAGAGTGCGAGAAAACCTGAAATTCAAGGCGCGTGTGGGGAAAAAGGAGGGAGTTTACAACACGGTAAATGACCGACTTTTTATCCCACATCGCAACACAGAAAAAGACTCCGAAAAATTTTCGGAGTCTTGGTTTCAGGATTTTCTCGTGCTCTGGATTTAGATCCATTTTTTACGATTCTTATCCAAAGTAATATTACTCTTTCCAAATAATGCTAACTGGAGTTGGCGAGCTGCTATGGGATAATCAACTTTCCAATAGGCACCGCCATCGGCAGGGTTGTTGAATGCTTTACAACTTTCGGCATCGGGCAAGGTTACTTGCTTGATATCGTACTTGAGCCAACCTTCTTGAAGTGCCGTTATGGCATAAGCAAGAATATCTGTAGATGTAAGACCGGTACGCACATAAGGTATAACCTCATTAACGGCAGAAACCATCTGTGTGGTGGAATAATTTTTCATCTGACCGATAAGAGTCATAAGAACTTTTTGCTGTCTGCCGGTACGCGCTTCATCACCGCCGGTATTACCCTTTCTTATACGCATATATACAAGGGCATGATTACCGTCAACCTTTAACTTTTGAGCAGTGGAACTGATCTTCCAGCCGCAGTTATTGCGAAGGAATGAAGCCTCTTCCTTAGTCAATTCTATCTCAACACCGCCAACTGCATCAATAATTTTTGGCAAAGAATCAAAGTTTACAATAACGTAGTTATCAATAACAACTTTATAATAACGTTCAATCATTTCAATCTGCTTTGCAGGGCCGGAATAACTTAACGCATGGTGGAACTTTGTGTATCTTCCGCTATTTCCGGTTGTAATAAAGCAATACTGATCGCGCAAAAGTGATGCAAGGGTAATTGTTTTAGTTGTTTTGTTTACCGAAATAATACACATAGCATCGGCACGGCCGTTTACTGAAAGGGGTTGAGGCTTTCCGTTATCATCGTTATTTTCCATACCGATAAAAAGAATATTGATAACATTACTGTCTCTAACCGGATCCCCGTTATTCATCCAGTTCTTCATATTGGCTTTAAGGTTTGAAAGAACTGCAGGCTGAATGGTTTCACTGGCACTAACACTACTGTGCCCATCATCCGGTTCAACCGGAACTTCCTCACCATCAATATCAACGTTTGTGTTGCCGCTTTGATCATCTTCAACAATAGTAGAAGAATCAATATCTGCGCCCAACGTTGATTCAAAGCCATCGCCATCGGTCATTCTGCCGAAAAACGAATCCCAGGCAACAACAAAACCGCCGGTCAAAACTATTGCTATAGAAAGGGCCACCGCAATAATACGCAGCCATAAACTTACATTATCCCGTGTATCAAAAATCATTAGATTACGCTCCTTCGATTTTTATCTATGTTATTATACACCATTTTTATTTATCTGTACACCTATTTTATTAAAAAAGTATTACTTTTCACATTATTTTTACTTATTGACTATATTTCATCTTTATGTTAATATCATATTAACGAGGTGTAATATGAATAAAAAGATAGCCGTTTTAGTGGCAACATACAATAGTGAAAAGTACATACGCGCGCAACTTGACAGTATTTTTGAGCAATCATATAATAGTATTTCCGTAACTGTTTCCGATGATTCATCTTGCGATTCCACTATGGAAATTTTAGAAGAGTATGCTGAAAAGCACGAAAATTTTTCAATACTCAAAAGTGATGTTCCTCTTAAAAGTGCGCAGGCAAATTTTTGGTTTTTACTGAAAAATGCGCCTCAGGCAGATTATTACATGTTCTGTGACCATGATGACGTTTGGAAAAAAGACAAAATCGAAAAAACACTAAAAAAGATGCTTGAAATTGAAATTTGGAAAAAACCTGCCCTTGTTCACACCGATCTTGAAGTGGTGGATGGCGATCTTAACGTAATTTCACCCTCAATGTTTTCAATGCAAAAGTTATCAAAAAATCAATCCCTTGAAGCAACGCTTATTCAAAATAACGTTACCGGCTGTACCATGATGATTAACGGTGCTTTAAGAGCCCTTGCTTTAAAAAAGCAGGATACTGAAAATATGCTTATGCACGATTGGTTCCTGGCGATTCTTTGCCTTGCAACTGGTTTTGTGGGTTTTGTTGACGAGCCGTTGATCCTTTACCGTCAGCACGGAAACAACGAAGTGGGTGCAAAGGATGCAGGAAAAGCGTCTTACGTTATGAAAAAAGCAACTCAAATAAAAAAGAATAAAGAAAGTATAAAATCAACGTTTATTCAGGCTCGCGAGATTGCAGAGATATATAAAGACGAACTTGGCGAAAACTATGTAATAATTTCCGAATATGCAAAAAATCTTGACCGCAGAAAAATAAAAAGGCTTCATTCCGCCT
>JAZULU010000078.1:0-11063 GCA_045603265.1 Clostridia bacterium
AAGTTTGAAAACCAGGGGCGCGGTATAACAATCCGAGTTCTGGCAAAGTGCAAAAAAATTCACAGTCCAAGGCGTGGCGTTCTTTATCGGCAGTGCAAAAAAACTTGAAAAACAGGGGTGCATCGCCCTATTCAAGAGTGCGAGAAAATTCGCAAGACAAGGCGTGGCGTTCTGAACGCGAGGGCGCTTACACGAGACGTAAGTAACCGAGCGTTCATGGTTGCCTTGACACAGTAATGCGGAGATTTCTCGTGCTGCGTTTACTTCTTGAATTTGGGTTTTGCACTATAAGTTGTATGCAAAAGTTCATGAGCCTTATGGCTATTGGGCTCGCCAAGGAATTCCTTGTAAAGAGTCTGAACTTCAACGTTCTCGTGGGACTTTCTCTTTGCCTTGGAAGCATCCTCACCATAGAGAACTTTTGCACGAAGTTCGCGAACATTTACGCTCATCTGAGTCTTTGCATCAACGATGGGCTGTCCGCCACCGGTAATACAACCGCCGGGGCAGCACATGATCTCGATGAATGTGTAATCCTTTTCGCCTGCCTTAATAGCGTTAAGAAGCTTTTCAGCGTTGCCTGTTCCGTGAACAACTGCAACCTTAACCTTTGTGCCCTTAAGATCGATCTCTGCTTCCTTGATGCCATCGAAGCCACGAACTGCATGAAGATCAAGATCTTTAAGTTCTTCACCGGTTACAACTTCATAAACTGTACGGAGAGCAGCCTCCATAACACCGCCGGTTGCACCGAAGATAACACCTGCACCGGTGGATTCACCGAGCATGCTGTCAAATTCTTCGTCTTCAAGTTCAGTAAACTCAATACCTGCGGTCTTAACCATTGTTGCAAACTCACGAACTGTAAGAACTGCATCAACGTCACGAAGACCGTTTGTAACAAGTTCATCGCGCTGTGCTTCCTGCTTTTTAGCAGTACAAGGCATAACGGATACAACGTAGATCTTTTCAGGATCAATGCCCATCTTCTCAGCATAATATGATTTGATCATAGCACCTGTCATTTCGTGAGGTGATTTGCATGAAGAAAGGTTGGGGATAAATTCGGGGAAGAATTTTTCGCAATATGTGATCCATCCGGGTGAGCATGATGTGATCATGGGAAGAACGCCGCCGTTCTTAATTCTGCCTAAAAGTTCTGTGCCTTCTTCCATGATTGTAAGGTCAGCACCGAAATCGGTATCAAATACCTTATCAAAGCCAAGACGACGCATTGCAGCAACCATCTTGCCGGTTACGCCGGTACCGATGGGAAGACCAAACTCTTCACCAAGAGCAGCACGAACTGCAGGAGCAGGCTGAACGCAAACGAACTTGTCCTTATCAGCAATAGCATTCCAAACCTTATCGATCTCGCTCTTTTCATGAAGTGCGCCAACGGGGCATGCTACGATACACTGACCGCAGTTTACGCAGGGGCTATCAACAAGTGATACGCCGAAAGCGGAGCCAACTGTTGAGTTGAAACCACGCTTGCCCATGCCGATTGCGCCGATCTTCTGAATGTTCTGACAAGCGGCGATACAACGACGGCAATGGATACACTTGGAGTTATCGCGAACGATTGAGGGTGAAAGATCATCGATGCAATCAGGTGTAAATGTTTTTGTACCCTGATATGTGATCTCGGAAACACCGTACTCATTGCAAAGAGCCTGGAGTTCGCACTTACCTGAACGAACACAGGTGGTGCACTCACGGTTGTGGTTTGAAAGAAGAAGACCTAAGTTGTCTTTTCTTACCTGACGAAGTTTGGGGGTGTTAGTTCTAACAACCATGCCCTCACCTGCAGGCATAACGCAAGCAGCAGCAAGGCCTCTTGCGCCTTCAATTTCAACCATACAGATACGGCAAGCACCGATCTGGTTTACGCCCTTTAAGTAGCACAGTGTAGGGATATTGATTTTTGCTGCTTTTGCAGCTTCAAGAACTGTTGTTCCTTCGGGAACAGTAACTTTAATACCGTCAACGGTTAAATTAATCATTTTTGTTTCCATTTCTTTTTACCTCCTACACAATTATTTAACTTCGATTGCCTTGAACTTACAGTTGCCGATGCAAGCGCCGCACTTAATACACTTATCAGTGTCGATTTTAAATGCAGCAAGTTTCTTGCCGGGAGCAATGTAGTCAGTTCTTTCGATTGCATTTACGGGACAATTCTTTGCGCAAAGACCGCAACCGATACACTTATCGCGATCGATAACGTATTTTGCAAATGCCTTACAGTAGTGTGCAGGACATTCCTTCTTATAAATATGTGCTTCATACTCATCACGGAAGAAACGAAGTGTTGAAAGAACGGGGTTAGGTGCTGTCTGACCAAGACCGCAAAGTGAAGAATCCTTAATTGTGTTTGCAAGACTTTCAAGTTTTTCGATATCACCGTCTTCGCCCTTGCCTTCTGTAATTCTTGTAAGAATCTCAAGCATACGGCGTGTACCGATACGGCAGGGTGTGCACTTACCGCAGGACTCGTCAACGATGAACTCAAGGAAGAATTTTGCAATATCAACCATACAGTTGTCTTCGTCCATAACGATCATACCGCCTGAACCCATCATACAACCGATGGAAGTAAGTGTATCATAGTCAACTGAAATATCGATAAGATCCTTGGGGATACAACCGCCGGAAGGACCGCCGGTCTGAACAGCCTTAAACTCTTTGCCGTTGGGGATACCGCCGCCGATGTTGTAGATGATCTCACGAAGGGGTGTACCCATGGGGATCTCAACAAGACCTGTATGCTCGATCTTACCGCCAAGAGCGAAGATCTTTGTACCGGTTGACTTTTCAGTACCCATTGACTTAAACCAATCAGCACCGTTTAAGATGATCTGGGGAACGTTAGCAAAAGTTTCAACGTTGTTTTCAACGGTGGGCTTGCCGTAAAGACCCTTAACAGCAGGATATGGAGGACGGGGTCTGGGCTCACCGCGCTTGCCTTCGATAGAAGTCATAAGTGCAGTTTCTTCACCGCAAACGAATGCGCCTGCGCCAAGACGGATGGAAAGGTCAAAATCAAAGCCTGTGCCGAAGATGTTTTTGCCTAAAAGACCATATTCCTTAGCCTGATCGATAGCGATCTGTAAACGACGAACTGCAATAGGATACTCAGCACGAACGTAAACGTAACCAACTGTTGCGCCGATTGCATAACCTGCAATAGCCATAGCCTCAATTAAGCAGTGGGGGTCGCCTTCAAGAACTGAACGGTCCATGAATGCACCGGGGTCGCCCTCGTCAGCATTACATACAACATACTTCTGATCAGCCTTGTTAGGTGCGCAAAGTGCCCACTTTCTGCCGGTGGGGAAACCGCCGCCGCCACGACCGCGAAGACCTGAATCGGAGATAACCTTGATAACGTCATCAGGAGTCATTTCAGTTAAAACTTTACCTAAAGCGGCATAGCCGTCCATAGCGATATATTCTTCGATGTTTTCAGGATCGATAACACCGCAGTTACGAAGAACGATTCTCTTCTGGGACTTATAAAACGCAGTATCAGAAAGTGCTACGTTCTTGATATCCTCAACATTTTCTTCGCCTGTATCAGCGTAAACAAGACGCTCAACGATTCTTCCCTTAAGAAGATGCTCTTCAACGATCTCCTGAACGTCTTCAGGTGTAACCTGGCTGTAGAAGGTGCCTTCGGGATAGATAATAACAACGGGACCAAGTGCGCAAAGACCAAAGCAACCGGTCTGAACGATCTTAACTTCTTCATTGATACCGTTAGCAGTAAGGTGTTTTTCAAATGCTTCCTGGATCTTTACGCTTCCGGAAGAAGTACAACCTGTACCGCCGCAGATAAGTACATGTGAACGAATCATAACATTAAACCTCCGATATTACTGATTGGCTGCAATGGTATATTCAGCAATAACCTTGCCACCTTTAAGATGCTTTTCAACAACCTCTGCTGCCTTTTCAGCAGTCATTTTAACATAAGTAACTTTTTCCTTGCCTGCCTCATAAACTTCAACAACGGGTTCAAACTGGCAAATACCGATACAACCGGTCTGTGAAACTGCTACTTTTTCTGCTAAACCTTTTTCATTTACTTCCTCAACGAATTTGTTGAGAACGGGTCTTGCACCTGCTGCGATACCGCAAGTTGCCATACCTACAACTACGCGAACGCTGTTGGTGCCTTCACGAAGAACTACCTTGTCCTTCATCTTGTCCTTGATTGCTTGCAATTCGGCTAATGATTTCATTTTGTTCTTCCTTTCTGATTTATGTAAAAATTTTTATAAAATATCATACTGCTCACGCAGGTATTCGTTTATCCACTGTATTACGTCAAAGGTATTTAAAGGAACGTCGCCTAAAACCTCGCGCAATTCTCTTGTATCAAGGTGCACCTTGTTTTCCCCTTTTAAGTGTTCAAAGAGAAAATCCGTATCGGGATGCCCCTGAATAAGTGTTGTGATAGTTGCTATCACATCGCCTAAAGGCGTAAAATCAAGATGGTTTTTATAAAAGACTGCCGTAACGCTTGTGCCGTGATCCTCACCTTGAGATGAAGTTATATCAATATGTCCGCCGGTCTGCTCTGATGCCATTTTAAGTAAGGGCAAGCCTAAACCGACTTTGCGTGTGGTGCGCGTTGTATAGAAAGGATCTGTTACACCCTTTACTATTTCTTCGGGCATTCCCGTACCGTCATCAACTATTTTAAAGGTAATGGTTTCATCATCTTCAAAAAGATAGATTTGGGTAAGAGTTGCCTTTGCCTTAACGGAGTTTTCGGCAATATCAAGAATATTAAGCGAAAGTTCCTTCATATTACCCCTCCCCCTTAAGCCATTCAATAAGCCTTTTTCTGACTAACGCACTTGAATAAGGCTCATCTGAAAGTTCAACGAAAGCATCTTTATCGCGCATATCGGTAAGATAATGTGCATCACTGCTTATTACATGGCGTTTGTTCTCTAAAGAATATTTTTTAATATATTCTTCGCTGTTATTTTTATCGTGAAGTTCAAAACACGAAAAATAAGGTGTTTCGGGAAAAGTTCCCAAAACGTGGATCATGCCGTTTGCCTGGCGGTCAATATGGGCAGGATATGTAACGCCGGAAAAATCTTTTACCATATGGGGCAAGTCTTCAAGGGAAAGCGTTGTTGCAAGGGGAAGAAATGAATCTTCTTCACCGATAACGTTATCATCGCCGTCCATTATTTGCTGACGCCCGAAAATCTCGATCTTATTTTTAATTTTAATTCTTTTTTTATCAATTTCGCGGTCAAACTCCATAGCGCCTTCAAGAGTCGAAAAAAGACACACTGCATGAATATCTTCGCTTGTTGTAACCTCCATCCCCGCAACGGGAATGATTCCTTGCTTTTTAGCCGCCTGAAAAAATGCAGGACAGTTTTTACAAGTGTTATGGTCAGTAAGCGCAACGATATTTAATCCGCAGAGAGTTGCCATACCCGCAATATTGTTGGGCGTATTGTCATCATCACCGCAAGGCGAAAGACACGAATGAATATGCAGATCGTAAAAATACTTATTCATTATATAAGCCCTGACAGAATAACTGCCGTTTCATATGCGCTTTTTTTGGTTGAAAGCACGTTTATTCCCTTTTCCTCAGCAGTTTTTTTAACCGCATCGTCAAGTGAAACGTCTTCAGCCAGAATAACGCAGGCAGTATCAGCTAATGATGCCACCGCCACAACGTTTACGTTGGACATTATGGTTATCCACGCATCGTCTTCTTGCGCTCTGCCCATTACCCAACTTAAAAGGTCGCCTATGTAAACGTATTTTATTTCGCGCTCAGGTAAAGGCAGCGTGACAGAAGAAAAATCTTGATGCTCACTTAACTGTTTAACCGTCATTTTTCTTTCCTTCCCTATCCTTTTTAATTAAGCAATCGTCAGGACAGGCTGTTTTTTTAATAACGTCCTCAGCAAAGGCACGGCAAGTGGGTGCACCGCATGAACCGCAATCGATTCCCGGAAGCGTTTCCTTGAACCTTTGGATATCCGCCATCATTCGCATGGACTCAGCCATTGAACTTGAAAGGCGCGATATGGGACGGTACTCGGGCAATTCATTAAATAAATAATCGTCCGGAATATATTCCTTGTTTTTATCAAGGAAGTTCTGTGAAACAGGCAAGTATCTCCTGAGTCTTTGAAGACGTGCTTTTGCAACAAAGGGATTTTGTATTGCCAAAACTCCTCCTACGCAACCGCCGACACAAGCGTTAAGTTCGATAAATTCTAAGGGCGGAACGTTACCGTTTTCGATCTGATCAAGAACGCGGATAACGTTATCAATACCGTCAGCGGCAAGATAATCTTCATTGAAGATGGCCGTTGCTTCACCGCCTGATGATGCCCAGCCGATACCGATCATTCCCGATTCTGAAAGAATATCGATATTATCATCGGCTTTCATCTCACTTATAAGTTGGAAGTAGATGTCACTTATTGAGATAACTGCATCAACCTGACTTTTATATCCTGCAAAGCCGTTCTTAACGTAACTTGCTTTTGCGGGACACGGTGAAATAAAACAAACGCCTATTTCATCATCTTTAAGTTCCGGATGCTCTTCTTTAGCCTGTTTACGGGCAAGTTTTGCTGCCACCTCCATAGGCGGAAGCATATGTATTATGTGATCGTTTAAAGACGGAAACCTTAAACCGATAAGCCTTACTACCGCAGGGCAGGCAGAACTTATTGCAGGTTTTTTAACACCGTCTGTCTTAAGGTACATTCTGGTATATGCCGAAACAAGTTCAGCGGCTTTTGAAACCTCAAAGACCTGATCGAAGCCAAGCTTCTTAAGTCCGTTCAAAACGAAGTCAACGTCATCAAGATTATCAAACTGACCGTAAAGAGTAGGTGCAGGCAAAGCGATCTTCCACTTAAAGCGATCCATATCCTCTAAAGATGAGCAAACCGCTTTTTTAGCCTTATGAGGGCAAACGCGGATACATTCACCGCAATCGATACACCTTGCATCTGCAATTACTGCATGACCGTCCTTAATGCGGATCGCCTCAGTGGGGCAACGCCTTAAGCATGTAGTACAGCCCATGCACTTGTTTCTGTCCAGTTGAACCGAATGTTCATATAACTTCATTTAATATCACCTACCGTATGAACACCTTCATAACGATTTTGGTGCCTACACCTACTGTTGATGAAATATCCATCTCATCAGAATAGCGTTTCATGTTGGGAAGACCCATACCTGCACCGAAGCCAAGTGAACGTATGGCATCAGGTGCCGTTGAGAAACCTTCCTGCATAGCCTGCTCAATGTTTTTGATTCCGGGGCCTTTATCATCTAAAATGATAGTAACCGCTTCTTCATCAACAAGAACGTCAGCCACGCCGCCGCCTGCATGAATTACCATATTGATTTCACCTTCGTACATGGCAATGGAAACACGGCGGATTATTTCAGGTGTAAGACCTAACTGACGAAGATTCTTTTTTACCTGTACCGATGCCTGACCTGCCGATGTAAAATCGTCACCGTCAACATCGAAATGAAATATTAAAGGCTCGCTCATGATTTCACCTTATTACCGATAAGACCGTTGGAATATAAAATTCCGCAAGCCTCGTAAAGGCGCTTATCTGAAGACATAATAACGATGCCTGCTTCCTTTGCAAGTTCAAGCATTTCTTCAGTGGGTTCTTTTGAGCGTACAAAAACCACGCAAACCATATCCATCATTACCGCAGTGCGGATAACCTGAGGATTTACAAGACCCGTAAGAAGTACCGCCTGATCTTTAACGTAAGCAAGAACGTCGCTCATCAGATCACAACCGCAAGCTGAATAAACGTGCCGGGATAAAGAATCTTCACAGCATAAAACCTCGGCATCTAAAAGCTCTTTTATTGTACTGATCTTCATAAACACGAAATTCCTTTACAATTAGTATTTTGCTAAAATATCCTTAACCTCACTGGGAAGGAGTTTGCCGTAAACATCCTCGTTAATAGTCATAACGGGAGCAAGACCGCAGCAGCCTAAGCAACGTGTATCCTGAATTGAGAACTTGCCATCTTGGGTGGTCTGACCTGCGCCAATACCAAGAATATTCTTAACCTCATCTAAAATTGCTGCAGCGCCCTTAACGTAGCATGCTGTACCCTGACATACTGATACAACGAAATCGCCCTTGGGCTCAAGTGTAAACTGTGCATAGAATGTTGCTATGCCGTAGAGTTCAGCTACGGGAACGCCTGTTTTTTGGGAAATGAATTCCTGTACTTCAAGCGAAACGCAGCCTAAAAGCTTCTGTGCCTGCTGCATGATAGGCATCATTTTGCCCTGATCATCTTTTACTTCTTCAATAAACTTTGCAAGTTCATCAAAGGCAGCCTGCTTTTGTTCCTTTGTTAAAGCCATTTTTTAGTCCCCCTAAATGTATTTTGTTTTTACAAGTTCGCATTTATTGCATACTTGCGTACAGTGTCATTATATCACATTATTAACTGAATTGCACGCTTTTTTTGTAAAAAAACAAAATTTTTTAGTTTTGGAATTTTTTAGTTTTGAATTGTGTTTGTTTTGTTGAGTTGTTGTTTGTTTTAGTGAAAAAATGTGGTTTTAAATCTGTGAATTTTTAAAAAAACATGAGGTTTCTCAATCATACATTTGCGCTAAAAAATTTTCAGAAAAATTTCATAAAAAAACAGTACAAAATCTATTGACAAAAATCAACCCCCTATGCTATGTTGAGGTTAGCGCGGAAATGTTTATGCCCATTCTCCACTATAAATGTTTTCACGGTATTTTTATATAGATAAATTTTTTAAGAGAAAAGGAGAAATTTTGGCAGCCAGAAGAATGTTTTCCAAATCAATAACGGAAAGCGATGATTTTACCGATTTGCCTTTATCAGCCCAGGCGTTGTACTTTCACCTTAACATGACCGCCGATGATGATGGCTTTATCAACAATTCAAAACGAATTCAGCGCATGATAGGCGCGTCCGACAATGATGTAAAATTATTGTGGGATAAAAAATACATTATTCCCTTTGAATCCGGCGTAGTAGCCGTAAGAGATTGGAATATTCACAACTGCATAAAGAAAGATAGATATAAACCTACCTTATACCAGGTAGAAAAAGCAAAATTAGAAGAAATGGATCCAAAATGGATCCAAACCGGTTCCAAAATGGATCCAAAATGGATCCAAAGTGGTTCCAAAATGGATCCACAGGATAGGTTAGGTGAGGATAGTATAGATAAGGATAGTATAGATAAGGAGAGAGAGGAGAATAATTTTCCCACTCACGAAAAAATAATTGATTTTTGTAATAGTGAGAATCTTGATTTTATAAATCCGGAAATATTCTATAATCACTATCAGGCTCGCGCTTGGAGATATCCTGACGGTACTTTAATTTCCGATTGGAAAGCCGAAATGCGTAAATGGAACGCTAAAGACAAAGAAAAGAAAAAACAAACAAAGAATGACTTTTCGGGGCGCAACAATTTTTATGGTGACAACCTTTATTCCGATGTAAGCACCCTTGAAGTTTAGGAGACAAAAAATTGTCTCCTTTGAAAGGGAAAAGATAAATTCTTTTCCCTTCAAAAAACATAACAGGCGAATCATCTGATTCGCCCTTATATATTTTTTGAGACTCACGCGCCTGCGTGCATGCTTCGCATACGACTTGGCTTGCGCAAAGTGTTTTTTGCACCGCACATGTCGCTGCAAAAAACCTTATTATTATATGTTTTTTGTGCAAAACATGCTTTAGATACAGTTTTAGGAGACAATTTTTTGTCTCCTTTTTTTATTTTTACTATTGACTTGCCATTTCGCTTTTTGTATAATCTTTTTGAGGTGATTATTATGCTAAATATCGGTTCAAACCGACAGTTGTTTTGCGATGACTTTATTATTGATAGAGAAAAAACGACTGCAACAAAAAAACTGAATATTCCCGTAAAAAGAGATATTGTTTTCACTTTTGATGCACCCTGGGAAAAATCGGGTACGGTTTATCATAATATAGTAAAAAACCCCGACGGCTCCTATTTTATGTATTATAAAGGTTATCATCCCGATGAAAACGGCAGAAATATGCGCCATATCTGTGTTTTAAAAAGTGCTGACGGTATTTTGTGGGAAAGACCGAAATTGAATATTAATCCTATTTTTAAGGATTCAAATATAATTTCCCAAAGCACTTCTTACGATAACTTTTTCTGTTTTTATGATACTAATCCCACCTGCCCTGAGGACGAGCGTTATAAGGCACTTATAGGCGAATGGAATAACGGTCTGTACGTTGCTTTATCACCTGACGGCATCAACTTCAAATTTCACCGTTATACAACCGAATGTGATGTTTCCGAGCGCAAAGATCGCGGTCTTTTGATGCTGAAAAGTGAAACAAACTGCCATTTTGATACGCTTAATACCGTATTTTATAAGGACGGCTTATATCACGCATACGTCCGTGGAATTCACAGAGGAAATGATTATCAGCCTGAAATTCTTTCCGATGACGATCACTCCATTATCCGTGATATCCGCCACACAACAAGTGCAGATTTTTATAATTGGTCTGAACCCCAGCCTTTAAAATATAATGATAATTTCGATTATGAGCTTTACACCAACGGCATTTTTAGATACTATCGTGCACCTGAATTTCTTTTAGGCATTGCCACCCGCTATGTGGTAAGGGAAAATTGGAATTCCTCCTTTGACCGTCTGCCCAACGCTTCTGACAGAAAAACACGTTCACGCGGAATGAGCTTAACGGATACTGTTTTTATGGCTTCACACAACGGCACCGATTTTATTCGTTATAACGAAATGTTTATTACTCCCGGCAGTGAGCAAACAGATAATTGGCGGTACGGTGATTGTTACGTGTGCGTAGGTGCAGTTGAAACGCTCTCGGAAATTGAAAGCCAAGATCCGTACCTTTCCCTTTTCTGCCCCGAAACGGTAAACGGAAAAAGCGTTTTATTCCGCCACACTCTTCGCCTTGACGGCTTCGTTTCCTATTTTGCGCCCTTAGAAAC
>JAZULU010000079.1:0-7118 GCA_045603265.1 Clostridia bacterium
AGAATGCAGATAGCAGTTCTTTTGGGAACTTTAATATCGCAAAGAGCCATCAAGGAAGGATATGCGCAAACACTGTCATCATGACCGTATGAACCGATAAGAGAACGGTCAAAGCCAACATCCTTTGCCTTGAAAGCAGGAACGGCTTCAAGTTCTGCTGAGAGGAAATCAGCCTCGGTAACACCGTATTTTTCAAAAAGAATATTTAAAATGTTAAGTTTTACAAGTTCGCTGCCTTCGTCAGCCTTAAAAGGACGTGAGCCAATAAGAATATTTAATTCTTCGCCCTTGATGCCGTCAGAAAGTGAACGCTTGTTCTGCTCACTTGCAAGGTGGGGAAGAAGATCGTTTACAACAAATACGGGATCGTGTTCGTCTTCGCCAACGTTCACCTTAATTGTTGTGCCGTCTTTTTTTACAAAAACACCGTGAAGTGCTAAAGGAATGGTTGCCCACTGATACTTTCTTACACCGCCGTAGTAGTGGGTTTTAAGCATTGCAAGTTCAATTTCTTCATAAAGGGGATTGGGCTTTAAGTCAAGGCGGGGTGAATCAATATGAGCGGCGCTGATACGAACACCTTTTGAAGCGTCTTCTTCACCGATAACAACGAAAACAACTGATTTTTTGTGATTGTTTACATAATATCTGTCGCCTGCAACGTAATTTTTGCCTTTTTCGTATGCTTTGAAGCCTGCTTTTTCAGCAATGGCAATGGAAGCATCAACGGCTTCGCGCTCGGTTTTTGCTTCGTCAAGGAACTTTTTATAATCTTCACAGAATTGGTCTGCCTTTTTTAATTCCTCGTCGCTTACACGGCTGATGCCGTTTTCGGGAGCATAAAACAATTTTTCCTTTAATTCTTTAACGTCCATTTTAAATTCCTCCTAATTTATCTGAAATGGTTGCAAGATCTTTTATTGAAAGGGCCTCACCGCGTACTGTAGGCGAGAAACCGCAATCGGTAATAATTTTTTCTGCCGTGGGGCGGTCTAATTTGAAAGACGCAATAAGATTATTTGCCAACGTTTTTCTGCGCATTGCAAATGCCGCCTTTACGCATTTAAAGAAAGTTTCTTCACTTTTAACTTCAACAAGAGGCTTTTCAAGTTTTTCAAGGCGAATAACCTGGGAGGCAACTTTTGGCGCGGGATAAAAGCAAGAAGCAGGTATTTTTGAGCAAAGATTGGTTTTTGTATAGAACTGCACCGCACAAGTAAGTGAGCCATATTCAGGTGTGTTTTCCTTTGCCGCCATACGCTGGGCAACTTCTTTTTGTACAAGTACTGTAATGGATTTAAACTTTACTCCGCTTTCGAGAAGTCCCATAATTATCGGGGTGGTGATATAGTAGGGGAGATTTGCGCATACTGCAAAATCCTCTTCAAGTTCTTCCTCGTAGAATTTTTTGATGTCCAGGGAAAGAAAGTCAGCATTTATTACTTTAACGTTATCAAAGCCGTCTAAAGTTTGCTCGTGTACCGGAAGAAGCGATTTATCAACTTCAACGGAAACAACTTTTTTTGCGCGCTTTGCAAGTACGCGAGTTAAGGTGCCTGCACCTGTGCCGATTTCAAGAACAGTCTGGTCTTTTGAAATGTTTGCATCATCGGCGATCATGTTTAAAATGCGTTCGTCACAAAGAAAGTTTTGTCCTAATGATTTTGAAAAACCAAAACCGGTCTCATTGAAAATTCGCTTAAGTTCATTGCCCGTCAGTTTTTCGATCATTGGCTTAGTTCCATCCATTCTTCCATAGTTTTATCAAGAGTCTCTTTTATATTATTGTACTGATTTTGTGCTTCTAACATTTTTTGTGGGTCAGAATATATTTCAGGTTTTGTAAAAAGATCCTCATATTCGGATTGCTTTTGCTCTAATGTTTCTATTTCTTTTTCAAGTTCACGGATGCGCGCACGCTTTTTCTTGTCGTTTTCACGCGCTTCGCGTTCCTTTGCGCGGTCTTTTGCTTGTTGCGTCTTGTTAACAGAAGCAACGCTTTCTTCCTGAGTTTCAGGCTTTTGCGATGCTAAATAGTCATCATATCCACCCTTAAAAACTTCAACTGTGCCATCTTTTATCACCCAAAGAGTATCGGCAATGCGGTTTATAAAATAGCGGTCGTGGGAAACGGCGATGATAGTTCCTTCAAAACGCTCTAAAGCATCTTCCAAAACCTCGCGGGAGTCCATATCAAGGTGGTTGGTAGGCTCGTCAAGGATAAGCGTATTTGCGCCCATAACGGAAAGTTTGGCTAAAGTGACTCTTGCTCTTTCGCCGCCTGAAAGCACCGTACCTTTTTTAAAAACGTCATCACCAAAGAAAAGCATTGCGGCACAACGGGAGCGCACAAAAGTTTGTGTTAAATTGCGGTTACCGCTCCAGACCATGTCCATAACAGAATCCTTGCCCATAAAATCGCGGTGACCCTGCTCATAGTAGCCAAAGTCAACGTTTACGCCTTTTACAATATCGCCTGATTGAGGGAACTGCCTACCTAAAAGCAGTTCCATAAGCGTAGTTTTTCCTGCTCCGTTGGGGCCGATGATAACGATTTTCTGTCCTTGCTTGACTTCTGCCGAAAAATTATCAAAAAGTATTTTATCTTCGAAACCTTTTTTTACAGAACGGATCTTTAATACGTCACCACCTGAAATGCGCTCCATGTTAAAATTAAGGCGCATGTCGTTGTGTGTTTCAGGCGCATCAACCAGTTCCATTTTTGCCAAAACCTTTTCTCTGCTTTCGGCGGCGCGAATAGATTTTTCGCGGTTGAATTGACGGTAGCGGGCGATAATAGCGCGCTGACGTTTAATTTCGTCCTGCTGTTTATCGTAAAGACGCTGATTAGCCTTTAATTCTTCTTCCCATTTGCGGCAATATTCGGTATAGTTGCCCTTATAATAGTGCAGTTTTCCGTTTTCGATCTGCGCAACGCCATGGCAAAGTTTATCCATCATGTAACGGTCGTGGGAAATTAAAAGGATCGTTCCGGAAAAACGTGCAAGATAGTCGGTGAGCCATTGTGCCGCATCAAGATCAAGGTGGTTTGTAGGCTCGTCAAGGAGAAGGATATCGTTGTTTTGCAAAAGCATTTTTGCCAGTGCTAAACGAGTTTTTTCTCCGCCCGAAAGCGTGTCAACAGGCTTATCCCAAAATTCTTCGGGCAAACCTAAACCCTTTAAAACGCCCATCAATCTGCTTTTCCAGCCGTAACCGCCCAAAGAATCAAATTCGTCTTGGATTTTTTGATAGCGTTCACCAAGGGCGATGATATCGGCATCGGGAAGCGTCATTTCTTCTTCAATTTTATGCATCCGTTCTTCTGCTAAAAAAAGTTCATCAAAACTCTTTGTGGCTTCTTCAAAAACTGTATGAGTGCCAATGGCGGTGTGTTGCTGTTCAAGATATCCGATTTTTATGCCTTTGTGAATGGAAATAGATCCTTCTGAATATTCCTGAACACCTGCAATGGCCTTCATAAGAGTCGTTTTTCCTGCACCATTAAGACCGGTAAGTCCGATACATTGACAATTTTGTATCTGCAGAGTTACGTTTTTGAAAATGTCCTTTTCACCAAAAGAAACGGTAAGGTTATTTATATCAATAAGTATCATGTCATTCTTAAAAAAAGGGGGTTAATTAACCCCCCATACCTATTAAATCAATATAATAAATAAGTTTTTTGAAAGGGCGAAAGCCCGTTATTTTGCATACTCAACTTTTCGTGTTTCACGAACAACGTTTACCTTGATCTGACCGGGGTAAACCATGTCGGTTTCTATGCGCTTTGCAATATCCTTTGCCATAAGTACAGTTGCTTCTTCTGAAACAACTTCAGGCTTAACGATAATTCTGATCTCTCGGCCTGCTTGAACGGCAAATGATTTTTCAACACCGTTAAAGGAGTTTGCAATTTCTACAAGTTGTTCAAGACGCTTGATGTAGGCTTCAAGAGTTTCACGTCTTGCACCGGGACGTGCGCCGGAGATAGCATCAGCGGCCTGAACAAGAACAGCCTCGATGGTCTGAGGTTCAACGTCGTTATGGTGAGCCTGGATACAATGAATAACTTCATTGTTTTCACGGTACTTTTTAGCAAGATCAACACCGATCTGAATGTGAGTACCTTCAACTTCGTGGTCAACTGCTTTACCGATATCGTGTAACAAACCTGCGCGTTTTGCTAAGGTAATGTCTGCACCGATCTCACCTGCTAAAAGGCCTGCGATATATGAAACTTCAAGTGAATGTTTCAATACGTTCTGACCATAGCTTGTACGGTATTTAAGGCGACCTAAGATCTTAACAAGTTCGGGATGAATGTTGTGGATACCTGCATCGAAAACTGTTGCTTCACCGGCCTCTTTGATCTGTTGTTCAACTTCTTTACGGGCCTTCTCAACCATGTCTTCAATTCTTGTGGGGTGGATTCTTCCGTCAACGATAAGACGTTCAAGGGCGATTCGAGCGATATCGCGGCGAACGGGATCAAAGGAAGAAAGGATAACTGCTTCCGGCGTATCGTCAATAATAAGTTCAACGCCTGTTGCTGTTTCAATAGCCTTAATGTTTCTGCCTTCTCTACCGATAATTCTGCCCTTCATTTCATCATTGGGTAAGGCAACTACTGAAACTGTAGTTTCTGCAACGTGATCGGCGGCGCAACGCTGAATTGCCATAGTGATAATGTTGCGTGCGATCTTTTCACCTTCGTTTTTGGCCTGAGCCTCAATATCGCGAACTTTAATTGCGGCATCGTGGCGGGCTTCATGTTCAACTGACTCAATAAGTGCTTGCTTTGCTTCCTCAGAGGAAAGACCTGCAACCTTTTCAAGTTCGGTAATTCTGCGTGCGTTTAATTCTTCTGCAGCGTTTAATTCGTCTTCAAGTTCTTTTTCTTTTGCGGAAAGTTTTTCTTCTTTTGCTTCAAGTGAAGCAACTTTTTTGTCTAACTGTTCTTCTTTTTGAAGAAATCTCTTTTCAAGCTTTGTAACTTCGTTACGGCGCTCTTTACATTCTGCGTCACATTCGCTTCTTAAGCGGTGAACTTCGTCTTTTGCTTCGGAAATTCTTTCTTTTGAAAGGATTTCGGCTCTGTTTTTTGCATCTTCAAGTATGCGATTGGCGGCTTCGTCTGCTCTGCCCATTCGCGCTTCTATTGTCCGTTTTTGTATTACACTGCCAACTGCAAGACCTATGATAAGTGTTGCAACGGCAATAACTATACCTAACCATACTTCCATCATGTCAAAACACCTCCTGTTCATAAATTTTAGTGGAAATCAGATTTTATCTAAACAAACAAAAATTGAAAATATTTTCACCGATACCATTATACAGTAGAATAGATAAAATGTCAATAGATATATAGTATTTATTATACAATTATGTATAAAAATACAGACCGCAAAAGGTCTGTAAAAAAACTATTTTTTTTGAATATATTTGCTTGGCGAAAGTCCTGTTTTCTTTTTGAAAAATTTCGAAAAGTACAATGGATCAGAAAAACCGCAATTTAAAGCGACTTCAGTTACGGAATCTGCCCCTTTTTCAATTAAATCAAGGGCTCGTTGCAGGCGCAGTTTATTAACGTACTCATTAAAACCGATTCCCATATTGCTTTTAAAAAAGTGTGAGAGATATTTTTCCGTGTAAGAAAAAATATTTGCAACGGCGCGCAGGGAAACGTCTGGTTCACGATAGTGGGTGTCAACGTAATCAACAATCACGTCAAAAAGTTGTTTGCTATTTTTTATAGGACGAAAGGCAGTTTCGTTTTCTGCAATACATGAAAGTGTGTTAAGAAGAACACTTTCGGTAAGAAGATTTGCGTTAAGTTGACTTATACGGATAATTGAACTTAACCACAATTCAATAAGGTGAGAAAAACCCTTAAAAACGGAATTTTCCATGGTAATGCCAATATCGGACAAAAGATCTAAAACACCATCGCCCATAAAACTAATATATGCATATCGAAAATCTTCATTACCATCAATCTCATAAGGGATGGCAGGAAAAAAGAAAAAGATCGTTCCGGGAGTGAGTTTTTGTGCTTTTTCAGAAAACCTAATAGTGGCTTCTCCGGAAGTTACAAGATGTAAGTAATATATTGGGCGGATAAAGGGTTGTTTCATGGAAACAAAATCCGTTTCATACACAAAATGAACTGTTTTTAAGTTTGTGACAGTTTTCTTAGGGGGCATAAATCTGCAAATACTATCCATAAATTTCTCCATGGTTACAATCTTTTATTATATTATGGCATATTGAAAACATATTTGCAAGAGTAAAATACTTTTTTGCATAAAAAAAGGGGATTTTTCCATTTGCAAAAGGTGTGCTGAGTGATATATTATTTTCGATATATAAAGGGAGAAAACTATGGATATTGCCTTATTTATTGCTTTGACTTTTGCATCAAGCGGTGTGAACCTTATAGAAAGCATAATGATAAAAAAATACAACGAAAAGTACGATAAAGGCGGATTTGTTTTTACGGGTATTGTTTCACTTTTCTCAATGCTTTTCTTTGTTATTACCGACAAAGGCGGTTTTGATTTTAGATTGGAAATGTTACCGTATGGCATTTTGTCGGGGATATTTTATTGTGTCTCATCGATCATGGCGTTTGTTGCTTTAGGTTGCGGACCATTTGCTTTGTCGCGGTTGATTTTATCTTACGGTGGAATTTTTTCTATAGGCTACGGGATTTTCTTTTTGCATGATGATATAGGAATTTTTACCGTAATTGGAATCGCCCTTATGCTTATATCTCTTTATCTAAGTAGATTGCCTAAAGCAGAAAATGAGGAAAAAGCATCTTTTAAGTGGATTATATGTATAGCGCTTGCTACTGTTGGAAGCGGTATGTACGGCGTCATTATGAAAATGCAACAACTGAAGTTTGAAAGCGCATTGGATAACGAATTTATGATAATTGGTCTTGGCTTTTCTGCGTTGTCACTTTTTGTTATAGGCGTTATTAAAGATGGCAAGGATGCCTTTTTTATTCTAAAGAACGGAACATTTTATTCATCAGTTGCAGGCCTTTCAAACGGGCTTACAAACTTTATAACTCTTTTTACCAATCAGTTACTTGCCATATCAATAGC
>JAZULU010000080.1:0-2128 GCA_045603265.1 Clostridia bacterium
GGAGAAAAAATATGTCACTCTTTAAAGATAAAACACTTATGATCACAGGAGGCACAGGTTCATTTGGTAATGCTGTGCTTAATCGCTTTTTAAAAACTGATATTGGCGAAATCAGAATTTTTTCTCGTGATGAGAAAAAGCAGGATGATATGCGTCATGAATTTCAGGCAAAAATGCCTGAAGTTGCTGACAAAATCAGTTTCTATATTGGCGATGTAAGAGATCTGGCATCAGTTAAAAACGCTATGCACGGAGTTGACTATATTTTTCATGCTGCGGCACTTAAGCAAGTTCCGTCTTGTGAATTTTTTCCAATTGAAGCAGTAAAAACAAACGTGCTTGGTACAGAAAACGTATTGACCGCAGCTATTGAGGAAGGGGTTAAAAACATCGTTTGCCTTTCAACCGATAAGGCAGCATACCCCGTAAATGCTATGGGAACAAGCAAGGCAATGATGGAAAAGGTTATTGTTGCAAAATCAAGAACAGTTTCGCCTGAAAAAACGAAGATTTGTTGTACACGTTACGGTAATGTTATGTGTTCACGCGGATCCGTTATTCCTCTGTGGATAGAGCAGATAAGAAATGGACAACCCATAACAATTACCGACGGTTCAATGACTCGTTTTATTATGTCTCTTGATGAAGCAGTAGATCTTGTTCTTTTTGCTTTTGAGCATGGTGAAAGTGGAGATATTCTTGTGCAGAAGGCACCTGCTTGCACTATACAGACTCAGGCAGAGGCGGTTTGTGAATTGTTCGGTGGCAAGAAGCAAGATATCAAAGTAATTGGCATTCGTCATGGCGAGAAAATGTACGAAACGCTTCTCACTAATGAGGAGTGCGCCAACGCCATCGATATGGGTGATTTCTATCGTGTTCCCTGCGATAAGCGTGGCTTAAATTACGATAAGTATTTTAACAAGGGAGATACCGAACGAAATCCTTTAACTGAGTTTAACTCAAATAATACACAGCTTTTGACTGTTGAAGAAACAAAAAATAAAATTGCATCTCTTGCATATATTCAGGAAGAACTTAAAAAGGGAGAAAAATAAATGAAAGTTCTTGTTACAGGGGCGAAGGGATTTGTTGGTAAAAATCTGACGGAAGCATTAAAAAACATTCGCGATGGAAAAGACAAAACAAGACCTGCTTTGATGATAGATGAAATATTTTGCTATGATATTGATTCTTCAAAGGAAGAACTTGAGAAATATGCACAAAAAGCGGATTTTGTTTTTAATCTTGCAGGCATAAATCGTCCACAAAACAATGATGAATTTATAAAAGGTAATTGTGGCTTTGCACAAGATCTCTTGAATTTGTTGGAGCAGTGTAATAATACGTGCCCGATAATGATTTCAAGCTCTATCCAAGCCTCACTTGAAGGCAGATTTGCCGGAAGCGAATATGGTAAAAGCAAAAAAGCAGGAGAAGAAGTACTGTTTGAGTATGCTGAGAAAACAGGCGCAAAGGTTTTTGTATATCGTTTCCCAAATATTTTCGGAAAGTGGTGCAGACCTAACTATAATAGCGCTGTAGCAACTTTTTGCAATAATATTGCAAATGATTTGCCCATTCAAGTCAATGACCCCAATGTAGAACTTGAATTAGTATATATTGATGATCTTGTGAACGAAATGCTTGATGCGCTTGAGGGTAAAGGGCACAGATGTTCATTTAATTGCCTTGAAACTGTAATGGATGATGCTGGTAAATATTATGCAGTTCCAATAACACATAAGGTTACTTTAGGTAGAATTGTTGAACTTTTAAATCAATTTAAGGCTCAACCTCAAACACTTGTTATTCCTGAAATACCGCATAATAGTTTTGAGAAGAAATTATACTCAACATTTTTATCATACTTGCCAAAAGAAAAGGCTATATTTGATTATAAAATGAATGTTGATGCCCGTGGCTCTTTTACTGAATTGTTTAAGAGTGAGAAGTGCGGACAAGTAAGTGTGAATATTTCCAAACCAGGAATTACAAAAGGACAGCATTGGCATAATAGTAAGTGGGAGCTTTTTATTGTTGTATCTGGACATGGTCTTATTCAGGAGCGCAATATAAATACAGGTGAAATGGTAGAATTTGAAGTCTCTGGGGATAAAATAGAGGC
>JAZULU010000081.1:0-2367 GCA_045603265.1 Clostridia bacterium
TGATAATGAGGCATTACAGAATTCGTCGTAATATCCTCACTTGTAATATCCTCTTTAAGTGCTGCAAGAATCAAATCATCCGCGTTAAGTTTCATTGTAATATTATTCATGGCTGTTTTTCTCCTTTTCGATTGCTTTTAAAACTAATTCTTTATATTTTTCCTTATACCCATCATATTTTGATTCGTCGATAACTACATCAGTATCTTTTTCTGTGGGAATATAATTTTCAGTAATATGCTTTGCCGCCCTTTTTGCAAAAACAAGACTTTCCAGCAGTGAATTACTTGCCAGGCGATTTCTTCCGTGAACACCATTGCAAGCTGTTTCACCTACTGCATATAATCTTTCCATTGAAGTCTTACTGTATTTATCAACATCAATTCCGCCCATAAAATAGTGTTGGGACGGTACAACGGGGATAGGTTCCTTTGTAATATCATAACCTTCATCAAGACAATGCTTATAAATATTGGGAAAATGATTTCTGATTTCATTTTCAGGAATAGGCTTCAATGAGAGCCATACATGCTCACTGTTTTCTTTTTTTATCTCATTAAATATTGCCTCTGCAACAACATCCCGAGGTAAAAGTTCATTTACAAACCTTTCACCTTTTGAGTTAAGTAATATCGCCCCTTCACCCCGTACCGATTCAGAAATAAGAAATTCTCTGCCGTCTTTCTTGGTATAGAGTGTAGTTGGATGAATCTGTATATAATCTATATGTTGCAATTTAATATCATATTTTAATGCCAATGCAAGAGCATCACCCGTTAGATGACGATAGTTAGTCGAATGTCTGAACAGACCGCCTATTCCGCCCGTTGCAAGCACAGTGTAATCTGCGCTGATGCTTGTATAAATACCATCTTTATCGTGACCGATAATGCCTGTACACAAATTATTTTGGCAAATGAGGTCTACCATTGTAAAATTCTCAACAAGTGTAATATTTGATTCATTTTTTGCTTTTTCAAGCAGATGTGAGGTGATCTCCTTACCCGTTTCATCCTCGTGAAAAAGTATCCTTGGCTTGGAATGTGCGCCCTCTTTGGTATAATTAAAGGTCTCTCCGTTTTTTTCAAAACGAACGCCAAAGTTCACAAGATCACCTATAACTTCTTGTGAAGACCTGATCATAATATCAACACTATATGGGTTGTTTTCATAATGGCCCGCTTTCATTGTATCTTCAAAAAAAGAATCGTAATCAAGTTCGTCACGAAGAACGCATATCCCACCTTGAGCAAGAAAGGAATCACTTTTAGGTGCTTCATCCTTAGTAACAACGGTTATTTTTTTATTTTTTGGCAAATTAAGCGCGCAATATAATCCTGCAACGCCACAGCCAACAATTAAAATATCTGTAATCATTTTCTGCCAAGCTCCAACATTTTCTCAAGAGGAATCAATGCTTTTTTTCTGATATCTTCAGATATAAGCACTTCATTATCTTCTTTTTCAAGTACCGACAAAAGAGTTTCAAGAGTATTAAGCTTCATATCCTTACAGCAAGGGCGCGGATCAGGATAATAAAACCGTTTTTGGGGATTATCGGTAATCAGTTTATAATCCACACCATCTTCAGTACATATGATATATTCATTACCGTTATCGTTTTTAACAAAGGAAATAATATCTGCAGTGCTGCCGACAAAATCTGAAAGTTGAAGTACTTCTTTTTCACATTCAGGATGGGAAAGTACTTTTGCCGCGGGGTGTTTTTGTTTTTCTGAAATGATCTGATTTTCTGAAATTTTCGCATGGATGGGACAACAACCATCATTTAAAATAATATTTTTTTCAGGAACCTGTTCCGCAACAAATCTGCCAAGGTTACGATCAGGTATAAAAAATATATTTTTATTGGGAAGTGATCTGACGATTTTTATCGCATTGGATGACGTAACGCAAACGTCACTCTTGCATTTCAACTCAGCAGTTGAGTTTATATAGCACACTACTTTGAGATCATCATATTTTTCTCTCATTTTTTCGATTATGCCGTCTTTTACCATATGCGCCATAGCACAATCCGCCGAAATATCCGGCATAAGCACTTTTTTATCCGGATTAAGAATTTTTGCACTTTCCCCCATAAACTTGACACCGCAAAAAACAATTATCTTTGCATCGCTTTGTCTTGCAACTTTTGCAAGATAAAAAGAATCGCCAACGTAATCGGCTACTTTTTGAATCTCTTCAGGCGTATAATAATGTGCAAGAATTACGGCGTTCTTTTCTTTTTTTAATTTTTCGATCTGTTCTTTCATTGGTTTAAATCCTTTTATTATAAAAACTGTTTATTAACGCACAAATTATAACACCTTGCTTTACATCTGCCAACTTATCTGTAAACAAAAA
>JAZULU010000082.1:0-6446 GCA_045603265.1 Clostridia bacterium
TGAAAGAAAATATGGAAAACTATCACACGAAGAAAGAATAATCACTTATAAAATTCTTTACGGAGCGTCAAGCAAGAACGGTTATCCTCTTAATACAAAAGAATTTACTCCTGAAGAGTATTTTGAAAAAAATCCTGAAGACCGTCAACTATTGACGGGTTTGGAAAAAGCTGTTAATGTTGATGTTGAGGTTTATGCGAATGGAGAACAACAATATAATTATTATAGAGGGTGGCTCTATTTGATTGAGGGTAAATGGTATAGCAATAACGGCTTGCAGTTCGCACCCGGTGGATGAGGTCATTTCTCAGTTTTCTGGCGCATTTTATTTATGTTATCAAGTTTAAATTACCAGGAAGGACAAGTCGAAAGACTTGTCTTTTTTAACTAAATTTATAAAACAACCGATTTCATTTATCCTTGCCCATTCATACCTTTTGTGCTATAATACACTTTACGTTATCGAGGTGTCCAAAATGAAAAAAACGTATATTTATGCCGCTGTTTCCATATTTTTCTGGTCGACGGTTTCCGTTGTTGCAAAGTTGTTGTTAGGCGCGCGCAATAATTTTCAGGTGTTGTGGGTAACATCGCTTTTTGCGGCAGTTTTTTTGCTTGTTATAAATCTTATAACGGGGAACATTAAAAGACTTAAAGAATATAAATTAAAAGATTACATTACATCGGTGTTGATAGGACTTTCCGGAGGATTTTTCTATTACGTTTTCTTTTATGCGGGAACAAAACGAATGTTGGCATCTCAAGCATTTATCGTAAACTATCTCTGGCCTATTATGAGCGTTATTTTAGCCTGTGTTATTTTAAAAGAAAAACTTACTCCGCGCAAAGTAATTGCCATTATTTTATCTTTTTTTGGCGTAGTTGTGGTCATGGGCAACGAGCTTCTCAATTTTAATCAAAATACGGCTATAGGCGCAGGTTTGTGCATACTCGGTGCAATATCTTACGGTACTTTTACCGCCCTTAATCAGAAGTATCATTACGATAAGCGCATTTCGCTGATGATAAACTATTTTGTTACATTTATTCTTACAACTGTTATAAACGGCGTAAGCGGATCTCTTTACGTTCCGACTTTAACTGAAACACTCGGCTTTGCCTGGAACGGTATTTTTACGGTTGCCGTTGCAAATACCCTTTGGGTAACGGCTCTTGAATCGGGCAAGACTGCAAAAATCTCAAATCTTGCATATATCACACCTTTTATTTCGCTTATCTGGACATCTTTAATATTACATGAGCAATTACATATAAATTTTGTTATCGGTCTTATAATAATAGTTTTGGGAATTTTTATACAACTTAAAGATAAACGGGAAAAGGCATAAAAAATGTATTGCAGAAAAAATATTTTTGTGATATAATGTGATTCGTAAAATAAAATATTCGCCGGTGTGTTGGAACTGGCAGACGAGACGGACTCAAAATCCGTTGTCAGCGATGGCGTGTGGGTTCGAGTCCCACCACCGGCACCATGAAAGACGACAAGTTTCAACAGAAACTTGTCGTTTTTCAATAATATCCGTTCTTTACGGAACGGTTGATATATCTTCGATATGATATCCACCTACGGTGGATGATATATGCCTTCGGCATATGAAGGAACGGATATTATATCATGCTTGCGAAGCAAGTATATCATATCGCGTCAGCGATATATCATTGATACAAAAGTTTAAATTCATACGCAAAATGTCCCAAAAACCGACAAGCTTCGTCAGAAGTTTGACGGTTTTACTTTTTCACTATTAACTCATCACTCTTCACTTTTCTCTCTTCTCTAAAGGTGTTGTTTCCGGAGAAAAGGTAGCTTTAGAAATAAAATAGGGGGTTGACATTGCAAGCTGGTTATGTGATAATATTGCGGAGGTGATTTATATGGATAAGGTAATAGCGTTTGCAAGACAGGAGCTTGAAAAATACCTTGAAATATTAAGCATTAAGGCGGAAATAGAGCTTCATCTTTTTGACGAGCTTGATATTAAGGCTGACGTTAGGGATCCGTATTTTGACGATGCGCTTGCGATCAAGGTCATAAATAAAAAGGGCTACGTTGCGGGCATCAATCCACGAAGTGTTTTGTTTGGCGTATATCGCCTGCTTGAAAGCTGGGGTATCGTATGGCTTCGTCCGGGAAAGGACGGAACCTTTATTCCTTCAAAAGCGGATATTAAGGACGTTGATATATTTGAAATTGCCACAAAGCGTCACAGGGCAATTTGTATTGAGGGTGCCATAAGCATTGAAAACGTGCTTGATATGATCGAATGGATGCCTAAAATGAGGTACAACGGCTATTATATCCAGTTTGGTAATTCATACGCCTTTTTTGACAGATGGTACTCCCACCAAGAAAGCACGGTGAAGGAGCCTGAATATCTTGATCAGGCAATGGTGAAGGGGTTCGTTGAACAAATTGAAAAGGCGATCAAGGATCGCGGCTTGTTGCTTATGCGAATGGGACACGGCTGGAACTGCAATCCCTTTGGTGTTGTGGTAGACGGTTGGTATAAGGTGAAGGAGGAGGATATTCCCGATTCGTACAGGGAGATCTGTGCCTTAGTAAACGGTAAGCGTGATGTGTGGAACGGAAGACCTTTGCAGACTGAGCTTTGTTATTCAAACCCATTTGTGCAGAAAACTATGGCGGATGCAATTGTTGATTATGCCAAAAAGCATCCGCAAACCGACGTTATACACTTCTGGTTAGCCGACTATTTTGACAATAACTGTGAATGTCCCGAATGCACCAAATACAGACTTTCCGATTATGAGGTAATGATACTTAATCAGGTTACGGCGCGGCTTAAGGAAGAAAATATAAAAACGCAGATAGTTTTCAGCACCGGTGAAAATAAGGCGTATCCCCCCGTTCATGAGCGGGTTCAGCATCCCGATCAAACAATTATGATGTTTGCGCCTATGTCAAGGAACTATGCGGTTCCGTTCCCCACGGAATATAAGATCAAGGAAATTCCCGAATATGAGGTAAATAACTGTGCACGTCCTCATTCCGTTGATGAATTGCTTTCTTTTGTATATAGCTGGAAGCAGCAATATACAGGCGATGTTATTACCTATGATTATCATCTTATGTGGGATCACTTTATTGAGGCAAGCGGTGAAGGCATTGCAAGGGTATTACACGAGGATATTCGCAGCTTTGATTCCTTGGGGATAAAAAACTTCATAAGCTGCCAGGTACAGCGGTGTACTTTCCCAACCTCACTTGCCGTAACTGTTCTGGGTAAGACCTTGTGGAACAGTAACGTGGACTATGAGGAAATAAGAAAGCAGATCTACGTTGCCTCCTTCGGTGAAGAAAAATACGGGGAAATGTGTGAATATTTCGGCGCGATCGCAAAAGCGTTTTATCTTGGCAATATCCGCAGTCATTTTCCCACGCCGAGAGATGAGTATAAAGAAGAGCTTCGTGATGCCATCAATAAAATGGAAGCAATGATTCCCGTTGCAAAGGAAAACAGCATAAACGAAACGAATGCCGTAAGGAAGAAAAGCTGGCTTCTTATTCACCATCACGCACGCATCTACGTTTTACTTGCCAGATCGGTCCTTAAATATATAAACGGAGATAAGGTGGCAAGCGAAACACTGAAACAGGCATCCTTCCACACCGCCTGGGAATGTGAGGATGAGATACAGGATGCTTTCGATCCGCTCCTTTTTGGTCAAACCGCCCGTGTGCGTATAAACCTTGACGGTATTGAAGAGGTTGTTGAAACAAGAAAGGTAAATAAAAAATAAAGGTGAGCCCCGACAAACCCTTACAAACATAAAGCCCTGCAAAATAATTGCAGGGTTTTTTTACTTTAAGTATTCAGCTTAACGGGTATTATACCGTTTAGGTGAATATTCTTTATTTACGTTATTAAAGCTTATTGATTTTTCATATTTAACTATAAAATACTTGACTAAAACCAAGTACTGTGATATTAAAGCTATATAAAGTTTTTCGAGGTGCTGTATGAACGCTAATTTACAGTGTAAGCAATGCTTGTTTAAAAAGAACATTTCAAATGCGAAGGATTTTCCAAAAGAAAAAATAGAAATATTTGAAGAAGGTATTTCAGATCTTATTAAAAAATTGGGGGATATAAAATCAGCGCCGTATATTCAAAGCAGAATTGATGCGCTTTATTTGGAACTGTTTAGTGCCTGACATCAGGGGAACAGTTCCTTAAAAAATTCCAACAAAAAAGCACCTGTTATAATAATAACAGATGCTTAAAACCTAAGATGTATCGAAATCCCAAAATCACAAAATCCCACAAAGAAAGAGTGATACTAAAGATTTTTTATTTATAGAATTTTATTATTATTTTAAAAGAGCGTTTTTCTGCTCCTTTATGGCTTCAAAAAGAAATACCACGCTTTGGTGATTTTTGATAGGGACGTGCCACCGGCACCAAGAGAAAAAGCAGGTCATTGACCTGCTTTTTGTTTTTATACAGTAAGTTTACTTGCCGCAAAAGAAACCTGATTGTCGGCGTCAGACACTTTGCTTTTTTGCTTTCTACATAAGATTACATGGATTTTACAATCAGCCGTACACGCATCTTACTTTAGGCTCGATATCTACGGGTGATTTTGTTGTGGGTGTTATTTCGCCGTAAAGTGCTTTTACAAAGGCCTTTAAGGCTTCGGGGTTTGTGGAATAAATGTTTAAGAAGGTGTCCGCACCGCCCATAAAATCGAAATGCACGTAGGGATAGCCCATAGATACGCCGATGGATTTTTCTTTTCCTAAGGTGAAGGCTCTAAAGTACGTTTCTATTTTTTCGCCATATAACGAGGGCATACCCATAGGTCTGTGAGGCGCAATATATACGGCATAAATAATCAGATCGTTTTCTTTTGCGATGGTTTCTAAATCCGTAAGCTCTTCGATGATCTGAACCTTAGCGCCTCGCTTTTCAAATTCTTGCTTCATTACTTCGATTTCTTTTATTGTTTCCGAAAAATGAGAACTGCACACAATGGTAACTTTCTTTATGTTTTCCTTGTTAAGAGGCAGCATTTTTTGTCTGTCGCGCACCAGCGTTATTGATTTTTCTGCAATTTTTCTGTCAATGGCGCGGGTTTTTAATGCTTGCTCGTTGATATCTATTTCTTCTTCCGAAATATCATCAAAAAGTCCGATCTTTTCTTTTAACTTTAACACACGTTCAGCAGATTCGTTAATTCGCTCCATAGGAATACGCCCATCAATTACCGCTTTTTTAACAATATCACCGTCATAAGCTTTCGTGCCGAGAAGAATATCATTTCCCGCGTTTATAAGCCTTACAAGCATTTCTTCATATGGGCAAAGTGCAGACAAGGATGCCATAACTATGCCGTCGGTAATAACAACACCCTTAAAGCCCATTTCCTCACGCAGAAGCCCTTGTATGATTTTTTTAGAAAAGGTAGACGGAATATATTTTCCATTAATCATAGTATCGTCTGCCGCAGGAAATGCAGAGTGTCCCACCATTACGGAGTCAACACCTGCATCAATTACGCCCTTAAAGGTTTTTGCCTGAGTATTCCGCCATTCTTCCAGAGAAATGTTGATGATCGTATCGGTAAAATGAGAATCTCTGATCTCATAAGGATCTACACCGGGGAAATGCTTTACGGTAGATGCAACTCGTTCACTTTCCGTGCCTTTTATTGCTTTGATGGCGTGCTTTACTATTTTATCGGGGTCATCTGAATAAGTTCGCCCAAAGGCGATGCCGCAAAATCGATTTACCATATCAACAACGGGCGACCAACGCCAATTTGAGCCCGTTGCTTTAATTTCTCTTGCAACGGCTTGTGCAAGCTCGTAAGTCAAATTCTCGTCGTCGGCCGCGCCTATTGCAAGCGCACCGCTTACAGATGTTCCTTCTTCTGTCAGCCTGCAACCGTTTTCACAATCAACGCCTATAAGCAAGGGGATACGCACACCGCTGCTTATATCTGCATAAAATTTCTTTAGTTCTCGGGCGGTAATAGAATTATCATCCCTTGCTTCTGCCATATTCGCGCCTTTTATACGTAAGGTTCCCTGTCCCCATAAGTTTCCGTACTGATATTTTTCTAAAATTTCTTTAATCTCGTCTTTTGTCCGCTGAACGGTTACACCGTTCACTGTTTTTGTAAAAAGCATATTTTGGGACGGCATAAGTAACTGTCCTATTTTTTCTTCAAGAGTCATTTCATTAAGCGCAGGTCTTTTCATTTTTATCTCCTAACTCTATGGGGTTTAAACTAACTCATAGTATTTACAATATATAATGCAATCGTTTTCGTGAACTCTATAAGTTTATCACATTCAATAAATTCATTGGGCTGATGGGCGCCTCCGGGCAAACTGAAATCTCTTCCGATTCCAAAGGCAAAGGCTCTGTTGCTTCCGTATTTTGATATAACGGATA
>JAZULU010000083.1:0-4380 GCA_045603265.1 Clostridia bacterium
TTGAAGATATTGAAGAAATAAAACAAGAATTAACTTGTGCAGGATATTTTAAAACTCAAAAAGCAAAGCAAAAATCTATTGAATCTAAACCAATGCATTTTATTTCTTCGCGAAATATTGATATATACGTTGGAAAAAACAATACACAAAATGATTACCTGACGCTTCATTTTGCTTCTTCTGATGATTTGTGGCTTCATACAAAAGATATCCATGGTTCACATGTTATTATAAAATCAAATGAACCTGATGAAAAAACCATTGAAGAAGCCGCACATCTTGCATCATATTTTTCAAAAGCAAAGAATTCGTCTTTAGTTCCCGTTGATGCAACAAAAAGAAAGTATGTAAAAAAACCGTCAGGTGCTATGCCGGGAAAAGTTATTTATACAAATCAAACGACGTATTATATTACGCCTGATGAAAAAATAATAAAAAATTTAAAAAGAATATAAAAAAGGCAGTTTGCACTGCCTTTTATTCTTCGGAAAAATCGTCTTCATCCTTATCTACAGATAGTTTTGAAACAGAAACTTCATATGCTGTTTTACTGATTACAGTATCATCATCCAGTTTTTTCTGATATTCTCTGCTTTGGAGTCGACCTTCGATATGGATCCCATCCCCTACGTTTAACTGCTGACAATAACGTGCATTTCTACCCCAGCAAATAGATGGGATATAGTCGCTTTTGCCATATGCGCGATTAACAGCAATAAGTAAGTCGGCAATTTCTCTTGAAAAAGGAGTAACGCGATAAATAGGCATTTTACATATGTATCCATCAAGTGAAATTTGATTTATATCTTCGCCTATTTCGTCTTGATATATCTCTCTTGCAAAAGTTTGTAACTGTAATCGGCTTTTATTTTCTGTCAATATATTATAAGAACGCAACTGTCCTTCAATAATAAAACGATTACCCGTTATTATATCCATATCTGATATCAAACGTTCCGAAACGATTATGGGCAAAATGTCATTTTGACCGGATAATCTCTTGATTTCAAGTTTAAAAGTATAAAAACTTTCACCAAATACTTCGTGACTGAATGTGGGAACATCTAACACCGTACCACATAATTTTATTTTGTTATTTGTTGGCTGAACCATAATAAAATCTGCCTCCCGTAATGTAATTTTAGTATCTGTTTTAATATATGAGTTCATAATTAAATTTATTACTGTTTTATTACATTTTAATATATTTTTGTGTTGTATCATTGTTTGGTTTGTGAAAATTAGATAATATTACTGTACATTTTTCTTTTGAATTCCCTGATTATTTACAATATAATCATTTTTATATATCAATTCGCCAACTGAGCATACCGAGTAACCATTATTTTGAAGATATTCTAAAATTTCAGGTAGAGCGTCCGGAGTATATTTAGCATTGTTATGAAAAAGAATAATATCCCCACTTTTTACTTTTTTTGTAACGCGGTTAATTATATCGTTTTTTCCAAATTCTTTCCAATCAAGAGAATCTATAGACCATTGAATCGTATGCATATTTAGTTGTTGTAAAGTCGAAACAACAGTATTGTTGTAATCACCGTATGGCGGCCGAAAAACACTTGGTGTTTTGCCTGTTAATTTATAAATTTGTTCATTTACAGAAATTATTTCGTTCTTCATTTGTTCAACTGATAGTGAAGTCATTTGAGGATGATTTTGTGAATGATTTCCTATCTCATATCCTCGCGAATCAATTTCTTTAACCATGTCGGGATATTTTTCAACCCAAAATCCCACAAGAAAAAAAGTAGCATGAACTTCATAACAATCAAGTATATCAAGTATTTTCTCAGTTTTATCAGCTCCCCACGCTGCATCGAAACTTATTGCGACTTTTTTTTCATCGGTATCAACACAATAAATCGGTTTATTTTCTTTTTGTAGTAAAAATGTGGTTGTATATGTATTTGTTTCACTTAATTCAAAAATAATTATACCAATTAAAAGAATTGCACATATAATATACAAGTATTTTTTCAAAAAACTCACCTCAAAAAATACTATGCAAGAACAAATATGAATATTTCAAATATTTTATATTGACAAATATGGTGTTTTTGGGCTATACTATATGTGATAATTATTACTTAGGAGATATTATTATGAGTGAAATTTCAGAAAACAGACCTGTTATAAATACTGATTTGGTTGAAACCATGTCACAAAGACTTATTGACGAAAGAAGTCTTATGAGTCTTGCTGATTTTTTCAAACTGTTTTCAGATGAATCAAGACTTAAAATTTTATATCTTCTTACAATGAATGAAATGTGTGTTTCAGATATTGCCGCTACACTTGATATGAATCAATCAACGGTTTCGCATCAGTTAAAAACACTGCGTAACAGTAGAATCGTAAAATATCGAAGAGAGGCTAAAGTTGTTTATTATTCTCTCGATGATGATCATATTGGTCAGATTCTTCTTCAAGGTATGCTCCACGTAAGCGATTTTGAATAATATGGAAAATATTTTAAAAACACTCCCGAATGAACCGGGAGTGTATATTTATAAAGATGCGAACGATACGGTTATTTATGTAGGTAAAGCACGAAGCCTGAAAAACCGTGTGCGTTCGTATTTTCATTCAGGCGATCTTAATTTAAAAACACGAACACTCGTTTCAAATATTTCAGATATAAACTATATTGTTACTGCAAATGAACTTGAAGCACTTTTGTTGGAAAACAATTTAATAAAAAAATATAAGCCTAAATATAATATACTTTTAAAAGATGATAAGGGCTATCCTTATTTAAAAATCAACACAAAAGAAAGTTTTCCAAAGTTAGAACTTGCACGAAAAATGGAGTTTGACGGTGCACAGTATTTCGGCCCCTATCATGGCGCAGGAAGTGCAAAAGCAATAGCAGATATTGCAACGGAAGTTTTTCCGTTAAAAACGTGCAATTATGATTTTACTAAACAAAAAAATATAAGACCTTGTCTTAAATATCATATTGATCGTTGTCCTGCCCCATGTGTTTCTCCCGATAGAGAAAAATACAAAAAGAACGTTGAAGGAATAATTTCTTTCTTAAAGGGTAACAATTCTGAAATTCTTGATAAAATAAAAACAAAAATGGAACGTGCTTCCGAGAAACTTGAGTTTGAACTTGCAGCAGAATTACGTGATAAACTGATAAAAGCAGATGAAATTCTTAATAAGCAAAAAATTGTTCTTGATAAAAACGAGAATATTGACGTTATTTCCGTAGTTTTAAGGGACACCTATGCTGTTATTTGTTCTCTCTATATCCGTATGGGCAGACTCATTGGTGCCAATACCATTGAACAACAAGATATAACCTACGATAATGAAGCACAAATTCTTTCAAAATATATAATTCAGCATTATTCAGAGGGCGAACTTTGCCCTAAAGAAATTGTTTGCGATGTTCTTCCCGAAGATAAAGAAATCATCGAACAACTAATATCTGAGCAAAATAGAAAGAACGTTAAAATCCATCTTGCTCAGCGAGGCAAAAAATTTGAATTATGTTTAATGGCAAAACGAAACGCCCGTGAAAAACTTGAAAAGTCCACATTAAGCATCACTTATAAAGAAGAACGTATAATTAACGGTCTTGAAGAATTAAAGTCTTATTTAGGCCTTAAAACGCTTCCAAAACGAATTGAATGTTTTGATATTTCTCATATTCAAGGAACAGATACCGTTGCTTCAATGGTTGTTTTCACTAACGGTAAACCTGATAAAAAAGAATATAGACCTTTCAAAACCCATCAAGGAAATAACGACTATGCTTCAATGCAAGAAGTCGTTTCACGCCGTTATAATGACTATTTAACTCAAAAAACAGGCTTTGAAAAGTTTCCTGATCTTATTGTGATCGACGGTGGAAAGGGACAACTTAGTTCAGCATTGGAAATTATTAAAAACAAACTTAATTTCGATGTTGCTGTTATAGGTCTTGCCGAAAAACTTGAAGAAATATATTTGCCATATTCATCAATGCCTTTAATTCTTGATCGTTCTGCCCCATCATTACAGATTTTGCAGGCGATTCGTGACGAAGCGCATAGATTTGCAATTACATTTCACAGAAGTTTGCGTGGCAAGCACTCACTTATTTCTCAACTTGATAATATTCCACATATTGGCTCAACACGAAAAAAAGCCCTATTAAGAAAGTTCTCAACAGTTTCAACAATTAAACAGGCTAGATAAGGAGACGATGAAAGAGTTGACGGAATGAATAAGGCAAGCGCGCAAGCAGTGTATAATTATTTTTATGCTCCTGCAAAATAAAAATGCCGGAAGTTTATTTTTTGGATAAAAGAAATTTAATTTCAGATAAAAATATTATATTGAACACAGTTTTATCCTATGTTAATATTA
>JAZULU010000084.1:0-4086 GCA_045603265.1 Clostridia bacterium
GCAGAACCTGCTGATTTAACTTCTTTCTTTACAACTGTAGAATTTTTGATCTTATCCTGAAGAAGATCATAGAATTTCTTGCCGTCAAAAGGAAGATCGATCGTTTCGTTTGTCCAGGTTGAAAGAAGCATAGCATTTGCAAGAGTAACACCCTTAATACCGTCAGAGGCAGGAGCATAAAGTTCTTCGATACCGAGAACTGCATCTGCAAAGTTATTAAGAATTCCAACGTGCTGTGTATTTTCGCCTTCTGGAGTAAGTTCGATAACCTCACAATTAGGTGTTCCGAAGGGTGCATCTGCTTCGATAAGATGTTTGCTGATAGGTGTATCAAGCTTTTTGAAAGTAAGCTTTCCGTTGTCAAAAATAAGAGTTCCTTTGTCACCGGTAACTTCAAAACGGTTAGTTCCTGGAGCATCTGCGGTAGTTGTGATAAATACACCGGTTGCGCCATTAGGATACTCGAAGTATGCAGTCACATCATCTTCAACTTCGATGTCATGCCATTTACCAAAATGACAGAATGCACGAACTTTATTAGGCATCATATCGGGAATCCACTGGAAAAGGTCAATGTTATGGGGAGCCTGGTTATAAAGAACACCGCCGCCTTCGCCTTCCCATGTAGCACGCCATCCGCCACTGTTGTAATAAAGCTGATTTCTGTACCAGTTTGTAATAATCCAGTTAAGACGCTTGATTTCACCAAGTTCGCCGTCTGCAATCATTTTCTTCATAAGTTTGAAAGCGGGATTTGTTCTCTGGTTAAACATAATACCAAGTTTTAATTCAGGATGTTTTTTTGCTTCTTCAAGCATTTCTTCAACCTGAAGGGTATAAACGCCTGCAGGTTTTTCAACAATAGCATTCATTCCATTTTTTAATGCCTTAATAGCATATTCGGGGTGGAAATAATGGGGGATAGCAACAACTACTACATCACAAGTTTTTGCGGCAATAAGTTCATCACCTGAATTGTAAAAATTAACTGTATCGGCAGCATATGGATTGTTATCATTAATAATAACTTTTGCGTTTTCAAGTTTTGCAGGATCAATATCTGCAATAGCCGTAACAATACCATTTTTAATTTTGTTGTTTAACAAATTTCTTAAATGACCTGAACCCATATTACCAACACCGATAATACCAAATCTTACTTTTTCCATACTTTATCTTCTCCTTCAACATATCCTAAATTTTTTAATATATCCTTAAGTGCGTTTACTGCCGCATCAAAAGATTCGTTCTGATTTTCAAAATGGAATTTATGTTTTAATTCTCTTGTATCAAGATTTGAATAGCCCATAAAAGCAAACAAGTGAGGCTCAACAGAAACGAAAGTTTCATCATCTTTTACTTCAGATATCTTTGTAAGAACTTCTGAGATCTTACCGTCACCATGACCTGCAGGAACAATTATATGTCCGTCAAGGCAAGCATCTTTAATATGAAGATATTCAATATAGTTTTTTGTATTATCAACAGCCCAAGTTATATCAGCATCGTCCATTATGTAGTTTGCTGGGTCAAAAATACCTCTGATACCTTTAACGTTTTCAAGAATATCTTTAACTTCTTCAGGTAAACATCCGTAAATTTTTGCTTCGTTTTCATGGCAAAGAAGGACACCTTCTTTTTCAGCATACTCAACCATAGCATTAAGGCGCTTCATAACTTCGTCTCTGTAATCTCTGGCTTTTTCACCATCGGGAATAAAGAAACTGAACATACGGATATTTTTTGTTCCGAGAATTTGTGCTGTTTTAACTGCTTTCTTAAATCGCTCAAAATGAGGTTCGAAGTCATCAACAATATTATATTTGCCAATAGGTGAGCCGATAGATGAAACTTTAATACCTGCATCATTTAATTGTTGAGCTATTTCTTCAAGTTCTTCCTCGGAATAGTCAATGATACATTTGCCTGCAACGTTTCTAACTTCAATATAACCCATATTATTGCGTTTAAGTGCGGCAATTTGACCATTAAGATCGCCTGCGGCTTCGTCAGCAAAGCCAGTTAAAATATATTTAGCCATAATTAAATCCATCCTTTCTTTTTAAGGCCATCAATGCTTTTTTTCATTTCATTCCAACTGTCGCCTGAATTAGGAGCATTATCCTGTTCAACATAGGCAGCAACAGTATTTACTTCTTCTAATGTTTTGATAATTAAATCAATAGGTGTTTGACCATAATATAACGGGGTAATAAGTCTGCCGGGAGTACCGTCTTCGGCAGGAGTTTTGTCAAAATCTTTTAAATGCACATATTTAAGACGATCTTTAAATCTATGAATCGTTTCAACAATATCAGCGCCTGCAAGATCAGCCCAACCTGTATCAAGAATAATCATCCAATCGGTTTTTTCAAAAATTTTATCAATAGTTCTTGATCCTACTTCGCCAAAAAACTCAAAGTCATGATTGTGATAACCGAATAATAAACCTGCTTCATTAATCTTTTTCACAGCAGGAGTAAGTTCTTCGATCATTTTATCAACGTCAACAACACGGTTTTCATCTAAATATTGAAAACCACCGCCGATACCAACCATATCTGCACCGATAAGTTTATGTTTTCTTATAACTTCATCGGTATCGTTTATTATTTCAGGAATGGGAGTGTGAGTCAAACCAATATGCAAATCATTTTCCAATGCGGCCTGACGAACAACTTCTGCATCATATGCAAAACCACTTACTTGAACAGAAGTATATCCCAATTTTTTCATTTCTGCAAAAGTTGCTTTAATATCTTCTGCGTTTGAGCATTTGTCCCTTACTGAATATAACTGTGCACCAATAATCATAAAAATCACCTCAAAATTTTTTGTTGAATTTTTTTCTAAATAGTATTATACTATATTTGAGAAAAAATTAACATTGCAAATAATGCTGTTTTTTTTAAAAATTCTCAAACAAAATTCAATGTATTAAGGTTTTTTTATGGAAAAAGGTAATCATATTCGATTTAAAGGTTTTTATTATCATCATACAATAGATGATCATCCGTCTCCTACAGAGTTTTCTCGGCATTGCCACAACATGTATGAGATAATATATATTAAGAGAGGAAATGGAACTTTTTTTGTAGAAGGTTCTAAATACACAATTTATCCTGGTTGTCTTTTAGTTTTTAGACCGAGAGAATTTCATTGCATAAATATATCTTCGAAAACGACATATGAACGCCTTGTTGTTCACTTTGATGAATCAACTGTTTTTGAGAATCCTGCTTTGTTACTGGATATTTTTCATAGTAGAGAACTTGGCGTCAACAATATTTATCCGGATATTAAGCAAAATATTCCGGCAACTTTTGAACGAATATCATCTTGTGTTGAACTTAATGAGCCTGAGCGATCAATAATGGCAAAACTTATTTTAAACGAACTTCTTGTTGTATTACATAATGAATTTGCAATCAATCCTGAGCATGAATCAGGCGAAAAGTTAATTACAAGGATTGTAAATTATATAAATGAAAATATTTCATCACATATAAGACTTGAAGAATTGGCTGATAAATTTTTTATAAGTAAGTATCATTTAGGTCATATGTTCAAAAAACATACCGGGTTACCTGTAATGGAATATATTATAAGAAAAAGGGTTGTTATGGCACAGCAACTCATTTCCGAAGGTTGCCAGGCATCAACTGCTGCAACAATGAGCGGATTCAATGATTATTCTGCGTTTTATCGGGCCTATACGAAATATATAGGAAGCAAACCTTCGGGCGAAATCGTAAAATAAGAATTGTGAATGTTTTGAAAAAAATTAAGGAAAATAAGCGCTCGCGACAAAAGAGTGCTTATTTTTTTCTTGACACGGAAAAGTTTTTATTATAATATTGTATTTACTTTGTATCGTTTGGAGTGTGATTTTTATTTTATCTTCAGATGAATTGTTTTGGCTTTACCTGAACAACAGGGAAAAGTTGAATGTTTCTCAGTTTTCTAATTTATACTTTAAATATGAAACGTTTAGTAACGTTCTTGATGCAATAAAAAGCGGTGAAATTGTTTTCTCTGAACAAACAAAAAATGAAATTCTTTTTGACTTGTGGCGCAAAAAATGCT
>JAZULU010000085.1:0-12168 GCA_045603265.1 Clostridia bacterium
AAGAATATGTATACAGGTGCGTTTTCAACATTTTCGGGAGTGAATATATCCAAAAGATTTTCTTCGTTTTCTGCGTACTTTATATCTAACAAACTATTCATTTTCTTTTTCCTTATCAAGCTTTCTGTTGCGGAAGTAAAGAACTATATCTGTTGAAACCATTACAAGGTTAAGTATGTAGAAATAGGAAGGATATTTAAAACCGTTTCCATTAACACATTCAATAACTTTCCAGATAATACCTGCAACATAGCCGATCCATATCATAAATAAAAAGAATAAACTTTTGCCTTTTGCAGTACGGCTTTTATAGGATTTCATAATGGACATAGGCCATGAAATGCCAAAACAAATTACCATTACTGCTTCTAAAATTTCTGTTATCATTTTTTTCACCTCTTAATTATTGTATATAAAAGTAATTTATTTGTAAAGTAGCAAATAAGATATAGTTGCTTTAACTTTAAAGTTATGGTAAAATAATTTTAGAGGTGTAATTATGGAGATTTTACAACTTAGATATTTTTGTTATGCGGCAAAAATACAGAACTTTTCAAAAACCGCACAGCATTTTAATGTGCCCGTATCAAATATCTCGCAGACAATTAAAAGGCTTGAAAATGAACTTGGTGCCAGCCTTTTTTACAGAAGTGCCAACAGTCTTTCACTTAACGAACAAGGGAAGATATTTTTTGATTATGCCCAAAGAGCCCTTGATCTTCTTGAAGAAGCCAAAATAAAAATTGATGATGAAGAAGATTTTTCGGGTGAAATTAAAATTTTAATTTCAACAAACAGAAGAACTGTAACGGAATTTATAGAAAAATTCAAACTTCAATACGGTAAAATAAATTTTATAATCAAACATCAGAATGACGGTGATGATTTCGATATAATAATTTCAGATATTTCGCCTTGGGAAAATGCTGAAAAAATACTTCTTGTTGAGGAAAAAATGTGTATCGCAATGAATAAAGATAATCCGCTTGCGGAAAATAGTAATGCTAATTTTTCAAAGGAACGGTTTATTACAATGCCCCCTGAAAGCAGTATGTTCAGATACACCAAATTGTTTTGCAATAATTTAGGTTTTGAACCTAACGTTGCAATTCAAACTGACGATCCCTTTTATGTGCGAAAATATGTAGAAATGGGAATGGGGATCGCGATAGTTCCCAGTGTTTCGTGGAAAGGACTTTTTAGCGATAATATCGTTTTAAAAGATACAAATATTGAACGAAAAACCTATGTTTGGTGGAATAAAAACAAATTTTTATCTAAAAGCGCAAGAAAATTTATTGAGATGATAAAAGACTTTAGACAATAGCCTAAAGTCTTTTTTGCAGATTTTTTAGTTCGGGATTTTCGGCAAAATGCTTAAGCATAACAAGGGGCTCGGTTGATGAAGTGTTTGTTATTTTTATGCCCTTTTTTGCGGCTTCTTCAGAAACAAAGAACTCATCGTTTGTAAGTTCACCGTAACGGATCAAAGTAGGTGTTGAAATATCCCATGCACCGAATTTACCGTAACCCTCGATCAGAATAAAGCCGTATGCCGCCATATCTGTTACGACCTTTGTTTCACCGGGATTTATAGTTAACCGCTTTGCTGAAACTTCGGGGCATTTATAGCATATCCATTCTTCCTTGCCTTTTTCGTCTTCCCAAATAGTTATAGGCCTCATAAAATGTTTTTGGGCAAAATCTTTGTCAACATTTTTGTCCCAATCAATAACGTCGATGAGATAATCAAAATTACCGATCTCTTCTTCGGGGCAATTTTTCCACAAAAGGTTTTCGGGAACACAATGTCCGCCATAGAGAACTGATTGATACATTGCATAAACGTCGCTTGCGAATTGAGGCTCATAGGTACAAAGGCTTGCAGGCGCGTGCAATACTCCCGGAGGCACGTCCCAACCAGTATCAAGAGTAATTTTATAAGCCTGGGAAATATCCAAAAGTTCGTTATCGCCTTTTGAAAAGTTTTGTAAAACCTCTTTGACTTTCTCTTTTGTTGTATCAGGCTTTAATCCGAAGAAAGTAAAAGGGAATTCTCCGCCGTGATTGTTCATCTGTGCAGGGAAAAAGTACATTTCAGGTTTGCCCTTTGCATTAACACGTGAAGCGTGCTCATCTCTGTGATGAATATGGTGGGGTAGAGGACCTTCATTATCAAAAAATTTTGAGAACATAGGCCAGCCTTTATATTTGTTCCAAAGTTCTTCACCTATAAGCTCACCCTTTAATTCTGTAACGGCATCCTTTAAAAGAATCTTTTCGTTTCCATCTTTTGAAACAATGTAACTCAAGCCTTCGTCTTCAGGGGTATCGGAACCGTTTTCTGCCCAAGTGGTTGATGCAAACCATCTTTCGTCAATACCGCCTTTTTCAAGACCGCGCACATAGTAATCATCAGGATGAAGTTTTATTCTTTTGCCGGGGCGGCAGAATGAACGAGGAACCCATGTAGGTGCAAGGCGATATACACCTTCTCCTTCAATTAACAGATCTTTTGCTTTTGACATATTTTTATATCTCCTCAAAATTGAATTTTATACATATCAAAGAAATTAAGCACACGCGTTTTAAAGGCAATATTACCACTTTCGTAGGTAAATTGCATAGGTTCTTCGTTAGGAAGTAACAGTACCTTTTTAGGTGCTTTTTCTGCTTTTACGGTTATATTAAATGGCATAATGGGGAATATTTTAGGTTCGTTTGTTAAAAGATAGGTGTTTATGGTATAAGAATCTTCATTTTTAAACATTGTAATTTCAACGTTAGTTGGTGCATCTGATGAAAAACTAAAATCCTTAGGCGAAGTATATTTAAGAAGATTCAATAAAATTTGTGTATATTCAATATAGTTTTCGCCTGAATTATCATTTTTCCAAATGGTTTTTCCTTCGAAAGAAACAGCAGACCATATAACCTTACCCTTGCCAAAGTTATTCAATGTAATCATAGGTATGTCGGTATTTATAAAAGGTGGATTTGAGTGTATTGAAGCAAATCGTGTTTCTGTAGGCTTCGTGGCAGGAACGTTAAGCGTTGCAAGAACAGTTGTTTCTTTTCCTGTTTTTACTATAGGGGCATAACCGTCATAGGGCAAAGGGTATTTTTCATTAAAGCCTTCAAAAAGTTCTTCAAATTCTTTTTGAGGCACTATGTAGGTGTTCTTTTCCTCGGTTATGTCGATAAGCTTGTTTCCTGTAAGTGTTTTAACTAAATCTTCGTTTTCCATACCGCTTATAAAAAGCGTTCCGCCATTTTCGACGTAAGAAATTATTTTATCGGTACTTTCGAGTTTTCCGAAAATAGGAGCAATAACGTACTTATGCTTTGAAAAATCAGAAAAAGAGTTTATTATGCCGTGCGGAACATTAAGGCGGATAAGGTTTGATGAAAGTGTTTTACAGCAGTCCTTACTGTTTGCGTGAGCATAAGTAAGCTTACTGCGAAGTCCAAAATAAATGCCGATATCTTCTGCCATTTCTCCGGTAAAATAATTTTCATAAGGCTTTTGAAAGTCAAAAATTTCGCCAATGCGGTCATATAAACGAGAATCCATCGTACCGACAAGATCAATAGCATCTATGAGAAGTGTTGCACCATGGTGCGCCATAGTCGATGAAAGAGCTACTTTCATTTCATCTGTTGACTTTGTGAGAGTGTGAGTGCCCAGCGATGGCTTGCAACGTGAAAACATTTGCTCAAAAGGCTGATTTTTTGAAATGTTTTTAAAGTATTTGCAGGCAAAAGCGTGATTAAACATATCACCGTAAAGGTCTCCGCCAACGTAATCACAACATTGTGCAACCTCTTCACCGCACCCTGAAATTGATTTTGATGCAATAGATGATGCGAAGTTATGTTCAATGGGCATATCAGGACATCTCTTTTTAACGTGATCAGTGAAAAGGCGAATAACCTTGCCCATAGTAATGTTTGCAAACTCTACGCGCTGAATATATTTTTTCTTTTCTTCCTTATTAAGATAGATGTATTCATCAGATTTCAATAAAGGAATATCCGTTGAAAATATTTTATTGTATTCTTTTTGACAATGCTTACAATAACAAGTTCCCGCCCAAAAAGGCATATCGAAAAATAATGCGTCAATGGTAAAATAATCAAGCATTTCGTCAATTTGATCACAAACAAATTTTTGCTGATATGGGTTATTTGGACAGATAATTCCGTATCGAGCAGAGCTTGCTGAAGAAAAATCAAGATCTACTTTTTCTAATTTCGATTCACGGTTAGACTTGCCGTCAGCGTTTATCTGTCGCCATTCAGGATGATTGTCATGCTCTCGTGTGTTATAAAAAAGACTGTAGTATCCACAAACTTTAATATTATTTTCGTGGCAAAGATCAATAAGCTTTTTCATTTTATCCGGTTCTTTTTCAAAAGCCTTGTGCATCGTTCCTGCTTTTGTGGGGAAATAGCATAATCCGGCGTGAGATTGCAAATATATCATAGCATAGTTTATGTTCGCTTTTTTTAAGTTTTGAACGTATTCTTCAGGCGAAAATTCAGATAAAAATTTTTCGTCCCAATCTTCGATATGCATATCAAGTAAATGACGTCTGTATAAGTTGCTATACCACATAAAATCAACTCCTTTGAATATATTATAGTTGCATTTTTAAAGTAATAACAGACATAAATACACAAAAAAATAGTAATTTCAAACAATTATTATTGAAATTACTTGTTTTTTATGATATATTAATGTCGGTGATAAGATGAATAATGTGGATCTTTTAAAGGATATATGTGAAGATATATATGAAATAACGAGGATCAAGGCAGTTATATATGATGGCGAAATGAATAATATCTATGCACATCCTCTTTCAATGGGTGAATTCTGCAGTGAAATACGCAAGCATAAAGAACTTGCAAAAAAATGCATTGAATGTGATAAAAAAGGTTTTTCAGAGTGTAGAAAAAAAGGCGATATGTACATATATAAATGCCATATGGGATTGACAGAGGCAGTAACTCCCATTTATGATAGAGAAGATATTATCGGCTTTATTTTGTTCGGACAGATGCTTGAAGAAAACTCCAAAGAAGAAATTATAAGAAAGATCAAAAGTCTTAAACTTAATAATGAAGAGAAGTTGATTGATACACTTAATAAGAAGGAATATACTCATAAAAATATTGTTTCTGCATCGGCACGGCTCATAAGTATGTGTGCATCATACGTTCATTTTAAGAAAGTGTTGAATTTAAGGAGAGAAAGTTTATCACTACACATAAGCAGATATATTTCTGATAATATAAAAGACGTCAACATTAAAAAAATCACTTCAGAGTTTGCAATTTCGAGCGGAACGTTATATAATATATCCAAAGAAGCCTTTAATATGGGTATAAGTGAATATATTCGCAAGCAACGGATAAAAAAGGCGATCAGGCTTTTATCAGAAGAAGATATTCCCATTTATCGTGTTGCTGATGAGGTTGGTATAATGGATGCCAATTATTTAACTAAACTTATTAAAAAAGAAACGGGAAAGACTCCCAAAGAAATTAAAAAGGAGAATTTATAATGAACAAGTACGTTGGAAATGTTATGCAACTCTATTCTGTAAAAGAGGCACGTCTTGCAGGAGGCAAGGCTGACGGCATGCGTGTATTGCTTGTAAAAAACGCCAAAGGCCTTGAATTTACCGTATCTCTTGACAGATGCGCAGATATATCGGAATTAAGTTTAAAGGGCGATAATTTTGCCTTTATAGGCCCTTGTGGTTATGTTGCACCAACTTATTATGATAATTTAGGCACAAACTTTTTAAAATCATTTACGGCAGGCTTTATGACCACTTGCGGTTTAAGAAATGTTGGTAATCCTTGCGTAGATGATAACGAAGAATTACCTTTGCACGGCACAGTTTCGCATATTCCTGCGGAAAAATATTGCTGGTATGTTGAAAATAATGAAATACACATTAAAGCAACAATTCGTGATGCCTATCTTTTTAGCAAAAAACTTCTTCTTGAAAGGGAATATATCTGTCCTATAAACGAAAACGTTATTTATTTAAAAGACGTTATAAAAAATATAGGCTTTGAAGATTCGCCGTTGCAGATGCTTTATCACTGCAATATGGGATATCCTTTATTAAGTGAAAGTGCAATTCTTACTATTCCTTCAAATAACGTGATTGCCAGAAACGAGCACTCTGAAACGGGAATAGATAAATGGCAAGTATGTGAGAAACCCCAAAACGGTTACGTTGAAATGTGTTATTATCATGAGTTTGAAAATGAAACACCAACGGTATCTCTTTATAACAACGATATAAAAAAAGGTGTTGAAATGACCTTTGATACAAAAGAATTACCATTCTTTACTCAGTGGAAAATGATGGGTGAGGGTGAGTATGTTATGGGGCTTGAGCCGGGCAACTGTAATCCGGATGGAAGAGATAAGATGCGCGAAAGCGGAAAACTTGAAATATTAAAATCCGGAGAAACAAAAATCCATAATATTAAATTTAAGTTTTTTGAATAAAAAAGAAAAGCCACGAAAAATTCGTGGCTTTAAATTTTATTGATTTTCTTTTTCTATCTCGTCCATTGAAACAGAGTATGTGTGTTCAATGGGTTTCCATTCAACTTTAGTAAATAAAGCCTGAATGGAAATGGGAATGTAGGTGAGGATGAAAAAAGGGAAAGTAAATATAGATCCGATTTTTCTTCCCACAGAGCAGTGAATCTGCTTCCATTCACCGATCAAAGTAACGATACCTACAACAAACAACAACGCATATGCACCAATACCTGCATTAATCATACCGATTGTAACGGCAAAGGCATATTTGGGTTCAAAAATCAACGAATAAACAAGTGCACCAAAGTTTATAAAGAAATTTGATACTGTAATGAAGAATGCGGGGGCGATAGTCATAAGCATATCAAATGAAGACCATCCTTGAAGTTTGAAGATCTTTTTAATAAGCTTAAAACCGTATTTTGAGATGACCTGCAAAAATCCTTTTGACCAACGAAGGCGTTGACGCCAGGATTGCTTGAAACTTGTTGGTTGCTCATCATAAAGCATCGCGCTGTGACAGTAACCAACTTTTTCGCCCTGAATAACGTTATCAATAGTAAATTCAATATCTTCTGTTAAAAGATAGTGTTTCCAACCGCCTTGCTTTTTAATAATATCGTGGTGAACAAGGAAACCTGTTCCAGAAACTGCACAAGATGTATTTAATAAGAAACGGGGGTTGTTAAGATAACGTGCTTCACGGATAAACCAGAGGGCATAGCCTGCTGAAATCCAGTTGCTGCCGTAGTTTTTGGAGTTGCGGTAACTTGTAATGATTCTGCTTCCTTCTGAGAAACACTTGTCCATTTCTGAGATATAATGCTTATCAAGAAGATTATCAGCATCAAAAACGAAATAGCCATCATAATACTCAATGCCTTTTTCTTTATCAATGTTCTGTAAAAGGAAATTGAGTGCATAACCTTTTCCTAAAAGTTTCTGATCAAAACGCTCATAAACAAAAGCGCCTTTTTTGCGTGAAAGTTCGGCAGTTGAGTCAGTACAGTTATCTGCAACAACGTAAATATCAAGAAGTTCCTGGGGATAATCGTTTGCTTGGATACTGTCAATAAGATATCCTATAACATTTTCTTCGTTTCGCGCCGAAATCATAATGGCGTAACGGTGAACTTGCTCAACATCCTTAAATTTTTTAGGCTTCGCAAAAATTGCTAATATAATATAGAAAAACTGATATGAGAAACAAAGTGTCAAAAGAATGCTTGTGGCAATATTAATGGCATTGAGCCAGGGGATAGACTGAAAATCCAGGTGTAACCAATCCCAATTCAGAATATTTAACCATGCTGATGTCATATATGTAATCCTCGTGAATTTTATTTTGTTGAGCCTGTACATCAGGCTTTTGTGGAGCCGATTTCTCCTATATCTCATGTGCTGCGCAACGGGCGCAGTAACTTACTTTAACTATTAATACAAGCATATTATACACTTTAACGATATATTTGTCAAATTTTTTCGAAAATATCACAAAGTGCAGTAAAAAGTATGTAAAGTCAATGGATAACGGCGTTTTCAACAAAAATTATAGTTTTTCTAAAATTCTATATTTACTTGAATATTTTTATTTCATCAATTCCAAAGTGCATGAAAGAATAACGTTCTTTATATTCTTTGGCAACAGAAACTTCACTCCACTGTCCCTCAAAGGTGAAACTGTTGGGGACTACTGCAAGGGATTCATCACTCATGTGGTGGAGAGGTCCTAATGTGTTTCTTAATGAATTAATGAGTTCAAGTTTTATTACGTTTTCACCTTCTTTAAGATGGACGTTTGCTGTGCGGTCAAAGATAAGTGTTTTAATCTTTTTATTGTTTATGAAAAGATTGCAGATTGCATATCTTCCCGGAAGCGAAATAACATAATCACCCTCTTTGATATTAAAAGACTTTTTGACGGTGATCTTTCCGTGGAAGAATGGATAAAGATCACTTGTTATATCAGAAAGTTTTATAGTGCGTTTTTGCTTTGTGAGAGTAAAATTACCGTCGTTTAAGCGGGAGTTTGATTCACCTATAGTATATTTTTTATCTGAACGTACACCAAAGGAACCGAAAAGATAAACTGCTTCAATTTCCGTATCAAGTGAAAGACAGTTGCGCAAAGACTCCATAACGTCCTGGAAAAGTACGTCATATACTTTTTGTGATTGATAGTAATCAAAGCATAAAACAACTTCGTTTTTGCCTTTAACGGCAACCTCTGAAATAGGGGCAAGTTTGAAACTTCTGTCAATGCGCCAAGTATCGGTAAGAGAAACTTCTTTGCCGTTTATAAAGATCATAAGATTTTTTAACGGCTCAACACAAAGGGAAAGATCTTTTGGAATAAAAGAAGTATTAAAAGTATATTTTAAATAAACTTTTCCTTCGTGCTTGCGTTTAAGTAAAAGTTCGTGAACGTGCTTGATATAACGTACAGGCTCATAGTTTTTGCCATCAAAGGATATTGAAGCAAAGTCAAGGGCAATGCAGTTTTCAGGCTTTTTTGAAAGCACAAAGTCATCTGTACTTATATTAAGTTTTTCCGTTAATTCTTTTGCAGGTGCTTTTTTAGTAAAGGTTTTTGTTTCGAAAAGCATGTATGAAGCCGAGTCGGTAAAATCAAGGGAAGCATATACGTCTTTTTTGTTTTTAGAAATATTAAGAGTATCTTCCTTTAAGTCGAGCATATGAATCTGTTTCAGACCCTTGCAGTTTTTTACTGTAAGTGATGCGCCTTTTATTTCTTTGTCGGTAAGGTTTGCGATATAGAAAATTCTTCCGTTTTCTGTTGTACGGATATTAATACGCATTTTATTTATTGGCATGCCATCTTTTTCAATGAAGGCTTCACGGGAAGAAAGAATATCATCAAAGTCGGCGTTAGCATTAAGCCATGAAAGATCAGAAAATTTACCGTCAATACGAGTTGGTTTGCTACCTTCAAAAACTATTTTTCCGCCATTTTTAATAAACTCTTTAAGTAGTTTTGCAGTGGAAGAATCAATCGTTTCCGTTTCAGGAATAACAACGTAGTCGTACTTACATGATCCAATAACAAATTTATTGTTTTCTACTTTTCCGTGGCGTGAAATGATTGTTTCGTCGCCTAAATGATACTGTACTGAATTATCACCATACTTATCCAAAAGTGCATGGAATGGTGCTTCAATATGTTTTACACTTTCATTGGAAGCAATACGCTGATAGTAAAGGTATAATGAGTGCATTGGATGAAGAATAAGCACATTTGCGTTTTCTTTGCCCTGTGCCATAAGTGCGCCAATGTGTGCAAAATAATCGTTAAATTTTTTGTAATAAGAATTCCAAGGCAGATGATCGCTGTAATGAGCAGGATAATCGTATTTTCTTTCGCCGCGTTCGGAATAGGGATAAAGGTGAGAGCAAATAAGATTTATTCCTGAAACGAACTGCCATTGTGCGATACGTTTAAGTTCAATGGGTGAAACGTCCCATCCGCAGAGGGCGAAAGTTTCGGTAAGTACTTTTTTCTTATCTAATTGAGCGGCAACTGAGCCTAATTGTTTAGGCGCAAGATCATCATAAAACATTCTTCCTAAATGATCCATGCCGGGGATATGCTCATATTCATAAAAAGGCATTACACCGCCGCAACATACCATTTGAAATGCAAGGGAAGTTTCTTCGATGCTGTGTCCTGTGAGTTTTGCACCGTTTTCTTCACACCAATCGTAGATCTGCTTTGCAAAACTTTCATTATATTGCTTGTGACACAAAAGCCAATAATCATAGCGCATTTCTTTTGCGCCTTCAAAATCAATAAAGAGGGTTGGAATAGCCTTAAAAACGCTGTATCCGTATGCTTCTTCAAAGTTTTTTAAGAATGTATCGGACCAAGCGGTATTGTAGCGATAATACTGAGGCTCATCGGTAAAAAATCCTGGCATTGCTTTGCCGAAATTTTTGCCTACACGCTTTTTATATTCTTCGTGAGTTGCATCAATAAATTTTTTGATTATGCTTTTGTCAAGAATATCGACGTAACTGGATGAATATTCTCTGTAAACGTTAAGAAACTCTCCATCAGCAGGCTCGGTAACCTGATCTCCGTTAAGGGTGTAAACGGCAAAAGCAGTTTCATCAAATTTACCGATTTTATGTGTAAGATAGGCAACATGATTTTTAGGATCTTTTAAAAGTTTTCCGCCTGCAAAGCCTGATGGCCAACCGTTTTCATCATATGCCCATGCTTCCATATTAAGTTTTTTTGCTTCTTCTACGCAAGCATTGATACAATCATACCATTCATTTGAGCAATATTCAGTTATCAAACCACCGCGGGCGTGCATGAAAAAACCGTTAAGACCGATATCTTTCATATTGTGGATCTGTCTAATAAGTTCATCTTTTTCAAGTTTGTCATTCCAACTCCAGAAAGGAAGACCTCCAAACTCTTTTGCGTTTTCTTTTACTATTTTTGTTAATTTCATTTTTTGTACCTCACAAAAATCCGTTGCAGTTTATTGCAACGGATCATATTTTGTTATTTCTTTTTTTGTTTTACAATAATCTTCACCACCGTCAGCAATATAAGGATAAACGTTTATTGAGGGGGAGTGCCATGACATGGTCGAAGTCATTGATAGATTCTTATGCAAATACGGGTGTAATTAACATTGCAATGATTATAAGTGAAATTATGAAAAACTTTTTCATTTTTTCTCCTTAAAACTGTTTTTTACATTATACCATGGGCGGTGAAGTTTGTAAATAGCAAAAAAAGCATTTATTCTGTTTTGGAAAATATAATTAAGGTATAGGGAGGTGCTTTTTTTGAAAAAAATAATTGTGTTTATTTTACTGATGGTAATGCTATTTTCAGGATGTGCTAACAAAGAACAAAAAACAACAGAAACAGGAATGGTTTCTTTCACGGTAATTGATGGCTTCAGCGGATTGCCGTTAGAGGGGGTGCGTATTGTTATTCCTGAATGTGAAAAAGAACTTTTTACCGATTCTTCAGGAAAAACAGAAAAAACTGAGGTTGCAGTAATTAAGAATGAGCATGCTGCCATGAAACAGGACTTTGGCACGTTTTCAGTTCTGGGATATAAGGATGGATATAACGAGTATGCGTTATTCTATGCGATGATAAAAAACGGTCAAGATCGAAACATAAAACTATACATGTTTATGACTGATACGCCTCTTTCATCGGGAAGACCCCTTGCAACAATAGAAAGTCCCGACAAAGATTGGGTAGATGAACTTGTTGAAAAATACAGAAAGTAAATATTCATTAAAGTGAATAAATATACATAAAATTTACAAATAAATTTTAAAAAAATGCTTGACAACGTTTTTTTGAAAGAAGAAAAATCTTCAAAAAACAGTTATCCACCATGTGTTGATAACTTGGTTTTCATTTGTGGATAATTTCATATGTCAGGAAAAATGGGGATATTAAATGTGGATAACTTTTTTTAAAAAATAGAAGTTATCCACAGAAATATAAAAAAATGCGTATTTTACGGGACTTTTAATGTGGATTACTTTTTTTACGTTTAATTGTTAAAATAGTGTTACAAAAATTGATTTTTTGCAAA
>JAZULU010000086.1:0-6079 GCA_045603265.1 Clostridia bacterium
GCGTTCTTCTATGGTAAGATGGTGGTAGTTCATACAGATCTCCTCTCGTGGTTTATGGTGTGACAACTCTATTCTACCAGAGATCTGTATGAACTTCTATTTTATTTTGCTAAAGTGTTGCACTTGATAGTATACCTCACCGATCAACAAAAAAGGACTATCTATGATAGTCCTTAATTATTTTCAATAGTAAATAGCGGGTCTTTTCCTATATAGCGATATTTGTAAATAACGGAGGAAAATTCATTTGTTTCGGGAACTCTTTTATCGTATGAAAAGTAGAAAATTCCGTCGCCCATAGATGCCATGCCCGTTTGTCCGTAGGGGAACATTGAACCAAAAAGACCTTTTTCATCGGGCTCATCAATTTTTGCTGAAGTGAGAACAAGTCCCCTTTCGCCGTTCCTGCCAATAAGGGGGGAACTTTTTGGTGAAACGGTGCCGTCAATAAAGAACATGCGATAGTTCTTAAATTCAGGCTTATTTCCTCGATACACGGCTACAAACCAGTTTTTTGAAAAAGCGTCATATTCAAGATTCTGAATTCCGAAGTTTGTGTTGCCGGTATAGAAGAAATACTTTTCTTCATATTTTTCAGGACCTGAATGATGGGGTGCCAGTTGATTAAGTGATCGACCGTATTTTTCAAAAATCGAAAGGTCATATTGTAATATAACTTGATAATCATTGTCTTGACGGTCAGTTTCAGAATATATACCATAGGCAACCATGATTTTTTCATCAGTTCCGCCAAAAACGGGACCGATTGAAGTGCCGTCAATACCGCTGCAACCGTAGCGATGTTTTTTACCGGAACCTTCATCGGTTGATGAATAATCAAGAACAACATCTTTAAGATAAACCGCTTTCATAATGTTGTCAGTTTCGGCATTCATATTCATCTTTGTTATTGAAGCACAATCAAATTCCACAAGATAAAAGGCATCTTCATCAGAAAGTTGTTTGCCGGTCATCTTCATTATGCCTGAACCGATTATATCATGCTTTAATTCCAATGAACCGTAAAGTTTGTTTGTTTTACTGTTAAAAGCAATGCAACCTAAATGACCTGCAAGGTTTATAACGCTACCCACAACATTGCCCGAAAAATCGGTTTTTAGAAGCATGGTGGTAAAGGCGAAATATACAAAACCGTTTTCTTTATCCACCTGAACACCCTGTATATGACCTTCATGGTACCCACCGCTATAAACTGATAAAGGTAAGTTTTTCATAAATAAATCACCCAAAATCAATCATGTGAATAAATCTCATAAATGTGAGACGTGAACGTGAGAATGCGGCATAATAAAGAATAATATCCTTTAGATCCTCACTTAATCCGATATCTGAAAGAGTACACGGACAACCAACACTTTTTAAAACTTCGCGCATTTTGTTTCCATCAGGTAACTGGTCGATAATTTCTCTTATCTGGGGAAGTTTTGAAATTATCATATCGCGTGTAACGTTTTCAAGGGGATTTTTTGCATTTTCTTTGAAAATTCCGGGGGCAATATCCTTGAACATGGCTTCAATCTTGGCTTTTGGAAGTTCGTTGTTATCAGTAATTCTGTCTTCAAGATCATCTAAAGCCATAACTTTATGATATAAATCGCAAACCATAGCAAGACCAACACCAACTTTTTCACCGTGAAGGGCATCGTTTTCTTCGTTTACAACGTTCATTTCAATGAAGTGTGAAACGTGATGCTCACTACCTGAAGCAGGGCGTGAGTAGCCTACCATTTGAATTGCCGCACCTGAAAGAATAAGACCGTACATAAGATTTTCGATCGATTCGTAATCACGGTTATTAATGCCGTCAATATTTTCCATAAGATCGTCAATTACCTGATATTCAAGATCAATTACTTTTTGGCAAATATATTCGCCCGTTATAAGGGTTGTTATCTTCCAATCGGCTAACGCGGTATATTTTCCCAAAAGATCGGCAAAACCTGATGCAATAAGACGTTTGGGTGAAGAAGCAAGAATTTCTGTATCGGCACAGACTGCAATGGGGCAAGTGGCGGGAGTCGTTACTTTTACACCTTCTAACGTCATTGCGGCAACGTTGGAAACAAAACCGTCAACGCTGGGTGCGGTGGGAACGGAAATAAAGGGTATGCCCATTTCGTGTGCAACGTAGCGCGTTATATCGTGAATGGTTCCCGAGCCTACTGCAAGCAAAAGTTCACAAGGTGCTTTTAAGTTTGCTTTTACAGTTGCAACAGCTTTTTCTGTGGCGTGAAGATGATAGGGATCAAGCACAACGGAGTCTGCAATATTACATAACTTTTCCACTTTTTCACCTGCAACCTTGTAGGTGTTTTGGTCAGATATCATTGAAACACATGAAAAATCACCGATAGAAGTGATAAGTTCAGGCAGTTCGTTTAATGCGCCTGCTTTTAATATGATTTTTTTCATGGGAACTTTGTGATCCCTTCCGCAGGGACAATTTTTAATGCCTTTTAAAATCTCTGAAAATCTATCCATATTTATCTCCTTGTTGACACAATTTGTTTATACATATATAATATATCTAATAGATAAAATTTGCAAGTATCGGCGCAAAAATAGGCAAATGAGCAAAAATCTGAAAGAAAGTGAGCAAAAAATGAGCAATTCTGCCAGACAGAACTCTATTTTGGAGATACTTAAAACTGAAAAATTTGTTCGCGTAAATGAACTTTCAAAGGTACTTTATACAAGCCCATCCAGTATCAGGCGTGATCTTAACAGCCTTGAACAAAAAGGTCTTGTAAAGCGGAACCATGGCGGAGTAGTTCTTGCTGAAGGTTACATCGGAGTACCGTCCTTTGACGTGCGCGTTAAGAAAAACATGGTCGGGAAAAAGCGTGCGGCATCTAAAGCGGCTTCTCTTTTAAGGGATAATATCAGCGTAATGATTGACGGATCGTCGTCAACCTCCATATATATGCTTGAATATATAAAGCAATTTAAAAATATAACGGTGATATCCAACAATATGAAAGTGGTTTCCGATGCGTCGGAATATGGAATAAAGGCAATTTGCCTTGGCGGTGAGGCGCAGTTAAGATCAAACGTGCTTTTAGGCACTTATACTGTTGAGTGCGCAAAAAACTTTTATCCCGATATACTGTTTTTTTCATCCCAGTACATAGATGACGAAGGAAATATAACCGACTATTCTCTTGATGACGTCGTTTTAAGAAAAACGATGATAGCAAATGCAAAAACGTCGGTATTTCTTTGTGATGGCGATAAGATGGGCAAAAAATCGGTTTATAAATTATGCAATCTAAGTCAAGTGGATTATGCAGCCTTTGACATTGAAACTGAAATATTCAAAGATAGGACAAAGATATTATGAAAGATGTTTATATAATTTTTTCGTCAACACCTTATAAGGTCGGCAAGTTTATAAGAACTTTTACCGGAGAGGAATATAATCACGTTTCGATTATGTTTGATGAAAACATGGCAGAAGCATACAGTTGCGGCAGAAGATATATCGATACACCGTTTTGGGGCGGAATGATCAAGGATTCTGTAAGCAGATATGAATATAAAAAAGTAAAAGCAAAAATCAACGTTTGCAAAGTGCAGGTTGAAAATGAAAAATATGAAAAAGCACTTCGCACCGCACAAATGATGTATGAAAATAAGGACCTTTACATCTATAATCTTTTTGCGGCGGGAGTGTCACTTTTTAAGCGGCGGCTTTTCATTGAGAACACTTATACATGCGTGGAATTTTGTGTGTTTCTCTTGAGCATTATGTTTGATAAAATAGATAAAAACGGATTTTATACGGTATGCAGTCTTTATGATGAGTTTAAAGACCATTCCATTTATAAAGGTGAATTCAACATTCAAGGGGAAAAAGATGAAGATTTTACCAACAATAAAGGAATAAAAGCGTCCTTTAAAGGTGCATTGGGTACTGTGCGCGAACTTATAAAAAGAATGAAGCAGGCAAAAGCATGAAAGAAAGAATTTTTAAATATATGATACTGACCGTAATAATTGCGGTTACGGTGTTTTCTGTTTTTATATGTGTTATTCCTAATATAGCAGGGTTGATTTTAGGCATCGTTTTAGGCGGTGTTTGCGGTATTTTTGCAGGAAATCTTTTTGCTAAAAGAATTGCCAAGACTTTAACCGATATTGACCCTGAGGATGTTGATCCTGATGAATGTGATACGGAATTAAAACCGATTTTAAGAAAGATCGTCAGGCAGGAAGCCCTTGTTTCACGGCAGATTTATGAACTTAAACGCAGGCAAGATGAATTTTTTGCAATAACTGAAAATATGGCAGAAGGACTTATTGTTGCAGATAAAAGCGGTGAAATAATTCTTTCAAATACCCGTGCAAGAAAAATGCTTTTAGATGGCGGTGATGCTAACGGTGTTTTTGAGTTTTCCCAAAATGAAAGTTTTGTTTCTACTGTTAAGTCAGCGCTTTCGGGTGCTGTTGCTCAGTCAGAATTTACTATGCCCGGTAAAGTGTACAGAGTTTACGCTAATCCCCTTGTAACCGATAATGAAACTACAGGTGTTGTAATTCTTGTATCTGATAAAACTGAGGAAGAACTGCGCGAAACCATGCGCAGAGAGTTTACTTCCAATGTTTCCCATGAACTTAAAACACCCCTTACTTCCATTTACGGTATTTCAGAAATCCTTGCAGGCGGAATTGTTAAAAATGAAGATATTCCCAAGTTTGCAAAAAGCATTCATGATGAATCGGGACGGCTTATTACCCTTGTAAACGATATTATTAAACTTTCGCAGATGGATGAAAACTCCATTATGGAGGAAAAAGATGCAATAAACGTTCTTGATATAGTTAAAAACGTTTGCGCCCGTCTTGAAAAAGTTGCCGGAAGCAAAAACGTTAAAATTAAGGCAAAAGGCGATGAAGCATACATCTTCGGCATAAAAGGTATCGTTGAAGAAATGATCTATAACCTTGCCGATAACGGCATAAAGTATAATAAAGAGGGCGGAAAGGTAACCGTTGCCGTTACAAAAAAAGAAAACCGCGTTATCGTTTCGGTAAAGGATACGGGTATCGGCATTTCCAATGAACACATCGGCAGAATTTTTGAGCGTTTTTACCGCGTTGATAAAAGCCACTCCAAGCAGGTTGGCGGAACGGGACTTGGTCTTTCCATTGTAAAACATGGCGCAAGTTTCCACGGTGCACTTATTGACGTGCAGAGTACACCTAACAAGGGTACTGAAATTAAGATTAGTTTTAATGAGTATAATAAAGGTTGAAACGTAATGTTTCAACCTTCAGAGCACTGACAAACCCTTACAAACATAGCACCCTGCAAAAAATTTTGCAGGGTGCTATTTCCTTCGTTGCATTTCACTTGCAAAATGCGGTCATTTACTCTTTTGTAAACTCCCTTTTTTGCAAGTTCAGCGCCTTGGCTTGCAAGGGTTTCTCGAACACTGACAGTCTGCTGACTTTGTCAGCAGACTAAAGGTTGAAACGTAATGTTTCAACCTTTTTACATAAATATTATCTGTCCTATTTTTCTTATAAAGGTGTTTTTCCAAAAACCGTGTTTAAAGGCGGAATGAAGCCTTTTTATTTTTCTGCGGTCAAGATTTTTTGCATATTCGGAAATTATTACATAGTTTTCGCCAAGTTCGTCTTTATATATCTCTGCAATTTCGCGAGCCTGAATAAACGTTGATTTTATGCTTTCTTTATTCTTTTTTATTTGAGTTGCTTTTTTCATAACGTAAGACGCTTTTCCTGCATCCTTTGCACCCACTTCGTTGTTTCCGTGCTGACGGTAAAGGATCAACGGCTCGTCAACAAACCCCACGAAAGCCGTTGCAAGGCAAAGAATCGCCAGGAACCAATCGTGCATAAGCATATTTTCGGTATCCTGCTTTTTTAAAGCAAGGGCTCTTAAAGCACCGTTAATCATCATGGTACAGCCGGTAACGTTATTTTGAATAAGCGTTGGTGCAAGGGATTGATTTTTTGATAACTTTTGCATTGAAAACATTGAGGGTGAAATTACGTTAAGATCGCCATCCACCTCTTCAAGATCGGTGTGAAC
>JAZULU010000087.1:0-8133 GCA_045603265.1 Clostridia bacterium
CATTTTTTATCAATCAGGTTTTATATTTGCAGATTTTTTAATTCGTTTTATCAGTTTTACATATATTCATATAATTAATATGCATTATTTTATTTGAATTATTCACAGTCTGATAAACTCAACATATTTATCCCTGATAACAGAAAATAAGGCAAGTTTTCACTTGCCTTATTTTATTGCCACCAAAAATCCCATTTGTCTATATAATCGGGAAAACCTATATTTTCATCGATAATCTTCTGCATTTCGGGACTTTTATTTACCCAATATTCGTCTATCAGTTTTAAATTTCGTTGTGTTAAAGGAACGATCACGCTTTTAAATTTGCTTTGCCAGAAAATACTGCTGCTTTTTACATACCCCATGCATATTACCGGCAGTAGATCAATTTCGCTATGAAAATAGCGGATATTTTTCCATGTGGGAAAGAACACCTTACATTCCTTAATATTATTCCAATTAAGTTTTATTATTCGGTTTGTAACACCGTCTTTTGTTATCTTATACTGTGCAACCAATGCATTATAGCGAACACAAAGAAATGCACCAATAAGAAGTGCTTGCCCCACAAAACTTCCTATCCAGAAAAAAATATCCGATTTGGGAAATCCATCTTCCTTCAATTCAAAAAATACAATTACGCTTTCAAACACAAAAAACAATCCGAAAAATATTACTTTTAACAAAAAAGCCTTTAATTCGCTTTTACAAACAAACTCATACTTTTTCATAATTTCACCTCATCCACCACCTGCGGCGGTCCCCCTTCTCCCATTGGAGAAGGCTCATTTGGTAGGTGCTTCGCACAGTTTCTTAAAGAGTCTTTTTGTGTTTTCGTTGGTTATTTCGATAACTTCATCAGGTGTCATGTTCCAGAGCATTGCAATATGCTCGGCAACGTAGATGATATTCGATGAATCGTTACGCTTTCCGCGGTTAGGAACGGGTGCAAGGAAAGGGCAGTCCGTTTCAAGTAATATTCTGTCTTTGGGAATATACTTTAAGTTTTCTTGTGCGCGGACAGAGTTTTTAAAGGTGCACGTTCCGCCAAAGGAAAAATACAAGCCTAAATCAAGGCATATTTTTGCAGACTCCTTGCTTTCGGAAAAGCAGTGCATAAGACCGTAAGAAATTTTTTCGCTTTTTAAAATTTCAAGCATATCGCCTATAGCATCGCGACAGTGAATTTCTACGGGCATATCCGCTTCCTTCGCCGCCAAGGCTTGCTTTATAAATGCGTGTTTCTGTGTGTCCTTGGGCGGATTGTTTTCCCAATAGTAATCTAAGCCTATCTCACCTGCGCCAACGCACTTTTCGTGCTTCCACATTTCCTTTAATTTTTCAAGATTTTCATCGGAATATGTGTCCGCATTGATCGCATGTATACCTGCGCAAAAATACATATGTTCGTATTTTTCTGCCATTTCTTGGCAGAATTTACTTTCGTCAACGGTACAGCCTGCGTTGATGGCATAGAGTACGTTTTTAGATGGAAGGGACGAAATTACTTCGTCCCTATCGTTATCAAATCTTGGATCGTCGTAATGACAATGCACGTCAATAAACTTCATCATCTTACTTCACAACCTGCGCCAAATGCTTTTTCAGGTGAAACAAGTGAAAGATTTCCGTTTTCGTCCTCAGCACAAAGGATCATGCCTTCGCTTAACACACCGCGGAGTTTTGCAGGTTTTAAGTTTGCAACAAGAACAACTGTTTTGCCTACCATTTCTTCGGGAGTATAGTGCTTTGCGATGCCTGAAACTACGGTGCGCTTTCTATCGCCGTCATCTAAAGTCATAACAAGAAGTTTATCGGATTTTTCAAGTTTTTCGGCAGTTAATATCTTTGCGGTCTTTAATTGAACAGAGGCAAACTGATCGATTGAAATTTCTTCAACCTTTGCCTTTTCTTCCTCAGCCTTTTTCTTGGCTTCTTCGGCTTCTTTTTTGGCTTTTTCTTCTTCCTGAGCCTTAAATTCTGCTTCGATATCGATTCTTGGGAAGAGAACTTCTGCCTTTGTTATCTTGCTTCCTGCCTTGATTCCGCCGAATTTCTGAATGGAATCAAAGGTTGTAAGGCTTTCGTCAACGCCTAAGGAAGCCTGAATTTTAGCGGGAGATTTTGTCATAACGGGTGCAATAAGAACAGAGATAATTCTTACGCACTCGGCTAAATTATACATTACGGTTGCAAGGCGGCCGCGATTTGCTTCGTCCTTTGCAAGAGCCCAGGGCATGGTTTCATCGATGTATTTATTACAGCGTGAAACAAGTTTCCAGATTTCAACCAAAGCGGTAGAAAGTTGGAACTCGTCCATCTTTTTCGAGAATTCATTATAAGTGTTTTCTGCTAAAGAGATAAGTTCGTCATCGGGATCGGCCTTTACTTGTGGTTCAGGAAGAACACCGCCAAAGTACTTTTCGATCATGGCGCAGGTACGGGAAACAAGGTTACCTAAATCGTTGGCAAGATCTGAATTGATTCGTGAGAAAAGTGCTTCATTGGTAAAGTTTCCGTCAGAGCCAAAGGGCATCTCGCGCATTAAGAAATAGCGGATAGAGTCAACACCGTATTTGTTGCAAAGAACAACGGGATCAACAACGTTTCCGCGGGATTTACTCATCTTTTCGCCGCCGAAAACAAGCCAGCCGTGACCGAACACCTGCTTGGGTAAAGGAAGATCAAGTGCCATAAGCATTGCAGGCCATATAATAGTATGGAAACGGATAATTTCCTTACCTACAAGATGCACGTCACAAGGCCAGTATTTATCAAAAAGTTCGTGGTTATCGGTGGTATAGCCAAGTTTTGTGATGTAGTTTGAAAGCGCGTCTATCCAAACGTAAACAACGTGCTTTTCATCAAAGGTTACGGGAATTCCCCACTTGATGCTTGTACGGGAAACGCAAAGATCCTCAAGACCGGGTTTTAAGAAGTTATTTATCATTTCCTTTGCACGGCTTGGGGGCTGAATGAAATCGGGATGGCTTTCAATATACTCAATAAGTCTGTCCTGATACTTTGAAAGTTTAAAGAAATAACTTTCTTCCCTTGTTTTTTCAACTGCTCTTCCGCAATCGGGACACTTGCCATCAACAAGTTGAGTTTCGGTAAAGAAACTTTCGCAGGGTGTGCAGTACCAGCCTTCGTACTCGGACTTATAAATATCGCCCTGATCGTAGAGTTTTTTGAAAATCTTCTGAACGGCTTCAACGTGGTAATCATCGGTAGTACGGATGAAACCGTCATATTTAACGTCCATAAGTTCCCAAAGTTTCTTTACTCCTGCAACGATATGATCAACATACTCCTGGGGAGTTTTGCCTGCTTCTTTTGCCTTTCTTTCGATCTTCTGACCGTGCTCATCGGTGCCGGTTAAAAAGTAAACGTCATAACCCTGCATGCGCTTAAAGCGCGCAATGGTGTCAGCGGCAACAGAACAATAACTGTGGCCGATATGAAGATTATCACTGGGATAATAAATTGGTGTTGAAATGTAATAAGGTTTTTTCATAAAAATTTATCTCACTTTCTGTAAAATTCGTCCAAACCGCTGTAGCCAAAGCATTATAACTTGAACCAGCCTTAAACGGCTGAATTTAGGCTATCTTCGGGATTTGTCGTCCTTTTAAGGCGTCCTGCCTTAATGCGTCCTCCGCACCCAAATCTAACCCAAATTGAGCCGTTTCAGGTCGGAGATTTAAAAATGATAAAATTTTTGAATTTAACAAGGAAAAGTCCGCAGGTAATATGAGAAATATTATCAAGGGCTTTGACACAGTTAAAACAGAAATTTTACATTTTGAAACTGATTTAAGTTGCAATGCTTTGGCTAGCAAAAGCATTCATATCTATATCTGAAATCTTCCCGTTCATAAGTGTATAGAAACCTGCCGCGCCGATCATTGCGGCATTATCGGTACAAAGTATGGGGGAAGGATAATACAATTCTATCTGTGCGCTACGGCACATTCGTTCTATCTCCGAGCGAAGGCGAGAGTTTGCCGCCACGCCCCCTGCCATAACTATCTTATTATAGCCTATATCTTCTGCCGCCTTTTTAGCTTTTTCAACAAGCATCCTTACAACGCTTTTTTGGAAACTTGCGGCAATATCGGCTTTGGGAATTTCTTCGCCCTTTTGTTCCAAATTATGGGCAAGATTTACTACCGCTGTTTTTACCCCTGAGAAAGAGAAATCATAATTATCCTCTTTTTCAAGTTGAGTGGTGAAATTATAGGCATCAATATTGCCTTTTTTTGCAAGTTCATCAATCTTTACACCGCCGGGATAGCCTAAACCCAGAACTCGTGCAACCTTATCAAAGGCTTCACCAACCGCGTCATCCCGAGTTGCGCCCAAAAGAGCAAAATCACAATAGTCGGTAACCTTTATTATGTGGCTGTGTCCCCCTGAAACCGCCAATGCAACAAAGGGCGGTTCAAGGTCAGGATACTCAATAAAGTTTGCCGAAATGTGCCCTTGAATATGATGAACACCAATTAACGGTATCTTTTTACTAAAAGCAAGTGCTTTTGCATAATTGACGCCCGTCAATAACGCACCGATAAGCCCGGGGCCTTGGGTTACGGCTATGGCTTCAATATCATCTAAAGTTACGTTTGCTTTTTCCAAAGCCTCCAAAACCACGGGAACAAGGGCGGTTGTGTGGCTTCTTGATGCGATCTCAGGCACAACACCGCCATACTTCTTGTGAATGGGAATCTGGGTGGAAATAACGTTTGATAAAACTATTCTTCCATCCTTTACCACCGCCGCGCTTGTTTCATCGCATGACGATTCAATGGCAAGTATCAATGCACTTTTCTTTTCTATTAAGTTTTTGGCTTTTTCTTTTGCTAAATCAAAATACATAATTACTGATACAAATAGTCCTCATTGGGATCATAATGTTTTTTCGTTGAAATTTTTATTAATACATAGCCGATAAAAATATTTAAGATCATAATGAAATCAAAAAATCTTACCGTACCAAATGCAAAGTCTTTCATGAAATTCTCGCCCATGATAATTGACGAAAGGGAGTTTTCACTAAAATCAAATATAAGATCAAAGCCCCATGACGAGGGAACGATATATACAAGCACGTTAACGATCAAAAGTGCCAAAATGGAAACGATCAGCGTGTAAACACCAATGCCGTACAAACTTCCGCGCTTCTGCTTTTTCAAAGTATATATAACAGTAATAAGCGCAAGAACTAAAACTACGCCTGCAATGATCTTTAAAAGATTGTTGGTCTTTCCCCAAAAAATCAACTGACTTGTTTCATTTTCGGTTATAATATCCACTTCCGGACCGATCCTATCTGCAACGCCTTCCTTTGTTAAAGCGTCTTCATAGGAAAACTTAAGGTTTATGCCTGCGCTTCCTTCAACGGAAGAAACATCAAAGGCAACGTTTATATTTTTTACGTCAGCCCCTTTAATATAAGCACGCAACAAGGTGCTTTTGCTTTGAGGCTTAAAGAAAACTGTTTCTTTAGTTATAACATCGCCGTAAATTACCGAGCCGTCTTTTTGAACGGCAACGATTTTATAGGTAAGAATAAATTCCTTGCCCGAATCATCGGTTACTTTAATATTTTCGATGTTAATTCCCGCAAACTCATTATTTGCAAAGGGGCATGAAAATTCAATATAGAATTTATCATCAAAATCGACCTTTGAATATTTGAAATTTTCTATCTTTTCGACCGTTTCAAGAAATTTTTCGTCAAGTGCGATATTTTTTTCAAAATGAACTTTCTGTGTGCTTGGGTGCACGCTTCCTAAATTTTTAAAGGTATCTGTAAAATCTTTGGGATCGCCCTTTTTAGTTACGGTAAACTTTTGTTCCTTGCCCTCAAACATGGCAATATAACTGTGATAAATGTTACTGTAATCATCACTGCTTACAAGTGAAAGTGTTTCCTGGTGATTATATCTGTCATTTTGCTTGAGCCAGAAATCTTCATTTGTTATTACCGAAGTTATTGCAACAACGCACATCAAAAAGGTAAGTGCGATACCTAAAATAATACCGCTTATTCTTGAAAGTTTTGATATCTTTCTTTTCATCATTCTTTATCTCTTTTACCTAAATAAGCCCTGATAAACATATCAAGATCGCCATCCATAACCGCCTGAATGTTTGCAGTTTCGGCATTGGTACGGTGGTCTTTTACCATATTATATGGGTGGAAAACGTATGAACGTATCTGACTTCCCCACTCGATCTTTTTAATATCGCCGCGAAGTTCAAGTTCCTTTTCTTCACGCTCGCGCTCACGAAGTTCAATAAGTTTTGAGCGAAGCATATTCATTGCCGTTTCGCGGTTCTGTATCTGTGAACGTTCCTGCTGGCACTGAACGATTATGCCCGTAGGCTTGTGGATAATACGGATGGCAGACTCAGTCTTATTGATGTGCTGACCGCCTGCACCCGTTGATCTTCTTGTTTCAACTTCAATATCCTCAGGGGGAATAACTATGGTGTTATCCTCCTCAATTTCCGGCATAACTTCCAAGGAAGAAAAGGAAGTGTGGCGCCTTGCATTTGAGTCAAAGGGCGAAATTCTAACCAATCTGTGAACGCCCTTTTCAGCCTTTAAAAAGCCGTAAGCGTTGGTGCCCGATGCCCTGAAAGTTACACTTTTTGTGCCTGCTTCATCGCCTGCAAGATAGTCTAAGATATCAACCTGATAGCCTGACTTTTCGCAATATCTGCGGTACATTCTGAAAAGCATATCAGTCCAGTCCTGGGCTTCCGTTCCGCCTGCACCTGCATGAAGTGTTAAAATTGCATTGTTCGCATCATATTCGCCCGTAAGCATGGTTTCAAGTTGAAGTTTTTCAATTCTGGTTTCCAAGGAATCAAGTTCCCTGCCCACTTCATTGGCGGTATCTTCATCATCCATTTCCATGCCCAGTTCGATCATGGCAAAGATGTCTTCAATGCTTTTTGAAAAGCCGTCAAGTTCTTTTACCTTGCTTTCTAACGACGCAAGTTCTTTATTCTTTTTCTGTGCCTTTTCCTGATCAAGCCAGAAATCAGGCTCAGCCATTTCTTCATTAAGTTCTAAGATCCTCTCTTTCATCCCTTCCGGGTCAAAGAGATTCACCTGCCAATTTGATATTTTCAGCAGCCTGATTTGCACGCTGTTTATAAGAATCGAATTCTATCAAATTTATCATCTCCTTATGGGAAAAATTTCCCTTATATTATTTTCCGCAGCACTGTTTATATTTCTTGCCGCTGCCGCAAGGACAAGGATCGTTTCTGCCGATTTTTTGGCTTTGCGCCTGATTTCCTGCCTTTTTGGGGCGCTGGCTTTCAGGTCTGCCGTTTGTACTTTCGCTTGTCACTTTATGGACTTTAGGCTGAATGTTTACCATTGCGTTAAAGGCAAAACGAACTGCATCCTCCTGAATAAGACGGTTCATTTCTTCAAACATATCGAAGCCTTCTATTTTATACTCCTGCAAAGGATCGCGCTGTGCCATTGCACGAAGTGATATACCCTGCTTTAACTGATCCATCTGGTCGATGTGATTCATCCAATGTCTGTCAACAGACTCTAAAAGTGCAAAGCGTTCAAGGTCCTTAATATCAAAGCCTGCCTCTTTAAGATCCTCAGTGCGCTTTTCATATCTTTTTGTAGAAATTTCTTCTACCTTTTCAATGATAGCATCACGGGAAAGACCAACAAACTCTTTTGCTTCGGTTTCTTTAGGAAGACAGATGCGCTTTAATTCTTCCGTCATGCCCTTAAGATTCCATTCATCCTGCTTCTGATCGGCAGTAAATGCGTGAACGGTACGGGCGATAACCTTATTTTTCATTTCAAAGATGGCGTTGGAAACGTCTTCACCCTCAAGAACGCGCTTACGCTGTGAATAGATCATTTCACGCTGAGTGTTCATAACGTCATCATACTGCAAAACGTTTTTACGAATGGAGAAGTTTCTGCCCTCAACACGTTTCTGAGCACTTTCAATGCTTTTTGAAAGAATTCCTGCTTCAAGTGCCATATCACCGTCAAGCGCCTTGCCGGCAAGAGCCTGCATCCTGTCACCGCCGAAAAGGCGCATAAGATCATCTTCAAAGGAAATGAAGAAGCAACTTGAA
>JAZULU010000088.1:0-31566 GCA_045603265.1 Clostridia bacterium
AGTAGATTTAGCGGTTAAAGAGTTTGGTTCACTTGATATGGTGTGCAATTTTGCAGGCGGAACGGCAACAAGAATGTGCAAGGTAAATATGGCAGGCTGGCCTGAATTTCCCGATGTTCCCATTGACGTTTACGATTGGGGTATTGACGTAAACTTAAAAGGACCTTTCTATTTTGCCCATGCCGCAACAAAGGTGATGCGTCAGCAAAAGAGCGGTCTTATTATAAATATCGGCTCAATTACGGGTCAGGAGGGCGACGGCTACGGTATGGATTATCCTACCGCAAAGGCAGGGCTTATGTTCGGTTTAACAAAGTCCATTGCCCAGTTTGGTGCACCTCATAACATAAGATGCGTTTGCATTTCACCCGGCCCCGTACTTACAAGAGCCGCAATGGCAAATATGAAGACTTTGTTAGGCCGTGCCGCTGAACCGCAGGAAATTATCGACCTTGTGCTTTTTGTTGCATCTGATAAAGGTCAGTTTATCAACGGCGAAAATATTATGATTGATGGTGGCAGAAATGCTATGAAGAGGGAAGAACAATGGCAACATTCTTAAATCAGAATCAACCTTTAATTACTTCAATGATATTAAAGGATAATCCCGATGCAATCCGTTTTGCAGTTAAAAACTCAATTTATGATGGTGCAGATTGCTTGGGAATTCAGCTTGAACGCTTGAAAAGAGAGTTTAAAACTGAAGAAAACTATAAAAATATATTTGCATCTTGCTCAAATCATCCTATTTATATTACTAACTACCGCGCCCCGCAAAATGAAGGATTAAGCGATGAAGAGATCACCGAAGAACTTCTTGTTGCCCTAAAATGCGGTGCAACCTTAGGTGATGTTATGGGCAGCGCCTTTGATAGTGAATCGGGTATGGGTATTGGCTTAGAACTTTCAATGAAGAAGGACGCCATCGATAAACAAAAAAGACTTATTGATAGGATACACCATATGGGCAAGGAAGCACTTATGTCCTCCCACGTGTTAAAATTTACCCCTGCTGAAACTGTTCTTGAAATCGCATATGAACAACAAAAGCGCGGTGCTGACGTTGTTAAGATCGTAACGGCAGGCAATTCCGTTGAAGAAGAAATGGAAAACTTGAGAATTACTACGCTGCTCAAAAAAGAGCTTAAAGTGCCGTTCTTGTTCTTATCGGGCGGAACTCACTCAAAAATTCACAGAATGATCGGCGGTCAGTTAGGATGCTCAATGTATCTTGCGGTGCGCGAACACGATGAATGTGCAGTACCCACTCAGCCTACGGTGAAAGCAGTAAAAGCGGTTCGCGATAATTTTGATTTTTATCCTGATATTATATAGAATGGAGCATTATAATATGAAAAAAATAAGAGTTGCACAAATAGGCACAAGTAGAAACAGCCACGGTTATCATATATGGAACAGCTTCTTAAAGCAAGAAGATATTTTTGAAGTTGCAGGATATGCGCTTCCTGAAAATGAAAGGGAAAAGTTTCCCGAAAAGGTAAAAATATTTGAAGGCTATAAGGAGATGACGGTAGAAGAGATATTGAATGATCCAACCATCGAAGCGGTTGCGGTGGAAACGGAGGAAATTTACCTTACCAAATATGCTCTTATGGCAGCAAAAGCAGGCAAGCATCTGCATATGGAAAAGCCGGGCGGTGTTGATTATGATGATTTTGAAAAACTTATTGAAATATTAAAATCTAAAAACCTGACTTTTTCAACGGGATATATGTACCGCTTTAATCCAAAGATCCAAGAAGCCTTTGCAAAAATAAAAAACGGCGAGCTTGGTGAAATATATTCGGTTGAAGCGCATATGGACTGTAAACATTCTGCTGAGATCAGACAATGGCTTGAAAATTTTCCGGGCGGAATGTTGTTCTTCTTGGGATGCCATCTTCTTGATTTAATTTATCAGATTCAGGGCGAGCCGGAAAAAATTATACCTCTTAATTGTTCAACCGGTTGTGATGGCGTTACAGCCGATGACTACGGAATGGTGGCATTAAAATATAAAAACGGCGTATCCTTTGCCAAAACCTGCGCAAACGAAAGCGGTGGCTTTTTAAGAAGACAGCTTGTTATCTGCGGTGAAAAAGGAACTATAGAAATAAAACCTCTTGAGGTTCCGGCAGAAAACGGTCAATATACCGTAATGAACGAAGCATATAGCGCTAATTGGTATAAAGAGTGGGAAACAAGTAAATCGGAGATATATGACCGTTATGATCATATGATGCGCAATTTTGCAGAAATAATAAGAGGAAAAGAAAACCCATATTCTTATGAATATGAGCTTGGTCTTTATAAGTTGATACTTATATCTTGCGGAAAGGAAGTGTGATTATGCAAACAAAACAAATAGTGTTTACCGCACCGTATACAGCCGAACTTCTTGATGTTCCGTGCCTGCCCCCTAAGGCAGATGAGGTAACGGTAAGCCTTGAATATTCGGCAATCAGTTCAGGAACAGAAAAGGCAAACTTTATCGGAGCAAGAAACGGAACGACCGTGGCAGAAGATGAAGAGGTTGCATTTCCAATAACGGTTGGGTACAGTTCCGCGGGAATTGTAACTGAGATAGGCAGTGAAGTAACGGATATTAAAGTTGGGGATAGAGTCGTTGTTTTTTGGGGAAAGCATAAAAAGAATATTACCATCAGCAGAAATAATGTAATTAAAATTCCCGATGAGGTTTCCACCAAGGAAGCATCTATGGCGTTGATTTCCAATTTTCCCCTTGCGGCTATAAGAAAAACACATCTTGAAATCGGGGAATCTGCAATGGTAATGGGGCTTGGAATTCTTGGCGTTTTTGCAGTTCAGCAACTAAAGGCGGCAGGCGCATATCCCGTTATTGCCGTTGATCCTGTGAAAGAACGCAGAGAGTTTGCTTTGAAAATGGGTGCAGATTATGTTCTTGATCCCACAAGTGATAGTTTCACAAAGGACGTTATAGCGCTAAGCGATGGCGGAGTGAAAGTTTGCATTGAAGTAACCGGTCTTGGTGTCGGTTTGATTCAAGCCCTTGATTGTATGAAACAAATGGGCAGGGTTGCGCTTCTTGGTTGTACCAGAAGTTCACATTTTGAAATTGACTATTACGGTAAGGTTCACGGCAGAGGAATATCATTGATCGGTGCTCATACAATGGCGCGCCCGAAGAAAGAGTCATCTGCAGGATTGTGGACAGATGCCGACGATCTTAGAGCAATTTTAAATCTTATTAAGGGAAAACGCCTTAATTTTAAAGATATGATTTGCGAAATTCATTCACCCAAGGAAGCAAATGAAATCTATAACAGATTAGTAAATGAAAAAAATTTCCCAATAGGTGTACTGTTTGATTGGAGGGATATTTAAGTGGATAAAAAAGTAATGAAAGCAATTCTTGTAAATGACGATAAAAGCTTAAGATGGGATAACGTGCCATATCCCGTATTAAAGGAAGATGAAGTTTTAATAAAAGTTCAATATGCGGCACTTAACCGAGCCGACCTTATGCAACGTGAGGGCGATTATCCGCCTCCTGAAGGTTGCCCTGAATGGATGGGACTTGAAGTTTCGGGCGAGATCGTTGAAATGACGGAAAGCGCAAAGGAAAAATCAAACTATAAAATCGGTGATAAGGTTTGCGCCTTGCTTGGCGGTGGCGGCTATGCCGAATATGTTTCCGTTGAGTACGGTATGTGTATGCCCGTTCCAAAAAACTGTTCCATGGCTGAAGCGGCAGCAATTCCTGAAGCTTATGCAACGGCATATTTGAAATTGTTTATTGAGGGTAAGGCAAAGGCGGGCGACACACTTTTAATGCAGGCAGGTGCTTCAGGTCTTGCAAGCGTAGTGATCCCTATGGCAAAAGCATTCGGTCTCCGCGTTATTACAACTGTAATTTCCGATCCTGAAAATATCAAGCATCTTGGCGCAGATTTAGTTGTTGACACAAGAAAAGAAAGTCTTCCCGAAGTTTTAAAGAAAGAGGAAGAAGCAGGAAGAGCCGTTGACATTGCCATCGACTGCCTTGGCGGTCAGAATTTAGGCGATTGTCTTCCCTACGTTAAGTACGGCTGTCGCTGGATAGTTATTGCGGCACTTGCAGGCTCAAGCACAACTATTGACCTTAAAAATATTTATAAAAAGAATATTAGAATTGTTGGCAGTACCCTTCGCTCGCGTACACCCCAAATGAAAGCACAGATCCTTTCAAGCCTTGTAAATGAAGTGTTCCCCAAGGTGGAAGACGGCTCCGTTAAGCCTACTATTCATAAGATTCTTCCCATCACCGAAGCAGAAGAAGCACACGATATACTTTATCGCGGTGAGAACGTAGGAAAGGTAGTATTAGAGATTTGTTAAAGATCGTAGCATTAAAATACGGAGAGTCCGTTTTTGGAGAAAACTTTATTTTTAAAGGCGGAAACAAAGATAAACTATTGCCGATTTCATTTACAATCTATTTGATACAAACTGAAAATAAAAATATTCTTGTTGACGTAGGCTGTGATGATGGTGCAGGCTTTGAAATGTCCCAATTCCAAAAACCCGTTGATGTTTTAAAAGAGTATGGGCTTTTGCCAAAAGATATCACCGATGTTATCATTACACATTCGCACCACGACCACATAGAAGCTATCAAATATTATACAAATGCCGTTATACACATTCAAAAAAACGAATATATTGAAGCAAAAAAGTATATTCCCGAAAATTTCGATGCGCATTTGTTCGATGATGAATTTTTATTGGATGAGAACGTAAGAATAAAGAAAATCGGTGGACATTCTATAGGCTCTTGTGTCGTTTTGGCAGATAACTACCTACTTGTTGGCGATGAATGTTATTATGAAAAATGCTTGACGCACAAAATTTGCACCGGTGCATCATACGATGAAAAGGTTAGTCAAAAGTTTATTGAAGAATTCAGTAATAACAAAATCATTCCGCTTCTGTTCCACGATCCTAACATTATGCCGGGACATATAGGTTATAATATTATTAAACAATAGTACAAAGAAAACCGAACCCAAGTAATTGGATTCGGTTTTTTGTGAATATTTTTTAGTATTTAATAACCTCAACGTTTTTAACTTCTGTTATAAGTTTAACGTTCTTGGGAATGGCGATAGTATATTTGCCATTCTCTTTTTTTACTGCGATAAGACCTTTCTTTGTTGGAACAACGCCTTTATAGTTTTCAAGTGTTTCGGCAGGGGAGAAAAGCACTTCCTCATAGCCAGACTTATTGGGGCGAATACCTAAAACGTATGCACCAAAGAGATAACAACAGCCTGATGCCCAACCGTGTGCAGGGATAGGCCATCTTTTTGTTTCGTCGTTAGAGATAAATTCCCAAAAAGTTTCAGCACCTTTTTTAAGCATACCGCCCCAGCAACGTTTTATAAGTTCAAGGGCGTTTTCTTCATCGTCATTTAAGAAGCGCGCTTCTGCTTCATACATATTCATAACAGGAGAAATTGTACGATATTCATCACGAATTTTAAGCGAATCTGAATTTATCATTGATGCACCGTAAGGCGTCCAGGTTTCCTTTTTAAGGGTTTCTAAAATTTCCTTTGTGCGTTTTTCATCGGAAATACCGAAAAGCACTGCAACGGCATTGCCGTCTTCGGGGATATAAGTTGTATCATAGCCATCAAGATATGCTTTTTTATCTTCATTCCACAAGTGTTCGTTTATTGCATCTTTAACTTTTTCTGCTAAATTGCGCCACTTTTCACCTTGGGAGTCAGAAAGAATATCGGAAAACTCTGCCATAACAAGCAAGCATCTATATAAAAGAGCGTTTAATAGTGGCTTTTCGCCTAAACGATCAGGGGAAGAATTATATTCTACCGGACCGCAATCCTGATACATAGGTGCTGAGAAAACGGGGAACTGATAGATAAGATAACGTGAATTCATTTTCTCTATAAGCCAGTTCAAGCAAGTGGTTAATTCATCAAAGTATTTTTTAACGAAATCTGTATCGTTAAAATATAAATAGTGATTGTATGCAATTAAAATTCGCCAGGCAGGGTAATCCCACAAACCTACGTTACGTTCAACGGTGTCATGACGCAAGCCGAGGTTTGATGCGATCTCTGTTAAAGACATTGATGAATCGACAAGGGAACCGTCATTGAAAGTATAGTAGTCAACGAGAGCCTCAATGATTGCATCGCCCGAGAAAAATTTCATTTCGTTTCGAGGACAGCTTTCATATTCCTGGTGCATATTTATCAAAAGTGTATATTTGCCAACCTGCCATGCTTTATTTAAAATTTCGTCTTCACATTCAAAATATCCCAATGAATTGTTGGGTTTCATGCTTAAAATAAGTTTTATGCTTTTAATTTTTACGTTTTCATCATGGGTAACTTTTAAGAATCTGAAAGCGCGACGTCTTAAAGCAATATGTGAGTGATTGCCTTTTTTTACGTCCTCAACGATTTTTAAGCGCTTTATTATGGGCATTTCATTTATAAGATCGTTGACAGACTCAGAATAATCAAAGGCGAAGGTAATTTCACTGTCTGTTTCGGCTTCGTAGTCAACCAAAAGATAGCCAACGTATAATCTGCCAAGATCGTAGATATTATCGTCAATAAGATTGTTTATTTCGATGATTCCGTTAGTCTTTTCGTTGGGGTTATAATTGCTTCCAATAACGGATTTAACGGCATCGTTTACCTCTATATCCTTCTGCGCGTTCCACAAAGCCGAAGTAATCCAGAAACGCTCGTACTCAGCCTTTGTAACCTCTGAAAAGAAGTGGAGTTCATCTTCGCATTGCCAAGTCATATCCGTTACGGTTTTTTTATCGTCAATTATAATTTCAGCGGCGACGCTTGAAAACATTTTGCCGGAAGATGCAAAAACATTATTGAAAACAGGCTGATAAAAGTGGTTGCCAAGTTTCAATTCGATTAAATTTTCGCCTTTATTTAAAAGAGAGGTAAATTCAAATGCGCAAATACGGTTAACGTATCTGCCGGTTGTTGCTTCTAAAAATTTACCATTGACAAATATACCGCAAACGCCAACTGAATCAATGCGGATAATGGCTTTTTCGGGCACGTTTTCAAGAACAATCTTCTTTGAAATTATTGACCATTCGCTACCTGAATATTTTATATTGCCTATTCTTTTAATACTTGTAAGATTATCCATTTTTTATTCCTCAATTTCGATGGTTTTTTCATTTTTAGTAACTTTTACGGAAATAATACGTCTTGAATCAGATTCTTCAATAACAAAATCAAGATGTTCAAAAGTGAATTTATCGTTGACGGAAGGAATTCTTTCCAACTGTTCCATTATCCAACCGCCAAGGGAAATACTTTCACTATCACACTCCAGTTCAAAGAATTCACAGAATTCTTCAAAATTGGTGGCACAATCAACAAGGTAAGTATTTTCGTCAACCTTTTTGTACTGTTCGATGACTTCGTCATGCTCGTCCCAAATATCACCTACAAGTTCTTCTAAAATGTCTTCCATTGTAACGATGCCCAATGTTCCGCCATATTCATCAACAACTACGGCTATATGGGATTTTTCTTGCTGAAGTTGTTTTAACAGATCATCGATTTTTTCAAACTTATGGATAAATAATGGGGGCGACATTATGGTTGAAATATCGGCCTTTATGATACCGTTATCTTTATAAAAATCCTTTAAGTGAATAACACCTACGATATTATCAATGTTTTCGTTGTAAACAAGAAGACGTGAAAAACGGGTATCTGAAAATTTTTGTGCAATCTCCTCTTTAGGCGCATCTTGCGGAACAGCCTCAAGATCAACACGGTGGGTGAGGATATCTTCTGCACGAATTTCGGTAAACTCTATAGCATTTCTTAAAAGATCGCCTTCGTCTGTATCAATATCGCCTTCTTGTTCGGCTTCTTCAACGATCATCAGTAATTCCTCTTGTGAAGTAGTATCTTCTTCATTGTTTTTGAAAATCATTGAAATGAGGTTTCTCCAAAACCTGAAAATCGCACAACCGGGTGTTAAAAGCCACATAAGTACTTGCATAACGGCAGATGAATTCATTGTGATCTTTTCTGAAAAGTTTTCACCAATAGTCTTTGGTGCAAACTCGCCTAAAAGAAGAACAATCAATGCCACAACCAAAATTGCAACTGCACAAGCAATATTGTTATCTTTTAGAAGATCAATGAAAAATATTGTTGCAATAGATGCAAAAGCAATATTTACTGCATTATTCAGAATAAGGGCAGTGGAGATAAGTTTATCTTCCTTTTCTGAAAGGTTTAACGCGCGAATTGCTTTTTTGTTGCCTTTTTCAGCAAGAGATTTTAGTTTTGACTTATTTACGTTTAAATAAGCAGTTTCCACTGAAGAAAAATACGCTGAAAGAATTATGCATAAAAGCATCAGAATAATATACATTTTATACTCCTTAAAAATATAAAAAGCACACCTATACCGCGTGATGCAGTTTAGATGTGCTCAATTTTACAAAATACTTACAGTAGTTATCTTCGTCGCTACTGTCGCTATCCATAATAAAAACTCCCTAAAAGTTAATTACTTAATATATTGTAACAAAAATACATTATTTGTCAAGTGTTTGTGTAAAATCTCTGTCTATTTGTATAACGGTTGAAAAACGGTTATCTAATTCAGATATAGCCATTTTGACTTTTTGAACAATGCTCTTTGTTTCTTCGCTGTTGGTTTCAAAGGGTACCACCATATCAAATATTATGTTTATATTATTTTCGCCGTTTGTCATGCGCAGGTCGTGAATAGTGCATGAACACTGTTCTTTTTCAAAAATATTATAAATACGCGCTTTTATGTTGTTGAGGATTTCGTTGTCTACAGATACGGGATCAAGGTGTATGGTTATCTCACAGCCGGTTTTTGCAAAGATCAGTTTTTCAACTGCATCAATGGCTTCATGTGCGGCGATTATATCAGCATCATCTTTTACTTCTGCATGAACTGAAGCAAACAATCTACCCGGACCATAATCGTGTACTATGAGATCGTGTATATCCATAATTTCGGGTGTTTCCAATAAAAGACCTTTTATTTCGTCTACCGTTTCTTTTTCCGGAGCTTTTCCTAAAAGAAGACCGACAGTATCCTTAGCAACGGAGAATCCTGCATATATGATAAGTAAAGAAACAAGTGCACCTACATATCCGTCAATAACAAAAGGAAGAATATGAAGTCCGTCGATTATTTGTGAAAGGATTACCGCGCTCGTTGCGATGGCATCGTTACGGCTGTCAACTGCGGTGGCGGTAAGTGTAGGGGAGGCTATAGTTTTACCCCAATAACTATTTATACCGAACATAAAAAGTTTAACGGGTACCGATATCATAAGGATTCCAATTAAAAGCCAGTTTATAGGTGCGGCCTCAGAAGGATTTAGTACTTTGTTAAATGAGGATTTAAAAAGTTCAAAACCAACAAGCATTATGATAAAGGAAACGATAAGTGCAGAAATATATTCAAATCTACCGTGACCAAAAGGGTGGTCGCGGTCAGGCTTTTTGTTACTTAATTTTAATCCGATAACTGAAATTATCGTTGAACCCATATCTGAGAAGTTGTTAAAGGCATCGGAAATTACGGCAACACTGTTTATTAAGAAACCGACTGTTATCTTTATTATAAATAACAGGAGATTCAGCAATATGCCGGAAAAACCTGAAAGTACACCGTATTTCTGGCGAACAAGCGGATTTTGTGTATCATCACAATTTTTAATAAAAAGTTTGGTAAATGCTTTGAACATAAGCGGCTCCTTTTGTTTGATAATTGTATTATACCACCGATATCATTTTTTTGCATCGGTTTTCTAACAAAAAAATTACACAAAATTATCTCTGTTCAAAATGTTACAAATGTGTTATAATATTAAATAGTATTATGTAGGAGGAAATATTATGCGCCTTGATAAGTTTTTAAAAGTTTCGCGTATAATAAAGCGCCGTACTGTTTCTAATGATGCTTGCGATGCAGGCAGGGTAAAAATAAACGGTAAAGTACAGAAAGCAGGTTATCAGGTTAAGGAAGGGGATATTATCGAAATTACATTTGGTGAGAAGCCTCACTCCTTTAAAATTCTTCTGACTGATGAGAGTGTTCAAAGAAAAACCGGTGCACCTATGTTTGAGGAAATTCAATGATCTGCGCCTTAATTCCTGCGGCGGGATCAGGCAGCCGTACCGGTCTTAAAGAAAATAAAATATTTTTTTCCATTGATGGTGAAATGATCATAGAAAAAACGGTGAATTGTTTTTTGAATCATAAAAAAATCGATGGCGTTTATATAATTTGCGCACCTTGCGATATTGAAAGGTTAAAAAATATCTTCGGCGGCAAAGTAGGATATGTGCTTGGCGGAAAAACAAGGGGCGAATCTGTTATTAACGGGCTTAATGTTATTAAGGACAAGTACGATACGGTACTTGTTCATGATGGTGCAAGACCGTTTGTTACAGATGATATCATTGATAATGTAATTGAAAATATTAAAAACGGACAAGGTGCTGTTGCCGGTGTAAAGGTTACTGATACTGTAAAAGAAACTGATGAAAAAGGCAAAGTAATTTCTACGCCTGACCGTAATCGCTTATGGGCGGCACAGACGCCTCAGGGTTTTTTAACGGAAGAACTTATTATTGCTTATGAAAAAGCAGGAACGTCTTTAACTGATGATGGCGCTGTTTTTGAAGAAGCAGGTTTTTCGGTTAAAATGGTTGAAGGCAGTTATTCAAATAAAAAAATAACAACGAGGGAAGACGTGAAAATGCCAAAAGAATATTTTACGGGAATTGGATATGACGTCCATGCTCTTTGTGAAAACAGACCGCTTATTATCGGCGGTGTAAACATTCCTTATGAAAGAGGACTTAAGGGGCATTCTGATGCGGACGTTCTTGTTCATGCTATTATGGATGCACTTCTTGGTGCGGCAGGATTAGGCGATATAGGCAGGCATTTCCCTGATACCGATGAACAATATAAAGGAATTAACAGTATGCTTCTTTTTAAACACGTTATAGATCTTTTAAAACAAAAGGGCTTTAGCGTGGTGAATATAAGTGCTATAGTGGTTGCGCAAAGGCCAAAACTTAAACCTTACATAGAACAGATGAATAAAAATATAGCTGACATTGCAATGCTTGAGTTATCCCGTGTGAACGTGGCGGCAACAACTACTGAAAAACTTGGCTTTGTTGGTAGGGAAGAAGGTATAAGCGCTCAGGCAACGGTAATGATAACAAAATAAAGGAGGACAAAAAATGAAGTTTTCCAAATTTGAAGATATATTAAAATACAAATATGGTGACGGTGAAGATCCTAAAAAAATAAAACGCCGTCAACTTCTTAATACAATATTTTACAGTTCAGCGGCGGTATTGCTAATTTGTGCAATAGTGCTTAACGTGCTTTATTCAAAAGGCATTTTCAATAAACCAAATGCGGATCCTGCAGGTCCTCCTGTTGAGCCTTGGGCAACACCTGCGGGACAACAGAATATTCAGTTTACTGTTGTTGATAGGTCAAACACGGTTCGTGAGATGAAAGTTGATGAAGTAAGAATAAATCAGCCCAGTATTTACGGACATGAAATGCTTTTCTCGGCAGGTACGGGTGCACTGGAAAGTTCGGTTTTAACGAATCTCTATTTGTTTAACGCTGTTGACGGTACTACTAAAAAGATTACCGAAAGTAAGATGAGCGGTGGCGAGATTTTTGAAACTTATCTTTCTGAAAATTGGATCGTATGGGTAGATACCGATCACAAAGGCAAAAACGTAATTTATAAAATGAATCGCGTTGAAATTGACGGTATTAAGGCAAAAACTATTTCAGAAGTTCGTGAAACTGAAAATCATATGCCCAGAATGGGTCTTTACGGCGATTATCTGGTATGGATGGAACAGGTAAGCGATAATGAAGATAAACTTTATTTCATCGATCTGACCTCTGATGAAAATATGGCAATAAAACTTTTTGAAAGTACGAACTATGCAGTAAGCACACCGTATATTTATAAAAACACCGTTATCTGGGCCGATCATGATCCTGAAAACGAAGGCGAAAATGTAAGTGCTATATACAGTCTTGTATTTGAAGAACTTGGCGAAAATGATACACTTGATGAAGAAACTGACGAAGAGGAAGAAGAGGAAGAAGATTCAGGTGAAATGGAACCTCAAATCTTCTCAACCGGAACTTATGTACATAAACCGATATGCAACGATGATATTTATGTATGGATCGATAAAAACAATGCGCCGGATTCAACTCTTTACTATGCATACAGAAGCGGTGCTCATGATCCCGTAAGTTTTTGGGATAACGTAACACAATATTCTTTGGGCGAAGATTTTATAGTATTTGTTTCAAATCAGATAGTTTACGCTTACTACTATAAATCGGATAAACTTTTGCAAGTTTCGGAAAGCGGTTGCAGTGCTATTCTTCCTCAGGCTTTTGGAACACTTATTGTTTGGGAAGATAAAACTTCAACCAGCGGCAGTGACGTTTTCAAATACAATATAATGTAATGGGATAAAAATGAAAGAAAAATCAATGTATGTATGTACACAATGCGGTTTTGAATCGGCAAAGTGGCTTGGTAAATGCCCCGGATGCGACAGTTGGGGTACTTTGGAAGAACAAATAATCAAGAGCACACCTAAAAATAGTGGTATTAAGGCTCAGGAAAAAATTTCTGCACCGCAAAAAGATATACAAAAACTTAAAAATGTTGAAACGGTAAATTTTGAAAGATTTTCTTCGGGAAGTAATGAACTTGATCGCGTTTTAGGCGGTGGCATTGTGCCGGGAAGTATTGCGCTTTGTGGCGGCGATCCGGGAATCGGTAAATCTACGCTTCTGTTGCAGGTGTGCGATTTTGTGGCAAAGGATAAAAAAGTTCTTTATATTTCTGCTGAGGAATCTGCACATCAGATAAAACTTCGTGCTGACAGACTTAAATGTGAATCTGATGAAATTTATATTCTTGCTGAAACTGATATAGATGAAATATGTGCTCATATTTCAGTACAAAAACCCGATATGGCAATAATCGATTCTATTCAAACGGTATATGCGCCTTATTTAAGTTCAGCACCGGGCACTGTTTCACAGGTACGTGAATGTGCTTCTCGCCTCATGCGTGTTGCAAAAGAATATGGTATCACCATATTTACCGTAGGTCATGTTACAAAAGAGGGGACTCTTGCAGGACCCAAGGTGCTGGAACATATTGTTGATACTGTTATGTATTTTGAAGGTGAAAAAAATTCCACGTTCAGAGTTTTAAGGGCAAATAAAAACAGATTTGGATCAACAAATGAGATCGGTGTCTTCGAAATGAGCGAGCAGGGAATGGAAGATGTGCTCAATCCATCGGAAATATTTATGTCACAGAGAACTGAGCCTGTTGCAGGAACGGCTACCATGTGTTCTTTAGAAGGTACACGACCTGTTATGGTTGAAATTCAGGCTTTAACGGGGAATTCGGGATTTAATAATCCCAGACGTGTTGGAAGCGGTGTTGATTACAGCCGTATGGTAACGCTTCTTGCTGTTCTTGAAAAACGTCTTGGTTACACTCTTTATAATCAGGATGTTTACGTTAATATTGCAGGCGGTTTGAGAATCGATGAGCCTGCAATGGATCTTCCGTTAATTGCTGCGGTTGCGTCTGCTTATAAAAATCTTCCGTTGCCATCAGATACGGTGCTTCTTGGCGAAGTAGGTTTGACGGGGGAACTTCGCGCTATAAGCGGAGCAAAACAACGTATTGACGAGTGTATTAAATTAGGGTTTAAAAAGATTATTCTTCCTAAAGGGAATAAAAGGAGTTTAGGTAGCGAAGGGAAAATACAACTTTTGTTTGCCGATAATGTATTTACGGCACTTTCCCTTGCTGCTATAAAAGAGAAAAATGATTAAGCGTATAATACAGATTTTATTTGCACCTATAGGAGGTGCGCTTGGATATTGGATTTGGATGCTTGTTGAAGTTTTGCTTTTAAATTTCAATATTACATTATGGGGCTGGGCAGGTGTGTTTGGCGAGATAGCACTTATTTCAGCTACAGCGGTCCTTGGTTACTTTGTAGGCGGACCCGTTTCAATTTGGTTGTCATCATTGCTGACTAAAGCCACGTCAAGAGCAAAAGAAATGCCTGCATCAGAACTTTTTTCAGTAACGATAGGTTTGCTTGTTGGGTTTTTGTGTGCGTTCCTTGTATGTCAAGTTTTTGTGAAGATAAGCAACGAATTACTTGTTACATGCATAAATGCACTGATATACATATGTTTCGGTTTTTTTGGTGCACGCGTGGCATTTCTTCGTCATGATGATATTGGCGTGTTTACAAAACGCAAAAAAGGCGAAGATGATAAAAAACAAAAAAACGGCGGAACGATTCTTGACTCAAGTATGTTAATTGACGGTCGTACGGCAGATATTTTTAAAACCGGTTTTATAAGTGAGCCAATCTATATACCGCAGTTTATTCTTGATGAAGTTACACGTCTTGCAGATTCTGAAGACGGTAAAAAGCGTACACGGGGTAGGTTGGGGCTTGATACTGTAAAAAGACTTCAAGAAAATGAGAACGTTATTATTTTTAACAAAAACATTTCAGAGGCAGATTCTATTGATAATAAAATCATTGACCTTGCCAAAGAACTTGATGCATCAATAATGACTAATGATTATTCTTTAAATATGGTTGCTTCCGTTCATGGAGTGAAGATCTTGAACGTAAATGAACTTGTAAATGCACTTAAAACAACTGTGGTTGCAGGGGAAGAACTTTCTATTGAAATTTCAAAAGCAGGAAAAGAACCTTCGCAGGGGGTTGGGTACCTTGATGACGGCACAATGGTAGTTGTAGAAAACGGCGCAAGTTACGTTGACGGTGTTGTTGAAGTTGTTGTTACGAGTATGCTTCAAACAAATGCAGGTAAAATTATCTTTGCGAAAGTAAAATAAGCAAGAAAGAGCAAAAAATTTATAATTTTTTGCTCTTTTTAATTTTTCATTTGTATTTCTTAGTAATATGTGGTATAATCTATAATGTATAATACCGTATTGTGGGGTTTTTCAATGAATATAGTAAAGACGAGGAAAAGATTTGATATAGTAAATTACATACCGGCTATTTTAGGTGCAGTAGCATTAGTTCTTGTGATTGTACTCATTTGCGTTTCTTTTGCGGGAAAAATAAAAAGCGTAAAGGAAAATGATCTTCAACTTTTACCTTTTAAAATGGGAAGTACTTATGCACCTTTTGCCGGTGGAGTAGTATATATTGATAACGAAAAAAGCGAACTTTATTACATTGATGACCGTAATGAAGTAATGTGGGGCTTTTCGGGCACCGTTCAAGATATGAAACTTTATCCAGGTGAAAATAAGATCGGTATAACGATAGGCAAAAAACTTCAAGTTATAAATAAAGACGGCTTTTTGGTTTTCTCAAAAGAGTTTGATAAAAATATATCTGCGGTGGCAGTTAGTGATAAACTTATTGCGGTTAGTTTAAGCAATTCAGATGATACAATAATTTTGAATGGCACCGGAGAAGAGATCGATCGTATAGTATCTCAGGTTAGCGGAACAAATATTCGATTTGGTGTTTATCAAGAGGGCAGCGTTTGGGTTATTTCGGTTGAAAATTCCGGATATAAACCTGAATATCAACTTTCCACTTATAAGTATGATACAGAAAAGACTCAGACTGTTACATTTACAGATGACAGTCAAATGATGTACAATGCAGTTTTCAATGATAAAACTTGCTATATTTTTGGTACTGAAAGAATAATGGTACGCGATTGTGATTATACGGGTTCTGTTCATCAGGACTACAATGTTAATGGCTATGATGTAATCGCTTATAATATAATTGATAAAACCGTACATCTTATTTTGGATAATGGTGGCAGATTTAAAGCCATAGGAACAAAAGGTATTATGGATCTTAAATGCGAAGAAAAACTGAATTTTGCGGCAATAGCAGAAAAAAGTTATTTCGGTTTCAGCAACTATTTTATGTACAAATTCTCTATGTCAAGTGGAAAAGTAACAAAGTATAGATTTCCCGTAAGGGTAGACAATATCGTACAGGGCGATGGATACGTTATTGTTGAATCAGGTGAAAATGTCTATCGCTATTCCTTGAAGGTGTAATAAAGGAGGGGTTTTGTGAACGTAATTGATTTAGGCATAATCATTGTGCTTGCACTGGGATTTGTGTTAGGCTGGTATAAAGGATTCCTTGTTTCTGTACTCAACCTTGCATCTTACGTTATTTCATGGGTTGTGGCATTTTTTGCATATCCGCAGTTGGCTGCATATATTCAGCAAACTGATCTTGGAAGCACATTGTTATACTACACTGCAGGTGCAGAAAAGTTAAGTGATATGAGTGTTGCGAACGTTCCTATCCACGCCATTGGCTTTGACAGAATAAAAGAGATTCTTTCAACTTCAGATATCCCCAAAACTGTTGAAACTATGATGCTTGAGAATATTCAGAACAATGCGTTTTCTTCAATGGGTATCTCAACTTTAAGTGATTATTTCAACCAGACTCTTATTAATTTGAGCCTTAGTTTGATAAGTTTTCTTATTATATTTTTTGCAGTAAAACTTATATGCTTATTTATAATAGGTTTTGTTGATTTTGTGGTAAAACTTCCCGTTTTAAAACAATGTGATAAACTTATCGGCGGTGCAGTAGGCATTGTATTGTCAATGGTATTTATCTGGGTAGTTTTTGCAATAGTTCCCATTTTGATGTCAGTTCTTCCTCTTGAAGATTTTAACACGCTTATTCAGGAATCTTTTTTAGGCAAATTATTCTATAACGGCAATATAATATTTAACGTATTGAAGTCCGTGTTGTAAGGAGTGTAAAAAAGTATGCAGGAAACACCAAAGATGTCAGGCTTAGTAAAAAAAATAATAATATGTGCCGTAGCATTGGTGCTTGTTGCGGCGTTGGTCGTAGGAATCATTGTTATAACTAATAGCGATAAAACTCCCGAATATGATCCCAATAACTATAATGATACTGTACATACTGTTTCCGGCGGAGCGAAGCAGGAAAGTGCAAATATAAGCGAAATATCGATTTCGCAGGAAAATGATGCAATAAATATAAATTTGAAGTTTGTTTCAGGCAGTGCCGTTGAAAATGACGTTAAAGAATGTGGTATACCTGAATATACCCTTAGTTTTCTTCAGTCACCGTTAAGACTTCAGATCAATTTTAAAGGAATTACATACTGGGATTACATGGTAATGGGCACTCCTGTTGATGCTACCGGATTGATAAACGGAATGTTTCAGGTAAGTCCCTATACAGATGGTGGTGACGTTGTACTATATTTTAACTTAACAAAGTCTGCACAGTTTAAAGTACAGGAAAACGGAAATACACTTACAGTTTCTTTCTTAGCAAAAGAGCAGGATCAAACAGAAAAGTGGTATTTGATCTCCGATTTGTATTACGAGTATCAAATAGGTGAAATGCCCGAGTGTGGTTTTACGCCCATGCTTTGTAATGATAATATCAGTATCATCATGATAAGCCAAGCATATTCTTCTCAGGAAGAAGCCTCAAAGGCTATGGACCAATTACTTACTTCAACGCTTGAAGGTGTAAAAGTTCGTATAATTTCCCTTAATCAAGGACAGTTGCCACCCTATACCGATAGTGCGGATGCGCAAGCCCTCTTAAGTGAGTCAGTTTTAAGTGTCAACGGTGCAAAAACTACATTGCCGTTATTCTACGCTGATGCCAGATTCCTTTGCTGGATACCTGACGGAAGCGGTGCGGTTTTTGCAAAAACCGAGGATGGCGTTGAAAAGTTATATACTGCAGATAAAAACGGCACAAAGCATATTTTTGTTGATCAAGGTTTTTCAACCGTAATAAAGGCAGGCTATTCTCAGGATGGAAGCCGTCTTGCATTTGTTGAACAAGCAGAAGAAACTTCTCTTGTAACTGTTGTTGATGTAAAAAGCGGAAAAATAAATGTTATCGGTCAAGAAGAAAATTCTTGGGGCGATATTATTATGGACGTTCAACTTAATGAAAACGGTACAAAACTTTACTGTTTAAGCGGAAACAGTACCTATTCGATTAAGTGTTATGATTTTGCAACAAGTGAAATTACAACCGTTGCCGATAATATTTTGCTTGAAAGCGATCTTGGTTATAAAGACGGTTATTTATACTACTGTGATATCGTCAATGAGTATGAGGCGGTTGTGCGCAGAAACGTAAGCGGCGGTGAAGTTGAACTTATACACAAGGGGTCACAGTTTACTCTTTCTCCCGACGGCAAAAAAATAGCCGTAATTTCTGAAGAATATGAAACGGCAGTTTGTGATCTGATTATTGTAGATATTGAAACGAAAAGTAGTGAAATAGTCTTAGGAGATATTGTAACCAGTGAATTTTTCTTCACGTCAAGCGGAAAAAGTATGTTCTATATACTTGAAACCGGTGATCCTGAGTATTATTATCAACTTATGCGCTATGATATAGCAACAAAAGGAACAACAACTATGGCGCAATGTATAAACGGTGTTTTCTATCCTTCTGATAAGGATAATGAAATAATAATCAGTGTTATCTATTCAAATGATACCGGTGAACATCCCGTTACATATATTGCAGATTTTGATAAAATGGTAGTGGGTGAATCAGATGAGCCCCAGCAAGGATAATATGGAATTTAAAAAGAATTTCGGATTTGGCGTTATGCGCTTACCAATGATCGGTGATGACGTTGATTTAAAGCAGTTTTCTGAAATGGTAGATACTTTTATGGCAAGAGGATTTAACTATTTTGATACTGCACATGTGTATATCAAAGGAAAGAGCGAACTTGCGATAAAGGAATGTGTTACTAAAAAATATCCCCGAGAGAGTTTTGTTCTCACCGATAAATTGTCGGGTACATGCTTCAAAAATGAAGAAGATATTGATGGATATTTTGAAAAAATGCTTGAAGCATGCGGGGTAGATTATTTTGATTTCTTTTTAATGCATGCCCAAAATAGAAACAATTATGAGAAATTTAAAAAATGTCGCGCGTATGAAAAGGCTTTTGAGTATAAAAAGCAGGGAAAGGTCCGCCACGTTGGATTATCATTTCATGATTCACCGGAAGTGCTTGATAAGATTTTAACGGAAAATCCTGAAATTGAGATCGTTCAATTACAGTTTAACTATCTTGATAGCGACAATCCATCAGTTGAAAGTATGGGCTGCTATGAGGTTGCAAGAAAGCACAATAAGCCCGTTATAGTTATGGAACCGGTAAAGGGCGGAAGTCTTGCTAATATTCCGGAAGACGCACAAAATGTATTTAAAGAACTTGGCAACATGTCACCTGCGAGTTATGCTTTAAGATACGCCGCAGGGTTTGAAGGCATCGTGATGGTGCTTTCGGGTATGAGCAATATGGAACAAATGCTCGATAATTTGAGTTTTATGGAAAATTTTATTCCATTAAATGAAAAAGAAATAGAAGCCATTTTTAAAGTTAAAGATATTATTTTAGCGCAGGAAACAATAGGATGCACTGCTTGCCGTTATTGTGTTGACGGTTGTCCCAAAAATATTCTTATTCCTGATATTTTTGATGCTTTTAATACTGAGAAAAAGGGTGAAGACGGTAAGAAAAAATATAAGAAAGCAACTGAAAATCATGGTAAAGCATCAGATTGTATCCGTTGCGGAAAATGTGAAAATGCTTGTCCTCAATATATTGATATACGCAAATTCTTAAAATATTCGGCGGAAATGTTTCAATGAGTAATTTAGAAAAAGCAATGGAAGTTTTACACAAAGGCCGATTTACTTGTGTTCTTGTTAAAGATAATGAAGTTTTTACAAGTACTGAACGTGGCGTTAAGCCACTTATAAATTTTTTAAATTCAGGCATAAGCGAAAATTTTTCGGCCTGCGATAAAGTGGTCGGCAACGGCGCGGCATATCTTTATGTGCTTTTGAAGATAAAAGAACTTCATGCTTTGATTTTAAGTAAGCCTGCCAAGAAAACTCTTGAAAAATATAATATTATTGTTTCTTGTGATTCTTTGGTCGACAATATCAGAAACCGAACCGATACAGATATATGTCCTATGGAAAAAGCAGTTATCGGTGCAAAAAGTCCTGAAGATGCGTATAATAGAATAATAGCAAAATTAAAAGAACTGAGTTAGAAAACTCAGTTCTTTTTTACGTCTTCAACTATTACATCAACACATGAATCAGTAACTATGATTCCGTTTTCATTAAACTTTTGGTGTGACGGCAAGTTTTCGTTTTTTATAAAACGGTTGTTGCGGAAAACAAGGTTTTTAACGAATTTTGCAATCAAAAAACGTTCTTCATGCATTTCAAATTCGTTGTCTTCAATAATAATGTTTCTGTGATAGGGAGTATCTCCTTCTAAAACGTGGGGATCAATAACAATGGCGTATCCGCCTGCGTAAGCGGAATTTTTAAACTTGTTGTTTTTAATCAGAACGTCCTCAACGTGACCTGATTCAAACCAATCGTTGCTGTCACCGGTAAAATGAAGTCCACAGGACATATTAAAGAAAGTGTTATTTGTTATTACTGTTTTTTTCCAGGTGGAAGGCAAGAAACCTCTTGGGCGGTTATAGCCTGAAACGCAGTTGTTTATGTAAAGTTCCGGCATTTTTGTAAAGTTTTCAACAGTATTTCCGTCTTTAAGTTCAGGAAGTTCTTCAACCGTTTCAAGACGAACGTACTTTGATGAAATAAGCTTTGCATCCTTTACTGTAACACAGGCAATTTCAGTCATTTTCTTATTATCTACAAGGCGAATAACATCATCTTTATCAAAAATGTTTACGCCCTCTTGCTCGGGGTGTCCAAAAGTAAGCAATAACGTATGATCATCAATGACTTTTGCTATTTTTAAATAGTTGCCATGAACGTTTCCTGCATCATCAAGCATATTTGTAAATGTACAATTTTCATATCTGATTTTACCGGTACAGTTTACAAAATGGGTTGAATCAGCATTTATCGATAAATACCTGCCACTACCTTCGCGGGGAATTGTTTTTACTGTATCAAGAGTTACGTTTTCAGATATCTGACCGATAATACCCATAGCGAGAGTTGAATGAAGAGTAACGTCTTTTATTAAAGTATCTTTAGATCTGTTTATTAAAATGCCGGGACAGTTTCTACCGGGTGCACAAGTGCCCACAAGCATGTTTCCAACATTGTGAACGTGTTTAAAATGCCCATCAAAGCGAATCTTGTTTTCTGCAAGTTGAGTACCTTTAACAAAGCGGTACATGTTTTCTAAAAAACTGCCGTCGCATTTTTTGGGAAGATACAAAAAATAAGGCGGAATATGTGATGAGGGCGCAGAAGTTCTTTTATCAAATTCAGTTGTCAACAATCTGTCTTTTTTTGTTTCCCAACCGTCTTCTTTAGAAAAGAATGTGAGAAAATCTCCATCAACGCGGGCATTGAATTGATTTGTATCAAAAGTGATCTCAATAAAATCTTCTGCTGCGGCAGTTATTTCACCTTGGAAAAAATATGGGTGGGGATAATCAATTTTAAAATTTTTTAAAGTTACGTTTTTGCTGTTATCAAGTACAAAAGGAAGAACTTCGCCGTGGAACATTAAATCGGCGCCTTCACCGTCAATAGTAACATTTTCCATATCTATTATAGGAAAAATTATTGATTTTTTACTGTATGTATTATTAGAGATATAATATTCTTTCTCAAAGGCATATTTTTTGTAAAAATGATATTCACCGCCACCAAGTTTTAACGTTGATCCGGGATTGCTTTTTAAAATATGTAAGGCCTCTTGTAATGCAAGCGTTGCATCGTTATTTTCTATAAGATGCAAGTAATTTTTTAACTCAATTATCATAAATCAAAACCCCCTTTTGGTATATACAGTATTATACACCAAACGGGGGTAATGTCAATATTTAAGTTTCGGTAATAGGCCTTATTCTGCGGAACAGTAATGTTATGGACCACAGGGCTGTAATACCGATAACTGCATAAATAATTCTGGCCGCAACGGTAGCACCGCCACCGCAGATAAATGCTACGAGGTCAAAAGAAAATAAACCTACAAGCAACCAGTTAAGGGCACCAATAATGGTAACCGCAAGTGCAGTTTTATCTAATGCCATATTTATCACTCCTTCGCATATTATTATGTTCAGAAGTTTTATAAAAATTCATTTTTTCTTTGAATCGTCAAAAACATTTATTTCCACACGTTCAAAATCGACGCTTTCGGGAAAATCATCAGGCAAAAAGCGTGTAAGCGAGTATTCTTTTATATCGTTTATGTGCTTTTTCATTATCATGGGATTGGGAATATCCAGTTCATAACAACATTCTTTTAAAGAATCTTCAAGAATTGCCTTTGCGGATTTGTTAGCGTCAACGTCACATACAGCGTCATTTATAAGTTTACCGTTATTATATATACGAAGCCAAAATTTTAACATGAAATCACCTAAAATCTATTTTTGAATATTATACCAATTAAAAAGTTTAAGGTCAACAAGTATATTTTATTATTTTTTATAAAAAATAATTATGGAATTTTATGAAAATAGGTGAAATATATGTTTGATAATAATCCTGTAAAGATCCAGGATGTTCTTGACATTTTTTCAGGAAATGCTGATTTTAAGAAACGATTTATTAAAATAAGAGGAAAAACTTGCGGTATTTTATATATTGACGGAATGATCGACAGTGCAAATCTTTCCAGGTTTATTGTTGAAAAATTGAAATACGTTGACACAATAAAAGATGCCGTTGAAACAGGTGAGATTTCTTTTTGCGATTGTATTGAAGCAACAGATAAAAACATGGTAATTCAGGGAATGATAAGAGGCAAAGCGGCGGTTATTACAGATAACGAAGCCTATTTGTTTGACGTAAGAAGAACTGAAAAGCGTTCTGTTGAACAACCCAGCGAGGAAAGTGCCGTAAAAGCTTCAAAGGATTGTTTTGTTGAGGAGTTAAGGATTAATACATCGCTTTTGCGAAAAAAGATCGTAAGCGAAAATTTAAGAATCGAGCAATGTATAATAGGCAAACAGACAAATACTGCCGTGGCGGTATGTTATATGCAAAATATTATTGATCCGGGATTAGTTAAAGCCATTAAAGAAAAAATAGGACGTATACAAAACGACGGGATAATAACGCCGGGAACCATTGAACAGTATTTAAGAAGCAATCTATATTCCTTCTTTCCGCAATCTGTAATTACTGAGCGTCCTGACAAAGTGTGTCGCAGCCTTTTAAACGGCAGATGTGTAATAATAGTTGACGGTCTTCCGATAGGCTATATATTACCTGCTACAATTTCACAGTTCATGTCAACACCTGAAGACTATTCAGGTAATTTTATTTTTGCTTCAATAGTGAGGATTTTAAGATATTGCCTTTTGTTTGTTGAGGTGCTTCTGCCCGGCGGATACGTTGCGCTAACTACGTTTCATTACGAAATGCTACCGTCAAAACTTGCATTATCCATAGCGGAGGCTAAACTTGGTGTACCTTTTCCCGTGGTGTTTGAGGTGCTTGCAATGCTTGCACTTTTTGAAGTTTTAATTGAAGCGGGCCTTCATATGCCACAAAGTTCTGGACAAGCAGTATCTATCGTAGGCGCACTTGTTGTAGGTGAAGCGGCAATAGCCGCAGACCTTGTATCGCCTGCGGCATTAATAATAGTTGCTGTTTCAGCAATATCGTCTTTTGCAATGCCCAATCAAGAATTCTCAAACGGATTAAGGCTATGGCGGATCATAATTACCATTGCAGGAGGTGTATTGGGATTATTTGGTGTGGTTGCAGCGGGAATAGTATTACTTGCTCATATTGCATCACTTGAAAGTTTCGGTGTGCCGTATCTTGCGCCTTTTGCAGGCGTAAAAAAGATACGGTTAAAGGATGCGCTTTTTGTTGTTCCTGATATGTTAAATAAAGAACGTCCTACAGAACTTAACGTAAAAAATAAGCGGAGGTCAAAATGAAAAAATTTCTTGCTCTTATATTGATTCCGTTTCTTTTATGTGGTTGCAGTGAAAGCGAACAAATTAATGAAATTGCTTTTGTAAAGATTCTTGCTATAGATAAAACAGAAGAAGGATTGCTTGTTACTGCCGGGATACAACTTCCCAAAACCAAGGAGGGACAAGAACAAAAAACCAAAGATAACCTTTCGGTAGAATGTTCAACGCTCTCTGAGGGGCTTAATCTGCTTGAAGCTGCAACTGACAAAAAAATGTTTTTCGGACAGATAAGCTGTGTGCTTCTTGGCGAAGAAATGGCAAAATACGGCATAATTAATACAGTTGATTACCTTGTACGCTCTGATGAATTAAGATTTGATATTCCCGTAATTGTGGTAAAAGAAAATGAAGCAAAGAAACTTATTATCGATAATAGTGGTCAGGAAAACCATATTTCCGATAGAATAACCAAAATGCTTGAATCAAACTACAGTACTTCGTCATCAGGGCAAATAGAACTTTCTCAACTTGTGGAAATGCTTGAAGATCCTTTTCGATCACCGTATCTGCCATACATTACTATCGGTAAAGAAAAAGGGGATTTTTTAATTGAGGGATACTGTATCTTTAAAAAGGATAAAATGTGCGCTTATTTAGATAAGGACAAATCCCTTGGAATTAATTTTTTAAATAATGATGTAAAAAATCTTTTGATCATAAGTAAAATTGATGAAAAAACTGTAACATTGAAAGTTACGAAATTCAAGTCAAAAATAGATATGGAGGATGGAATTTTTAAAATAAAAATTGATTTTTTGTCAGAGGTTGTTCAAGCGGACAGTGACATTGAAAGACTTGATCAAGATCTCTCACAAAAAATTATAGAATATCAAAATAATGAAATAAAATTTATAACTGAGGATACTCTTGAGCATCTGAAAAAATACGGGTGTGACGTTTCTACATTTGGTGATACTTTTCACAACACAAGTCCCAAAAAAGCAACGGAATATATTGGCGCATGGGACGAAACATTTTCTAATATTACCTATGAAATATCTGTTGAGTCAAAATTAGATCCGTCTAAAACGTCAGGAAAGCCCGTCAAACAAGGGGGAGATTGATGAAATTTTTATTTATACCGATTTTGTTGTGGGCATCATTTAAACTATTTGTATTAAAAGACGTGAAAAATAAAATTGCCTACGTTGTTTTTTGTTTGTCGGCAGTTCTTCTTGGTGTTATAAATATGATATTTGAATTTTCCTTTGCCGATATATTGAAGAGGTGGATGTAATGAAAAAAATATCCATGCGTCAAGCACTTATGATTATAGTGGGTATGGTTTTTTCACCCGCAGTAAGATTGTTTTCCTCGTTTGTTTCGGGGCGCGGAGATCAGTCAAGTTGGATCGCACCGATAATATCAGGTGGATTCATGATTCTTTTCATTTTTGTATTGTGGTCATTAATAAAGAAAAACAGAAATTTTTATCAGCATCTTGAATATTCCTTTGGAACGAAAGCAAGTAAAATTATTGGTTTTATCTATGTTATATGGGGAATCTTGCTTACAAGTGTTCAAATGCGCTATTATGCACAACGCGTAGCCAGTACAATTTATACCGAGATAGGTATGGATATATTTGTATTTGTTATGGTTGGAATAATAGTTTATGCGTTAAGAAAGGGTATAAATGTTATTGCACGAATGAACGAACTTCTTTTGCCGATGATCATTGTTGTTTCGGTTGCGTTGCTTGCGTTTTTAACGTCTGATATTGAAACGAAAGTACTTGTCCCGATATATGATTGGAAAAGTCTTACTCACGTTGCAGTTTTTAATCTTGGAAGTTTCGGTTATTTGACTTTTGTGTTGTTTTTCCTTGATGAAATAAACGAAAGAGAAAAGTTTAAAAAGCATGCAATATTGGGCACTGTGGCAGTTACTCTGTTTACTGTGTGGATGTTCGTAACAGTAATAGGTACGCTTGGGCCACATATAATCGAGAAACTTCCGTATCCGTTTTTTTCTGTAGTAAAACAAATTTCCTTAGGCGAGTTTTTACAGCATATTGAGGCTTTCGTAATTACGTTATGGATACTGTCTGATTTTGTATTGATAACATTTATCGGTGCGGCAACCATAAAGATAATTGGCTCCATAACAAGAAATCATGATACAAAAGAATTTATATTCCCGTTTTTTGCACTTTGCGCAATGCTTGTGCCGGTAATGGGGAGAACTAATTTTGAACTTGAAAATTTGTCGGAAAAAGTTTTTATTCCATTAAATTTGATTTTTTTATTTATAGTTCCCTTTACAATGTTTTTTGTAGAGAATATAAAAGAAAAAATACTGCATCGTTCTTGATGCAGTATTTTCTTATTATTTGTTCTTTACAAGCATTACAACCCAGTCGGCTCTGTCGTTGTTTGGTTTTTGGGGAAGAACGTATCCTGGTTTTCCGTTGTGATCTGTAATGTTTGCTTTTAATTTCTTATCAATAGTAATATATTCACCGCTTCTTGGATTAAACCACATTGCGTTATAGGTTGCGTCACCGTCCATACCGCATACAGTACCGGTTGCAAGTTCGTTTAAATTAGCAAAATAGATAACGTATACATCGTTGCCGTTGGTAGCACAAGCATAGTTGGTTGTTTTAGTTTCACCTTTAAAATAGTTTTCGTCGAAGAAATCAGGCTTGAGTTCCCACCAAGAAGTAAATGAGAAGAAATGCTTCATATAAGTCATCTGTTTAGCAGAAGGGAGATTAATTGCATCACCCCAAATGATCTTCTTATCATCAGGCGTTATTGTTTCAACACCGTCGTCACTTTTGGTATCGGCTTCATATTCGCTTTCATAAAGCCAAATATCTTGAGCACCGTATCCGTAACCATAAAAACCGTTAAGATATGCAAGCCAACCTTGTGCACGGGCGCCGTAATCCTTTGTCCATAAATTGCAATATCTGCTTTCGTAAATAACGGCTACTTTAGATGATGACCAATAATCTTTGGAAACTGCGGCATTATTAACGTTTTTTTCACCAATACCCGGACGCCATTGTGCTGCCCACCAGTTGTGACCGGTTTTTTTAGAAACTTCATCACTAAGAAAAATTGATGCACCTCCGTTGGTTGCTGTTGTTACGTTTGTGCCAAGACCGGTAACGGTCGTTTCACCGGTGTTTTCCTGATGCCCTGAAAGGGGATGCTTATATGGGTCATATTTATGAAGATATTCCGCAACATTGATCCAGGGATTATTCTCATGTGTGAACCATACGCTTGTTTCACCGTAATACATGTCGTTATCGATCTCCTGACCTAATGTCCACATTACGGGATAAGCTGAATAACGAGCAACCCACATACGGCAGCAAAGTTCCATGAATTCAAGATCTTGCGCAAATCTTTGAGAAATGGAGTTGCTGAAAACAAGTTGTGCGTTGGCGTGTACAAGACCTTTTTCAGCAATGTAAGCAAAGTACTTATCTGCTTCATTAAAGCCGGCAACATCTCTTAATGAAAATTTGCAGTCATTTATGTCCCATTTGTGACCGATAGGCTCTGACTGATAAACGGTAAAACCTTGTTCAACGCGCTTATCAACAATATACTTAAAATGCGAATCTGTTTGGATATTACCTGCGCGGTCGCCTGCTTCATCAAATTCTTCTGTGAGCATGTTCCAGTGAGTATCACCTAAATAGAAGAAAGGTGTACCGTCAGCATATACAAAATATTTTTTATTCGGATCAACCTTTACAAAACCGTGCTTGTAAATTTCAAGATTACCTTTATATTCATTTGCACCGATAGTTCCCGTTTTGCCGTTAAGTTTTTCGTCGGTTTCGCAAACTGTTTTATACTCCCAAACGCCATATTCGGTAGGTGCAAAACGAACTTTAAAGATATTGTCTTCATACCAGAAAGATGGAACGGTAATTGTTGTACCCGTATTTTTATTGGTGAAAACCGCATCCATTATAGTATAAAAGTTTGGTGTTGGATCTTTTTTACTATCTGTTTCAAAGGTAAGTTCCGTTGCAACCCAAGTTTCTGTAATAACGTCAACTGTTGAAGGATCAATATCAGGCTGAGGTGTAGGCGTTACGGAATCTCCTGAATTGTTGCAGGCGGTGAAAGTCATAAGCGAACTTATCAATAGTGTTGCTATAAGTAAAAACGATAAAAATTTTTTCATATAGATTCTCCTTATATTTTATCTTTTTAAGTATATATTATTGAAAATAAACAAGCAATAATATGTCTGAAATTTACTGCTTGAATGTCCGTAATTAACCGAATATTTTTGCGGAAAACAAAAAAAGGAGTGCCATAATTGGCACTCCAAAAGATAGAGAGTTTTATTTGTTTTTAACAAGCATTACAACCCAGTCACCGCTACCGCCTTCGGGTTTTTCGGGAAGCATATATCCCGGCTTTCCGTTGTGATCTGTGGCATTAGCCTTTAATTCTGTATCAATAGTAATATATTCAGCAGTTCTTGGATTAAACCACATTGCATTGTAGGTTGCTTCGCCATCCATGCCGCAAATCATGCCTGTTGAGCGATCATTCATGTTTGCAATGTACACAACGTAAGTATCATTTCCGTTGATAGTTGCGCAAGCATAGTTTACAGTATTGGTTTCGCCTTTGATGTAATTTTCATCAAAGAAATCAGGTTTAAGTTCCCACCAGTTAATGAATGAGAAGAAATGCTTCATGTAACCAACTTCGGTAGCAGAGGGGAAGTTGATTGCCTGACTCCAAGGTACCTTCTTATCGTCAGTTGTTATGGTTTCATAACCGTCGTTACTGTTTTTGTCTATATCATATGAACTCTTGTAAAGCCATATATCAATAGCACCGTAACCGTAGCCAAAGAAGCCGTTAAGATATGCAAACCAACCTTGTAAACGTGCACCGTAGTCCTTTGTCCACAAATAGCAATATCTGCCTTCGTAAAGAACGGAAACCTTATTTGTATCCCAGTAATCTCTTGCAACAACAGCATTGGTGGGATTTTTCTTTACAAGAGAAGGACTCCATTGTGCGCCCCACCAGTTATGACCTGTTGCTTCGGTAACTTTCTCGTCAAGGAAAATGGACATACCAAGACCGCTGGCAGTTGTAAGGTTTGTGCCCTTGCCCGTAACGGTTGTGGCACCGGTGTTTTCCTGGTGACCCGTGAGAGGTTGTTTATAAGGATCGTGTTTGTGGAGATATTCTGCAACTTTTATCCAGGGGTTGTTGGCAAAGGAGAACCATGCACCGCCGTTTTTACCGCGTTCATAGTACATATCATTGTCAATTTCCTGACCTAAAGTCCACATAACGGGGTATGCAGCATAACGTGCAGCCCACATGCGGCAGCAAAGTTCCATAAACTCAAGATCTTTAGCAAAGGCTTGTGAAATGGAGTTACCGAAAACAAGCTGTGCATTTGCGTGAACAAGACCTTTTTCAGCAATATAAGCGAAATATTTATCGGCTTTTTCAAATGCTTTTGCATCGCTCTTTGAGAATTTGCAATCGTTTATATTCCAACCGTGACCGATGGGCTCTGACTGGTAAACTGTAAAACCTTGTTCAACACGCTTATCAACGATATACTTAAAGTGTGAATCGGTTTCAATATCACCTGCATTGGGACCTGCTTTATCGAATTCTTCTGTAAGCATGTTCCAGTGAGTATCGCCTAAATAGAAGAAAGGTGTGCCGTCAGCATAAGTAAAGTATTTTTTGCCTTCCTCAACTCTTACAAAACCGTGCTTGTAGATATCGAGATCGCCTTTATACTCGTTAGCGCCGATAGTTCCCGTTTTGCCGTCAAGATTTTTATCGGTTTCACATACGGTTTTATATTCCCAAACACCGTACTCTGTAGGGGCAAAACGAACTTTGAAGATATTGCTTTCATACCAGAAAGAGGGAACGGTAATTGTTGTACCCGTATTTTTGTTGGTGAAAACAGCATCCATGATTGTATAGAAATTGTCCGCGGATTTGTTTTCTGTTTCAAAGGTAAGTTCTGTAGCAACCCAAGTTTCGGTAATAACGTCAACCGTTGAAGGATCGATATCAGGTTGAGGCGTGGGCGTTGGTGTTGCTTTGGGAGTTCCATTTCCACCTGATCTGTCACCGCATGCAGTAAAAGACATAAGCGAACTTATTATTAAAACTGCAGCAAGAAAAATCGACAAAAGTTTTTTCATAAAAATATTCCTTTCTTTTTACGTTTTGTATTTACTTAATTATATTAACAGAATTTCTTCTATTTTGCAATAATAAAATTGCTTTTTTTTAAATAAAGTTGCTTTTTAATAAAATTGTAAAAATAAGGGACGAAAAGTTTTTCGTCCCTTTAAATTATTTGTTTTTAACAAACAACACAACCCAGTCTTCATTATCACCGTTGGGCTTATTGGGAAGTTCATAGGCTGCTTTGCCATTATGGTCAGTTGTGTTTGATTTTAACTGAGCATCAATGGTAATATATTCACCGGTCCTTGGGTTGAACCACATTGCGTTATAAGTTGCATCTTTATCCATACCGCAAACAGTGCCGGTTTTTTCAGAATCTCTACTGCACAGATAAATAACGTAGGTGTCATTGCCAATAGTTGCACAAGCATAATTTGCTTCTTTGTCAGCAGATTTAAAATAATTCTCATCAAAGAAATCAGGGGTAAGATCCCACCAGGAAATAAACGAGAAGAAATGCTTCATGTACGTCATATGTGTAGCGGATGGGAAGTTGATTGAATCGCACCACTCCACAGCCTTATCTTCAGGCGTTACTTTTTCAAAACCATCACTGGTTGTTGTTTTTGTATCGTAAGTACTCTTATAATACCAAATATCAACACATCCGTAACCATAGCCATAGAAACCGTTAAGGTAAGATAACCAACCTTGTGCGCGTGAGCCAAAATCTTTTGTCCATAAGTAGCAATATCTGCTCTCGTAGTTTATGGCAACCTTTTTTGATGCCCAGTAATCCTTTGCGATTGAAGCGTTACGGGCATCTTTTTTTGCAATGGTGAGTTGCCACTGTGCACCCCACCAGTTATGACCTGTTTTTTCAGATACTTCATCAGTAACAAAAACTGATAAACCACCGGCAGAATCACCACTTGTACCTTTTCCGGTAACGGTCGTACGGTAAGCGTTTTCCTGATGTCCTGTAAGAGGATGCTTATAGGGGTCGTGTTTGTGAAGATACTCTGCAACCTTTACCCAGGGATTGTTTGCATAAGAGAACCACGTGCTTCCATCTTCAAAATACATATCGTTGTCGATTTCCTGAGCCAAAGTCCACATAACGGGGTATGCAGAATAACGGGCAACCCACATGCGGCAGCAAAGTTCCATAAACTCAAGATCTTCGGCAAATTTTGTTGAAATAGCATTACCGAAAACAAACTGGGCATTTGTATGAACAAGACCTTTTTCAGC
>JAZULU010000089.1:0-2035 GCA_045603265.1 Clostridia bacterium
GATCGGGCATAACTTTATTAAGACTTACTAAAACTATTACTTGTTTCGGACCGTAAGAAAGCGCCGCAACACGGTTTCCGTTACCGTCAACATTTACAAGTTCGCCCGTTTCAGAAACGGCGTATGCACTCATAAGATATGTATCAACAAAGAATGCTTTGTGTAACAGTTCTTCTTTTTCTTCCGGAGTTTTTGCAGTTGCACGGTCAATAACGGTAAAGTTGCCGTTTTTTACTGCATCTGTAAGACCGCACTCTGAAATACTCATGCTTCCGCCCCAGGAAACAGTATCCCCGTCTTCGATTAAAGAAAGCGCTTTCTTCATGGCATCTTCCTTTGTGGAAGCATAATAACTTTCAAAAAATCGGGCATTAAAGTTTTTAACCAAAAATTCACCTAATAAGTCATTTCTCTTTTTTATCATAATTAACACCTCATTTTTGAATTATATCACACTTTTATTTAAAAAACAATATGAACATTCATTGATTTTTTGTTTGAAGTGTGGTAAAATGGTAAATGGAGGTTTTTTATGAAAACTTTGTTAAGGCTGTTTGCCGTATTTTTAAAAATCGGGGCATTCACCTTTGGCGGTGGCTATGCGATGATTCCTCTTATTCAAAAGGAAACCGTTGATAAAAACAAATGGATAACGGAGGAAGATATTCTTGATATAGTTGCCATAGCTGAAGCCACACCGGGGCCCATAGCAATAAATGCAGCTACCTTTGTCGGATATAAAGTGAAAGGCTTTCTTGGCGCACTTTTTTCAACTGTAGGCATTGTGCTTCCTTCCTTTTTTATAATTTTTTTTATAGCTTCTCTTCTTAGGGAATTTCAACATATAGAAGCCGTAAAATATGCTTTTTTCGGTATTCGAGCAGGCGTTCTTGCCTTAATCTTAAAAGCAATGCTTATGATGTTTAAAAAAGCAAAAAAAGGTGCTGTTCCTTATATAATAATGCTCATTTCCTTTGTGTGTGCTGCCATATTTAAAATAAATATAATCTTTATAATTATCGGCGCCGCTATTGTAGGGCTTACTGCTTCTTTTCTTGAATGGAGGAAGCAAAAATGATTTTTATTGAACTTTTGCTCACTTTTTTTAAGATAGGAGCATTGACCTTTGGCGGCGGTTATGCAATGCTTCCCTTTATTCAGCAGGAGGTAATTGCTCGTAATTGGATATCAAAGGAAGCGTTGATTGATTTTATTGCAGTAAGTGAAAGTACGCCCGGCCCCTTTGCAGTAAATATTGCAACGTATATCGGCAGTGAAACGGGTGGATTTTTAGGGGCATTGTGCGCAACTGCAGGTGTTGTGTTGCCGTCTTTTATAATAATTTTACTTATTGCAAAATGTTATGAGCGCTTTAAGGAAAATAAAATAGTAAAAGGTTGTATGGCAGGGCTTAAACCTTGTGTTGTAGGAATGATAGGCTCGGCACTTTTGTCTGTTGCGATAACAGTTTTTGCGCCTTCGGGAATTTCTCTTGAAATTTTCAACCCTGCATTTTTTGTATCGTTGGTTATATTTATTATATCGGTGATTCTTGTTTTTAAAAAGGTGCATCCCATAATAATTATAGTTATTTCGGCTGTCTTGGGCATTCTAAGCAGTTTGATAATATAAAATCGTTAGGAGACTAAAATGGAAGCAATTAAATTAGCAGAAGAATTTAAAATTCAAACATGGCAGGCGGAAAACGTAATCGCGCTTATTGATGAAGGAAATACGATTCCCTTTATCGCCCGTTACCGTAAGGAAAAGACGGGATCGTTAGATGATCAGATCTTGCGCGAATTTGCGGACCGCCTTGATTTTTTACGCAAACTTGAAGAAATGCGCAATAAAGTTATGGAGGCAATAGAAAAGCAGGGCAATTTAACTGATGAAATTACCGAAGCCTTAAAAAATGCCGTAACTTTAACTGAAATAGAAGATATTTACCGTCCCTTCCGTCCAAAACGCAAAACACGCGCAAGTGTTGCAAAAGAAAAAGGTCTTGAGCCTTTGGCTGATAAAATTTATCTTC
>JAZULU010000090.1:0-4755 GCA_045603265.1 Clostridia bacterium
CTTTTTTACTGCACTTATAAACACATCATTTTCATAGCATCTATTTATAAGTTCAGCAGTTTTTTCGTTGGAAGTTTGTAACCCCAGTTCTACCCATACGGGTATTTTTTTATTCAGTTCATCTAAAAGAAGAAGAACATCATCACCTAAGCAATCAGGACGTGTTCCTATAGATATTGCAACAATATCTTTTTCCTCTAAAACAGAAAAAAATATTTCTCTTAATTGCTCAACGGGTGCATAAGTATTTGTAAAAGACTGGAAATAGCAGATATATCCGCAATCATCACTTGTTTTTGATTTTATAAATGCTTTCGCTTCGCTGATCTGCTTTTTTATATCCGTTCCCTTTTGTGCAAACTCACCTGATCCGCCTAAAGAACAAAAAATACAACCACCCGTTCCCTTAGTTCCATCACGATTTGGGCAGGTAAAACCGCAATCAAGCGCAAGTTTAAATACTTTTTTATTAAATTTATTTTTTAAATATTTATTTAAAGAATTATATCTATCCATGCTGTAATTGTAACATATTTATACATTTTTGGCAATATAAAACCCTTTGCAAATTAATGCAAAGGGTCTTTTTATTAATCAATATTACTATTTTCACGAAATGTTCGCCAAACGTTTTCAAAGAACCCACCACCTTCTTCAAGTGGACGAACTTTTCTTAATGAATTTTTACAAACATCACCATATTCAGTTTCCTGAACATAATTATTGATTTCTCCCTTATCAAGAGTAAATCTGAAAACTTCATCAAGGCCTTCACGAAGCAAGCCGTTTTTATCATAATACAATGCCGACCCGCAAGTTGAGCCAAAGTTTTCAATGTGTCCAAGCATAGCATAAAGATAAGTTTTTTGGCAGATAAGCACATCACGCAGGCGATAAGCGATCATAATGTTATCTGCCCCGCACTTATCGTTAAAGAATTTAAGATCTTCTTCCGTCTCTTTAATTGCTTTTAAAATCTGATCTTTTTCACGCATTGCACCACCAAAAGAACTCATGCGTTTTCTTGCTTTATCAAGTTGTTTAACTACGTTTTTTTCGTTATTTTTAATATTTTTAACAAGTTCCGTATGCTTTAAAATATACGGCTCAGAAATTTTTAAGAAGTTATCGTTATCAAGCGGATCACCTATTCCTTTTCTTGATATATACTGTGCCGCACGAAGTGAGCCAACCTGCCCTGCATTTAATGCAGAGCCACCCGGACGGTAAATGCCATGTGTGCCTGCCGCTTCGCCGCATACAAAAAGTCCTTTTATATCTGTTTGCCACCACAGATCGACCTTCGCACCACCGTTATTATGTTGAGCGCACAGTGCAATTTCAAGCATCTCGTTATAAAGATCAACGCCCTTTGATTTATAAAGTTCAATGGCAGGCAAATTCATATGTTCAAGACGCTTAATGGGTGTACCGAAGCACGCACCGCCTTTTTCAAGATACTCCCGTGCTTCAAAAGAAAGGCAAGAATAATCAAGTTCCTTTTGCATTTTTGGATTGTGCATGTAGTCAAGATATACACGTCTGTTATACATAACCTTTTCACGGTAAACCAGTAAATCAATTACAGATGAGCCTTCAAGAACTTTTCTTGAATCAAAAGGCCATTGATATCCTTTTAAAAACACGTTTGATAAAAGTTCGCCTTCATCAGAAAAATAATCGTATAAAAACTCGTGTTCTATGCCGTCTTCGTCTATAGAAACAAAGCGTGGTAATACTTGCATATATGTTCCCGAAACATTCCATCTTGGATTTACGGAAGCCATACCGTACTGCCATTGGGTAAGATTTTGCCCTTTAACACCTGCCTCAAACAAGATACCGCTTGATCCGTTATGGCAAGCGGGATAAACGCTGTCAGCATATATTCCGCCCGGACCGCCGGTTGCAAAAATTACGTTTTTGCAGTTAAAAAGCACAAACTCTTCACTTACTGTATCAAGTGCAAGAACACCGCAAACTTTTTCATCATCTTTTATAACTGAAATAACTATTTTATTATCATAAAGTTTAACGTTTCTGTGGTTTGCTTCTTCTTCAAGTTTTTCAGTCATTTCCTTTGAGGTAAGCGGTCCTACAGAGGTTGCACGCGCACATGGATCATGATCGGTTTTATAACCGACAAATTCACCAAATCTGTTTGTTGGAAAAGGTACACCAAGTTCACAGAGATTCAAAAAGCATCGTGCAGAAAGTGCCGCTTCGCAAAGAGCATTATCCCCATCAACACAACCGCCTGCAAAAAGATCTTTTGCCATTGCCTGAACAGAATCAGGTGCATCGCCTGCCATAGAAAGTTTATAATAAGTTTGTTTATCAGAGCCCGTATTACGGCTTGTACCAATATTTTTACCTTCTGAAACAATAGCAACACTATCTACGCCAAACTGTTTTAAACGAATTGCTGCATTATACCCTGCCGCGCCCGTACCAACTACAAGTGTATTTAATCTTATAACTTCAATACTCATAAAACACTCCAATTAAAGTCTTCTTATATGGAATCCGCCGTCAACATCAACTGACTGTCCCGTTACATAAGGTAATGCACCTGAACAAAGTGCAAAAACTGCAAAAGCAATATCTTCCGGCTTACCCCAACGCTTTATTGGAAGAAGTCCGCCTTCAATAAGATTATCATATTTTTCTTTTACTTTTTCAGTCATGCCGGTTGCAATAATTCCCGGTCTTATTTCGTTTACTGGAATTCCAAATTCAGCAAGTCTGTCAGCAAAAAGAGTTGTTACCATCGAAACACCAGCTTTTGAAATGCAATACTCGCCACGGCTTACGGAACTTGTGTACGCCGACATTGAAGAAATGTTGCAAATATATCCTCTAATGCCGTCAGTAAGTTCATTTTTGATCAATTCTTTAGCAACTGCCTGAGTTAAAAATAATGTGCCCTTAGTATTAATATCCATAACGAAATCATAACTTTCTTCCGTCATTTCAAGAATATCATTTCGTACTTTCGGCGCAACACCTGCGACGTTTACAAGTCCATCAATTCTATTAAACTTGTCAAGTGCCAATTTAACAAGAGCATTTCTATCTTCCGTTTTTGATAAATCACCTTTGACGTAAAAGAAATTCTCATTTTCAATACTTACTTTTTCAGCATCAATAATATCCATACCCGTTACACAGTATCCTTTTTCAAGAAATAACTCAGCACAAGCCTTGCCTATTCCGCCTGCACAACCGGTAATAATAAAGTTTTTCATCCTAAATTCTCCTTAATGTAAATTTTATTTCTTTGATTTGTTCCGTTTCAAAATCGAAAAGAATTTTAAACATTTTATCGGTGTTCCACATTGCGGTCAGTTTCATATCACCGTTAAAATCAACATGATCGACAGAAATTTTTGCAGGTGTATTACATTCAACAATAAACTGTCCGTTGATTATTACATCGTTATTATTTATCGTAACTTGATGAGGTGTTATAAAATGCTCGCAAAGGGTGTTTTTAGCATTTATAAATTCGAAGTTATCTGTTAGTTCTATTCCAACATCTGTAAGTTCAAGATTTCTTAAAGCGCTTATAATACCTGCTTGTTCAGGATATGCTTTACCAAAAGACACTTGGGAAGATCCAAATTTATCTGCGCAAAATGCTCTTCCCTGCTTCTGCACAAATCCGTTTATATCGGGAAGATTGTGCCAATCGGAGCGCATTGTCCAAATAGTATACCTTTCAACACCAAAGGTCTGACGGGTATAAACACCGCAGCCTGCATCGCATATAACGGGAAGGTTGTTATAGCATACGATAAAGTTACCTACATCGTTATGATTATGTCCCTCATCATTATTTCCTCCCTTAAAGGCAAGGAACCAATCATTATTTCTTTTTGCGCAAACCTGAAGATTATTTAATACAATTTTATCTTCATATTTAAAGGGAATATTTTGAGGAATTTCTTTTCTATAAATAAGATCAAAAAATTCTCTGCGCATTTTTGATTCGCGCAAAGGAACAGACTGAGATAACCTTAACATTTCAGATGAAAGGGAAATCATTTTTTCGCTATTAAGACGTTTACCGATCATATATAAAAGCGAATGAATTCCTTTTACCTGAAAAACACCGTCAGCAAAATTTATAAACGTTCCGTTGCCAATATAGGCGTTGTACTCAAACATAAATATATTTCTGAGTTTTTCATCATTAAAGAAATTGATCTTTCCGTCAGTTGCAATATAAAGTTGTTCGCAGAATTCAAAAATCATTCCGCCCGAAACAGTCCAATAAGATGCACCTTCATCGCATCCGCCGTCAAAAGGAAGTCTATCATAAAGTCTGTTGATCTCAAAAATCATTTTTTCAACAGCTTTATTTAAAACGTTCTTGTCCTTTTCTGTTAAAAGAAACACCGTGAGAAGATTTGATATGATCCAACCGTTCCAGTTATTTACATCATTATCGTATCCCATCCACCACACGTCGGTATGTTTAAGATATGGAGTTTTTATTCTTCTTTCAAGTTCAAACGCCATATATTCAAGAATTTCAGGACAATATTCATTAAGTTCATCGTAAAGAACATTATGTGTTATTGCAATAAGTGAACCCGTTTCCGCAGCAAAAAGATCAATATAATCGTTTTTTGAATGAGGAATATTATAATAATTTTTATCAATGGCACTTGTACCGTAATAGCCAAGAAAATGAGCAGAAACGCCCCAATAAGTTTCTTCACAGATCAAGAATATTCCGTTTAATATGTC
>JAZULU010000091.1:0-6159 GCA_045603265.1 Clostridia bacterium
CTCTTATTATAGATAGCAGAGATAAATATATTTCATCCGATGGCATTCACATGAATGAAGACGGTAAAAAAATTCTTGGGGATGCTGTTGTTGAAAAAATAAAAAAATATATTTAAAAAAAGGAGATTTTTTATGAAATACATTCTTGATACTGCAAACTTGGAAGATATTAAACATGCAAATGAATTTTATCCTATTTGCGGTGTAACCACAAATCCATCACTTGTTGCAAAAGAGAAAAAAGACTTTCTTGAACTTATTAAGACGATCAGAGGCATTATTGGTGAAGATAAAATGCTTCATGTTCAGACAACTGCAACAAAGGCTGAAGACATGGTAAAAGAAGCAAAAATGCTTAAAGAAACTGTTGGCGGAAAATTCTATGTAAAGATTCCTATTGGCGAGGAAGGTTTAAAAGCAACACAGATGCTTAAAAAAGAGGGAATAGGCGTTACTATGACAGCTATATTTACTCCTCAGCAGGCTTTAATTGCCGCAAAAGCAGGCGCAAACTTTGTAGCACCTTATGTAAATCGTCTTGATAACATTTCAGCAGATGGCGTTCAGGTTGTTGCTGATATCGTTCATATGTTTGATACATTCGGTCTTGATTGTGAAGTTCTTGCCGCAAGCTTTAAGAACACAATGCAACTTCATAACGTAGCACTTGTTGGCGGACATAGTGCAACTATTTCCATGGATATTTTAAAGGCTGCAATTTCACATCCTATGACAGATGCAGCGATTGCTGGTTTTGAAAAAGATTGGAAAAATACTTACGGAGATAAGTCTGTAGCTGATTTAATTTAATATTTGATAAAAAACAGCCTGCATTTTGTAGGCTGTACTTTTTTGAGGTGCTATATGAATGCTAATTTACAATGTAAGGAATGCTTATTTAAAAAGAACATTTCCAATGCAAAGATTTTTCCAAAGGAAAGAATAGAAAATTTTGAAAAAGGGATTTCAAAGCTTATAAAAGAATTTGGGGACAAAAAATCTGCGCCCTATATTCAAGGCAGAATAGATGAACTTTATGCAGAATGTTTTGGAAAAAAACGTGATTTTACCGAAATAAAGAAAAAATACAATCTTTTTATGCTTGAAAAAGAAGAAATTATAAAAAATGCAATAAACGAAAGTGATGATCTCATTTCAGCGTGCATCAGGTTTGCTTGTGCAGGGAATTATATCGATTTTGGTGTAGTGGAGAACGTTGATGATAATATTCTTGATAAACTTCTTGATAAAGCAATGGGCGAAAAACTTTGTGAGAAGGATCTTTTGACGTTTAAAAACGATCTTGAAAACGCAAAAAAACTTGTTTATCTTACCGATAACTGTGGCGAAATTGTACTTGATAAAATTTTTATGGAGTATTTAAAAGAAATATATCCTCAATTAACTATAACGGCAATAGTGCGTGGGGGAGATACCCTTAATGACGCAACTCTTTGTGATGCAGAAATGATCGGTCTTGATAAAACAGTAACAACAATATCAAACGGTACTGCAATTCCGGGCACAGATATGGAAGAAGTTTCGGAAAATGCAAAAAAAGCCCTTCTTGATGCCGATGTAATTATTTCAAAAGGTCAGGGAAATTTTGAAACAATGTTCGGCGAAGGACTTAATACATATTTTATTTTTATGTGTAAATGTGAAATGTTTGTTGAAAGATTCGGTTTAACTCAGTTTTCTTCTGTTTTCTTGAACGAAAAAGATATAAATATTAAAAACTAAATTTAAAAATATCCTCAAGAGGAATGATGTTATTATCTATAGTTATTGCCTTATAAATAAGATCTAACTTTTTTACAATACCTGAAACATCAAAATATTCACCGTCATAATAATATGTGACGGTGATTTTTTCACCCTTTTTAATTTTTTTGAAATCGTTATCCAAGTTTTGAGCCATTTCTTCGGAAAGTTCGGGTTTTTGTAAATAAATTTTCTGCTTCTGATAGATTGCCTCTTCAAAACCTTTAAGTGCGGCAAAAGGCGCGAATTGTTTAGCACGTTGAGAAATAGGCATTTTTGCACGAATGTTTTCAGTCACTTTTATGACCTCCTATTTGTCTGTTTCTATCACGCCCGGTTGCACCTTCTAAAAAATTCATGCCTCTTAAAATAGCATTTTTTCCAAAACGGCTTTTTATGGCGATAACAGTATTTTGTAATTGTTCGTTTTTTTCATTTTTTATATAGTCTTCAAGAAAGCTTATTTGTCTTGAATCGGTTATGGGAGTTACGTTGTTGCAAGTTATGTACATTCTGCGAACGGGAAAATCAGGACAAACTATTTTTTTATAAAGGTCTTCAATGCTTGGGATAATTGTGCATGGTGAGTTGCATGGTGAACTTAGCGTTGTAGTTCCGTGGGCGGGAGAAACGGGAAGTTTGTTTGAATAACCAACGTGTAAGGTAAGTGAAGACGTAACAATTTTTTTTACATTAAGTTCTAAACACATGGTATCAGCCATCTCTTTTATAATTATAAGTCCTTCGTTAAAAGTATAATCACGCATAAGCACTTGACCTTGTGATATACAGTTTGTTTTTGCATGATACATTTTTATATCACGCATAGTTGTTGATTCACGACCCCATGCGTGATCGATGAGAAGTTCTGCATCAATGCCGAAAACTTTGTACAGCATGTTTTCGTCTGCGACAGTAATATCGTGCATGGTATATATTCCGCGTTTTTCAAGACGTGAGGCGCAACCGTTACCGATACGCCAAAAGTCGGTAAGGGGGCGGTGGTGCCAAAGAGTCTCACAGTAAAGTTTTTCATCAAGATATCCGATGTGATCTTTTGCGTGTTTTGCGGAAATATCAAGGGCAATTTTTGCAAGATAAAGATTTGTGCCAATACCGCAAGTCGCATGGATCTTAAATTTTTCATAAATTTCATTTATTACTTTTTGTGCAAGTTCTTTTGATGTACAGTTATATAGTTTAAGATAATCCGAAGCATCAATAAATACTTCATCTATAGAATAAACGTGTATGTCTTCATGAGAAAAATACTTTAGGTAAATACCATAAATTTCTGCAGAATAGTCAATATATTTTTGCATGCGGGGAGGTGCAATAATATATTTGAAATTTTTAGGAATTTCAAATAACCGACAACGGTTTTTTACACCTTTTGCCTTCATTGACGGACTTATAGCGAGGCATATGGTTTTATCCGTACGCTCAGGATCTGCTACGACAAGATCACAGGTTTCGGGATCAAGACCGCGTTCAACACATTCGACCGATGCGTAAAATGATTTAAGGTCTATACAAATGTACTGTTTCATATGTTTTTGATTATGTTTACCGCAATGCCTTGCACAGAAAGGTCTTTTACGATTATATCTTTATACTTTTTGTTTGCTGAACGCAAAATTGCACAATTTTCATCGTGAAAAAAATACTTGAGATTGTTCATACCATCCACAAGAGCAACAACTATATCGCCGTCATTGGCAAATTGTTGCTTCTTTATGACAACCCAATCACCGTCATCGATACCTGCATCAATCATTGAATCACCGTTAGCTTTAAGAATGTAAAATTCGCCTTTGCCAAAAATAACTTCAGGTAGGGAAATAAAGCCTTCAATATTTTCATCTTCATATTGTAGCGGACCGCAGGAAACACTACCTAAAATGGCGGCGCAAGTGTGATTGTTGTTACACTTTTTTGTAAGGGAAGTATGGATTGTATATCCGTTATATTCAATCATTTGTTTATCGCGCATTACCTGAAGATATTTAGTTACGGTCCCTTGAGTAATTTCTAATTTTTCGGCAATTTGTGCTTTTGTGGGGGAATATCCGTTTGAAATATAGAATTGCTCTGCAAATTTCATGATTGCTTCCATAAGCATAGGATCTTTTGAACGCATTTTTGAAAAACTCCTTAAACAGTTCTATCGGAAATATTTTATTTCCGATAGACTTATTATACATCAAGTATTAAAAAAAATCAACAAAAAAAGATTCCCAAAATAAGGAATCTTAATCTTTAAGTTTATATAAAGTGTTATTGTTACGCTCTATGGAAATAATTATATTGTTTTCTTTGAGTTTTGATAAAATATTATCTATACACGATACATTAAGTATAGCGGATAATTCTTTAGAATCTGCAAAAATATGTTCAGTAAGATAACTTATGATTGTTTCAGCAGCAACAATTCCCGGAAGATCATTATTAAAGGAATCGATGTTGTAAAAATAGAGTTTTAGTGTTGTGGTATCGTGCGTTTGCTCAAAACATGGGGCAGACCAACCGTTTTTTTGCCATATCATGTGTATATGTGATATTCCGCCGAAAATAAAATTATCGGTTCGTATGCGATCAAAAAGTTTCTTTATATTTGGGTTTCGCGGTTCATAAGCAAGACCTTTTTTTGCATCTTCCAGATTAACGTTAAAACCTCCGGAGTTTGAGAAAGAAATATGCGAAGCGGAAATTTTTATTTCAATTCTACAACCTACACGATAGTCGGTGTTTACTATTGCATTAACTAAAGCTTCCTGCAGGCAGTAAAGTGTTTCGTGATTTTCTGTTATTTTAGAAAAAATATTGCTGACATGATTATAAAACTCAAATAAATTACCTTTAAATTCTGTTTGTTTATTTTCTGTTATCAGAAGTTTGAAATCAGGAAAATTTGATTTAATTAAATCATATTTACCAAATGTCAGAAGTTCGGCTACTGTATCAGATGATAAAAAATCAGGATATTCAGAATTTAAAAATACAATACTTGAGTTACTGAACTTTGTATTTATAGGTGTCGCGTCGAATGAAGGGTTTTTTGCATTATTTAACATTAATAAAATTTCTTCTTTTGTTGCTTTATAATCACCTTCGCCGTTGCGCTTATATGTTCCTGAAAATGGATCGTTATCTATGTATATGGGGCGGTCGGAAGCAGATGCTCTTGGAACAAAAATGGCAATAAAACATTTGTCGTCATTTTTTAGTATTTGAACGTGACGTTTTGTAAGTATATTTAAACTAACCTTCTTTTTATCGTTAAGTAATCTAAAAAATTCATCAATAAGAAATTGTGGATCGGGCAGATTTATCGGGTGAAAAGATTTATCCTTATGTTCTTCTACACCTAAAAGAATAACGCCTCCTAATGTGTTGGCAAAAGCAGAATATGTTTCCCAAATACTTTTTGGCAATCCGCCTAATGCTTTTTTGGCTTCAATTCTGTTGTTTTCACGATATTTTTCAACGTTGTTAAGATCGATCACGTCATTACCACCTCAAAATTATTTTAACATATTACATCTTATGTTTCAATATAAAAAATGTTTGTTGAATAATTTTTTATTTTATGATAAAATACATATAAGGAGTGATTTTATGGCAGTTCGTCTTAATGAAAACAAAGAAATAGTTAAAAACATAAAAGAAGGTTTAAAGCAAAAAGGTGGATACTGTCCTTGCAGGCTTGCAAAAACCGAAGAAAACAAGTGCATGTGCAAGGAGTTCAGGGATCAGATAGCCGATCCTGATTTTGAAGGCTATTGTCATTGCTTGCTTTATTATAAGTCAAAAGATTAAAGGGCGGTTAAACCGCCCTTTTTTTATTCTTCATTAAGGCTTTGTTCCATTTCAGCCTGAATGTTTTCATCATATGAAAGTATTGGCTTAATGTCTTCACCTTTAACTTTACGCTTTATGTAGTTGTTTGTTATTTTTATAACTAACGGGCAAAGAACGAGAACACCGATAAGGTTGGGGATCATCATAAGTCCGTTAAATGTATCTGAAATATCCCAGGCAAGGGAAGAAGTAAGAACCGCACCGAAGATAATTGTACAAACGTGAATTATTCTGAAAATGAAAGTTGTTTTTGCACCGAAAAGATATTCCCAGGCTTTTGAGCCGTAGTGAGACCAACCGAGAACAGTTGTGAATGCAAAGAGGAACATTGCTGTGGCATCGAACTTATTACCGATGTTACCCCAGGAGAATACTTCGTTAAAGGCACCGCCGACTAAAGTTGCACCTGTAAGACCTTCGGCAAGTTCACGGGTTGTAGCGTTAAATACACCACCGTTAAGTCCGCCTGATGTAAGAACAACAAGAGCGGTCATTGTGCAAACGATCATTGTATCTGCTAATACTCCAAAGATA
>JAZULU010000092.1:0-5856 GCA_045603265.1 Clostridia bacterium
ATCCGCCCAAGAATCGAAAAACTCAAGAAGATTGAAAAGATGATCGAAGATGGCACAATGGATCTTCTTCCCAAAAAAGAACAGGCTAAACTTATGAAAGAAAAGGCTGAACTTGATGCAAACTTCGGTGGTATCCGTGAAATGAACGGTCTTCCTGCTGCTATGTTTGTTGTTGATCCTCGCAAAGAAGCAAATGCTATTCATGAAGCAAAGATTCTTGGCATCCCCGTTGTTGCTATCGTAGATACAAACTGTGATCCTGATGATGCAGATTATGTAATTCCCGGTAATGATGATGCTATCCGTGCAGTTAAACTTCTTGCAGGTACAATGGCAAATGCTGTTATTGAAGCAAATAACGGTGAAGCTTTTGATGTAGAAGCAACAGATGAAGTTGCAGAAGAAGTAGCAGAAGAAGTTACAGAAGAAACAACTGAAGCATAATTTTTAGGAGGAAAATACAATGGCAAATATTACAGCTAAAGCAGTTAATGATTTAAGAATTAAAATGGGCGTTGGCTTAATGGATTGCAAGCGTGCTCTTGTAGAAGCTGATGGCGATGAAGAAAAAGCAATAAAGATCCTTCGTGAAAAAGGTCTTGCTACAGCTGCTAAAAAGCAGTCTCGTATTGCTGCAGAAGGTATCGTTGAAAGTTACATTCATATGGGCGGTAAGATTGGCGTTCTTCTCGAAGTAAACTGTGAAACAGACTTCGTTGCAAAGACTGACGCATTTAAGGCTCTTGTTCACAATATTGCTATGCATATTGCAGCTGCAAACCCTGCATATCTTAACCGTGATGAAGTTCCTGCTGATGTTATTGAAAAAGAAAAGGAAATCATTCGCAATCAAGCTCTTAACGAAGGCAAAAAAGAGGCATTTATTGATAAGATCATTGAAGGTAGAATTGGTAAGTTCTATAAGGAAAATTGCCTTATGGAGCAGCAGTATATGCTTGATCCTGATCAGACAATCGAATCTCTTGTAACTGAAGCTATCGCTAAAATCGGTGAGAAGATAACTGTTCGTCGTTATACACGCTATGCAATGGGCGAAGGTTTAGAAAAGAGACAGGACAATTTTGCTGAAGAAGTTATGAGTCAGATGGGCTAATAAAAAACTTAGGAACACGTTAAAGTGTTCCTTTTTTCAAGTAAGGAGATTTTTTATGGCATATAAAAGGATACTTTTAAAGTTAAGCGGTGAAGCACTTGGCGATAACGGTAAGGGCTTTGATTTTGATACGATCTCACATGTTGCAGGTCAAATTGCAAAACTTTCAAGTGAAGGTGTTCAGGTTGGAATCGTAATTGGTGCAGGTAATATTTGGCGTGGGCGACAAGGCAATGACATGGATCGTGTCGCGGCTGATCATATGGGAATGCTTGCTACCATTATAAATTCTATTGCGATGAAAGATGCTATCGAAAAATATAATGTAAAATGCCATGTTATGACCAGCATTGAAATGAACACTGTTGCTGAACATTTTTCTGCACGACATGCAAAAGAGTTGCTTTCAAAAGGAGATATTTGCATTTTTGCAGGAGGAACAGGAAGTCCTTTCTTTTCAACAGATACCGCAGCGGCACTTCGCGCTGCAGAAATTTCTGCTGATGCTATTTTGCTTGCAAAGAATATAGATGGTGTTTATAATGCAGATCCAAGAAAGGATCAAAGCGCAAAACGTTATCAATCAATTCCTTTTAATAAGGTACTTGCTGATAGACTTCAAGTTATGGATAGTACTGCAACGGCAATATGCATGGATAATGATATTCCTGTTATTGTTTTTGCTTTAAATGAGCATGATAGCATAAGTCGTGTATCATCAGGTGAAGCGCTTGGAACAGTTGTAAAGAACGATATTGATACTGTTTTTTATGATTAATATCAAAATAAAATGATAATTTAATTAAATTTTAAAAAAAGATGCGATTGAGCATCTTTTTTTTCTTGAAAAAAATCCTATAATTTGGTATTATATATAGTAGATAAAAATATATTTTTACGGAGGAATATTATGGCTAATGAATTTGTAATGGAAATCGAAATGATGTCTGAGGACAAAATGTCCAAAACAGTAAATGCTCTTAAGGATAATATGGGATCAATTCGTGCAGGAAGAGCAAATCCCAAAGTTCTTGATAAAGTTCTTGTTGAATATTATGGAACAATGTCACCGATTGTTCAGGTTGCAAATGTTTCTGTTCCTGAACCAAGAATTTTAATGATTTCGCCTTGGGATGGTTCGATGATCGATCCAATTTGTAAAGCTATCCAGATGTCTGATCTTGGAATCAATCCTAATACTGATGGTAAGGTTATTCGTCTTATTTTTCCTGAACTTAATGAAGAAAGACGTATTGAACTCACTAAGCAGGTAAAAAAATATGCTGAAGATGCAAAGGTTGCAATAAGGAATATTCGCCGTGATGCGTTAGATCAATATAAAAAACTTAAAAAAGATTCTTCAATTACTGAAGACGATGAAAAACGTGCTGGCGACGCAATGCAAAAAATGACAGATAAATTTATCAACAACATTGATGCTGTCGCAGCGGAAAAAGAAAAGGAATTGCTTTCTATCTAAAAAGGTGTTCTATGGAAAATAATTTTACTTTGCCAAGACATGTAGCCATTATAATGGATGGCAATGGGCGTTGGGCAAAAAAAACAGGACTTCCTCGTTCATTTGGGCATAAAGTCGGTACTGAAAATGTACGAAAAATAGTTAAGTATTGTTCAAAAATCGGAATTGAATATTTAACGGTATATGCTTTTTCAACTGAAAACTTCAAACGTCCTCAAGATGAAGTTTCAACACTTATGAAACTTCTGGTTGAGTATTTTAATAAAGAAACAGATGAACTTCGTGAAAACGGAGTAAGACTCAATGTTATTGGTGATATTGATAGTTTTTCGCCTGTTGTTAAAGAAGCAATTTCTAACGGTATTAATAAAACAAAAGATTGTAAAAAACTTATTTTTACGATCGCACTAGCGTATGGTGCAAGAGATGAACTTGTTAGAGCTGTTAAAAGCATTGTAGAAAAAGGTATTAAAGATATTAATGAAACAACTATTTCGGAAAATTTGTATACCTTTGATCTTCCTGATCCTGATCTTATAATTCGAACAAGTGGGGAAGAACGTCTTTCTAACTTTCTGTTATATCAAGCGGCATATTCTGAGTTTTATTTTACTGATGTGCTTTGGCCAGATTTTGATGAATCCGAATTTGATAAAGCAATAACAGAATATTCAAAACGTAACAGACGTTACGGAGGTGTTTGAAATGGAACTTTTTAAACGCGTTTTAAGTGCGTTTGCATTGATTGCAATCGTATTAGGCTGTATTTTTCTTGGAAAAATTTCAACAGTTGTATTATGTTGCATTGTGTGCTTTCTGATGATGCTTGATGTTACATATGTGTTAAAATTAGGTGGATATAAACCTCAACGTGTTGTTCTTTTAATAATTTCGGCATGTGTTTTTCCTGCTGTGCTTTATAAAGGAATTAGTGGATATTTTCTTCTTGCCGCGCTTGCTTTTTCGATAATCACAATTTGTGTTATTTTTAACAAAGAACCGGATTTTAAATCCCTTCTCTCCAGCGGATTTTCGCTTGTTTATCCGCTGATGCCGGGAACATTACTTGTATTGCTTACTGTATTAGATCTTAAAAATGACAATAGATTTGGTACGATTTTGTGTGTTGGTGCAATTTTGTGTGCGGCTCTTTCTGATACTTTTGCATTCTTTGGCGGTAAATTTTTCGGCAAGAAAAAACTTTGTCCGCAAATTAGCCCTAAGAAAACAATAGCAGGTGCCGTTGCATCTTTTTTTGGTGGCGCACTGGGCGGATTAATAATGCACGTTTTATTTAAGTCACCAACTTCTTCTGTGGGCATTTATGATTGGATATTTATTGGTGTTGCTTGCGGCGGATTTTCACAAATCGGGGATTTAACTGCCAGTATGCTGAAGCGTTTTTGTAATGTGAAAGATTATGGCCACTATATCCCTGGACATGGTGGTATAATGGATAGAATGGACAGTATAATTGCTTGTTTAATAGCGATTGTTCTTTATGTACAAATATTTGTACCGGAGATTTTATGAAAAATATTGCAATTTTAGGTTCTACAGGTTCTATAGGTACTCAGGCTCTTGATATAATAAGAATGTATCCTGATCGATTTAATGTTGTTGGCATTGCAGCAAAGTGCAATGCTCAACTTTTATTAAAGCAAATAATCGAATTTAAGCCTATAATAGCGTCAATAGAGAATGTTGATGCATACAATTCAATAAAAGATAAAGTTCCACCGCAAACGTCGCTTATTTGCCAAAAAGACGGCATGATTAGAATAGCGCAAATGGAAGAATCAGATATTTTGCTTGTTTCTGTTGTTGGTATTGCAGGGCTTCCTGCTGTTGTTGCCGGATTGAAGGCAAAAAAGAAGATTGCGCTTGCAAATAAAGAAGCACTTGTTACTGGTGGCAAAATTGTTTCTGATTTAGTTAAAGAAAATAACGATATAATTTATCCTGTTGATAGTGAACATTCTGCAATATTTCAATGTTTACAAGGAAGAAACAATAATGAAATCAAAAAAATTATATTAACTGCCTCTGGCGGCCCCTTTAGAACATATAGTTTTGAACAGTTAAAAAGTGTTACAGTTAATGATGCACTAAAACACCCAACTTGGAATATGGGCAAAAAAATAACAATAGATAGTGCTACTTTGATGAATAAAGGACTTGAGGTTATTGAGGCAAAATGGCTTTTTGATGTTCCTGCTGAAAAAATTCAGCCTTTAATTCATCCGGAAAGCGTGATACACTCTGCGGTAGAGTATTATGATGGCGCTGTAATTGCCCAAATGGGCGAGCCTGACATGAAACTTCCTATTATGTATGCGTTTGAATATCCTGAAAGAGTTTATTCGGGAGCAAACTTCCTTGATTTGGCGAAACGCGGTTCGTTGACGTTTTCTGAACCTGATTATAAAAAATTTCCATGTCTTGGTCTTGCTTTTGAAGCGCTAAATATAGGAGGAAATATTCCGTGTGCTTTAAATGCGGCAAACGAAGTTGCTGTCGATTTGTTCTTAAACGAAAAAATTGCATTTAATGATATTCCTGATATTATTGAGCATACTATATTTAATATGAATTTAATAAACAATCCTACAATAGATGATATTTATGAAACAGATGCATATGTTCGCAAATCATTAGGCTCGGAGGTTTCTTTTGGGTAGCATTCCTTTTATTGTTATAGCAATTTTGATGCTTGGTATTTTAATTCTTGTTCATGAACTGGGACATTTTATTACGGGCAGACTTCTTGGTTTTAAAATTAATGAATTCTCTGTTGGAATGGGACCTAAACTCCTTTCTAAAGAGAAAAAAGGTATTGTATATTCTTTGCGTGCAATTCCTATAGGCGGTTTTGTTGCCTTTAAAGGGGAAGATGAAGAGGATGATGATCCTCGTGCAATGAATAATATGCCATGGTATAAACGCGCGATTGTGATGTTTTCCGGTGCAGGTTTTAATATTTTGTTTTCGTTTCTTGTTACGGCGATACTTGTTTCTTCTGTAGGATATTATGTTCCCCAAATTGTTGAAGTAAACGAAAATTCGCATCTTTATAACGTTGCTCAATCGGGAGATATAATTTATGCGGTAAACGATAAAACACTATTATCCGTAAATGAATTTCAAACCGAACTTAATAAAATTGGTAATGATGAAACTATCTCTTTAACGGTTTTACGCGATGGCGAAAAAATAAAATATGATACTAAAAGATATTTTAATTCGGAAGAAAACAGATATA
>JAZULU010000093.1:0-10083 GCA_045603265.1 Clostridia bacterium
CATCAAAAAATTTTCATCAAGCATCTGCCCCGAAATAATATTTTGTATTGCTTTTTTTAATACGTTAAAACCCATCGTAAGATACGGAACAAGATATAATATCGCTTTAACGTACCAAGGCATAGGTATTTTGGTTATAAAAAACACTATAATTAGCAAAATTGAAGATATAATGATGCTTATAAGTTGTTTTTTCTGTTTTTTTGTCATTTTACTATCCTGCAATCCGGTTCAATTTTTTTCATTATTTTTTGTGCTTCTTTCAGAATTTCATCAATTCTTTCATCGTCAGCATCAATGACAAGTTTTTGGTGTAGATAACTTACGGTAGCGTTGTTTACTCCATTAAGTTCATTTATTGCCTTTTCCATTTTTGCCGCACAATTTGCACACTCAAGATCTTCAAGTTTATATACTCTTTTCATATTACTCTCCTACATGTTCAGCGCCCTGATCGATTATTGTTCGCACATGGTCATCAGCAAGTGCATAAAAGACTGTTTTGCCGTTTCTGCGAAATTTTACAAGTCCCGCCTGTTTCAAAACTCTCAACTGGTGAGAAATTGCAGATACGTTCATATTTAAAACTTGTGCAATATCGTTTACACACATCTCTGCTTCAAACAAAACGTAAAGAATCTTGATTCTTGTTGAATCACCGAAAACTTTATAAAGTTCAGCAAGGTCAAACAAAAAGTTTTCTTCAGGCATATTATCATGAACCTTTTTAACCAAATCATCGTTGGCGTGCATATATTCCTGCTCGCTCATTTTATTCTCTCCTTTATTTTAACATTTGAACGATTGTTCAAATGTTATTATATTCGCTTTATATATATTTGTCAACAAAAAAAGCACCTAAAAGGTGCTTTTTTACAAATATTCTTTTATGCCTTCAAAAATACGACAGGCAATTTCCTCCATGCCTTCATCCCCCGGATGAGACGCAACACCTGAATGTTCAAACAAACCTTTTGCAGTATATCTATCATCTGAACCAATGCACACATCTACAAGTTTATAATTCCGATCTTTTGCAACCTTTAAAACGACAGAATCTTTTTGGGGTGCCTGCCAGAACGAATTGGTTAAAACTACTTTGGCGTTATTTTTTGCTACGGTATTAATAAGAACATTATATGCTTTTTCAAGAGAATAACCTTCATGTTCAATTTCACGAACATTTTCAATGGCGCGCATAACTATAATATCAGCATTATAATTAACTGCATCAGCAAAAGTTTCATTTAGAAGATTTTCGTTCCAGAACTCTCTTTCCCATGGAGCTATCTGCGCAACCATAAAGGATGTTTGGGGCACTATCTCCCACACCTTTGCCATGGTGCGATGTACATAATCCTTATCTTTACATGAAGCAGCCATTCCCCAATCACCATACCAGCCTATTGTTGGCGAAGGAGCATGCTTAGTGATAGAATTACCTAAAAATAATATTTTCTTACCGCCGCGATCCTCATGATAAATATGATCAGAAACCTGATTTTCTGAGGATACGGTGTTATCTTCATTTCGTGCCATAATACTTCTCCTTTGTTTTTTTACATTATATCATCATATATATAATATTTCAAGCCTTTAGTTCAAAATTATTATCGTGTAATTTATAGCCATCGCCAGACCTAACCAAACTATTTGCGGAATAAGCACCAGCGCCCCAACTTTACTGTAACTATACACTTTTCTTACCGTAAGATAAGTTACTATAAGATAAGCAATTATGATAATAAGCGATGTGTAAAGCATGTGCCAGGTAAAAAAGAATAAACACCATAAAATATTTAACAATGCCTGCAGACCGTAAAGGATATAAGTTTTGGTCGGAACTTCTTTTAACTGGGCAAAAGTCAAAGAAACTGCAAACAGAACGTAGATTATACTCCATGCAATACCAAACACTATTGGCGGCGGCTGAAATATAGGTTTTTCAAGGGCAAGATACCAGGCACTTTCAGTATCAACAAAAAGCATTGCTACTCCTGCCGTTATAAGTGTTACAAGAACAGATATAAGTATAGCATCCCACAGTTTTTTCTTCATAAAAAATCACTTCCTTTTACATAAGTATATGTATTAAAGGAAGTGATTATGTTTTATAATGTTCTGGATATTCTTGAGTCTATTTTATACAATCCATCTTCTAAAACAAAAGTATATGTATATTCTTTTTCGGCTTTACCGTTATAATCGCCTGCCGCGCACTCATATACTTTCGCCGTATAAGTTCCGTCAGAATTTCTAACAAGTGTAAATCCGTCATCTTTTAATCTCCACGGATAATCATATTGCTCTGAGACATGCACAACGCCATCATGCATAAACCACATCGACATAAAATCTGTTGTCGGTTCTTCTTGACTTGGATTATCGTGAAAGGCTAAATGATAATCCGCAGTACAGTATTGATGAATAAATTCTCTTAAATCTTCACCTGTTTTTATACCCAATATGGGACTGCATTTAAGAGAAATCATACCTTCGGAAAACTTTGCCTGGCGTGTGTACGTTTTACTTAAGTCAAGCATACCTTTTGTTACACCAAAAAAGTTATACGTTCTGTTTTCTATTTCGTACATATCAAGAATAAGATGCCATGCAGTATATTCACTAAGTATTAAATTTCCCGTATTATCCCTTTCAACATCAATTTTATAATCACCGTTCTCATAAGATACATATATTGATTCAGGATCGTCAAACTCCGTATCTGCCGTAATCTTATACATGTTTTTGCCGATGCTTTCTATTTTTATAGTTTCTGTGAGCATATAATTAGGACCAAGACCCCAGTTAGGCTCAAAGAAAACCATATTGTCTTTTATATGCCAAAAACCATTTCCATCCCTTATGAAGTGTTTGTTTATATAGGCTTCTGTAAAATGTTTTGTAAGTTTTGATTTAAGATCATCAATAGTTGTTATTCCTTTTCCGCCATAACAATCAACATAATAATCATTGGGTTCAATATAGAGTTTATAATGTTTTGACTTATCTAACATATTGAGGTCATCAAAATACTCTATCAAAAAGAGCGAAACATTATTTGCATTAACAAGTTCTTCTGCTTTATCAAGGGTCAGTGATGATGTGGGATCTGCCGAAACTTCATCAGATGCATTATTCCCTGCGTTGGCTCCATCATCCCCTACTTGATCTTCACTCAAAAATCCAAGATGCTCATATTCATACTCAACCCGCCATGAAGTAAATTTATCTTGCGGTAAAACTTTTACGATTATTAAAATATAGAGTTTTTGGGTTGCATTGTTACTTATAATGCCTTCATAAGATAAATCGTCAACTACAGTAAATTTTTTACTGCTTGCATCATAAACAAGGATCTCTTTTACATAATCATCAGCACCGTGAATATTAAATGTTATACGATAACTGACATAAGCATTGGAAAAGTCATTTCTGACATAGATCGTACGCTGTTTTAACGCATCAAAGATATTATCACCGTAATCTGCTCCTGCATAATTTGTCTTTAAATATTCATTTACTGCAGGATATTTACTATTATAGTGCATTGCAACAAATGTTGTATTTTCATCTTCCTCTATAATTCTTTCAAAATAAAAAGAAGACTGACTTTGACCGTTTGCAGTGGTGGGATAAAACACGTTTTCATTTGCGTATGTGCTTGCTTGTTTAGGTCTGGCAAAAGGCGTTTTAAACCCAATACCGAATATCGCCATAATAGCGCCCAAGGCAAGGATCATTGCCATAATTCCTGCAACGATGGCAACCACGATACCTGCACCGACGCCTTTAGTTTTTGCTTTATCATTGGCGATGCGAATGGCAATATTTTCTACCATTTTATCATATTGTCCCCTTGCCTGAACGGCATCGGGATGATTTTGCTCAATGGCGATCTTAAACCAGTATGCACTGTTTTTAAGGACGGGTATTGCTTCTTTTGATTTTTTGATTCCACGGGCTTTATTCTCATAAAAACTCTTTAATACCCAGGGTGCCACCGTATTACCGCATCTTGCACTTTCTTCAAGATTGTTTTTAAATGACATTTCATCGGTGTTGGCGAAATTCTGTGCATACTTTAACAATGCAGGATGGTACTTAGCCGATGCCGAAAGCCTGATATATTCTTGTGCCTTCTCTTTATCTTCCATTACCTGAGAAATCATATACATGGCATAAGGATTGCCTGCATTTGCAAGTTCTTCAAGTTGTTCGTAAGTTTCATCGCCCTTAATACCGGAACGAAGCATCATAAGTTCAGTTTCATTGGCATTAAGACCGAACTTTGCAAAATCAACGTTTGCTGCTTCTTCATGTTCATGAGCAAGTTTTTGTATAGGCATAGTACGATAAAGAGCCTGAGTTTTTGAATATTGCCATTTTAATATCTTTACCGGATAAAAAATAGCATAAATACCAAAGGTAATAGGCGTTAAAATGCCTAAAAGAAGATTTTTTACGAAAAGTTGCCCGCCGGTACCTTCAAATACTAAAGGACTTCCATTAATTACGGTGTGTTCTGCTTCCCATTTCATAAGATGAACTTGCGCCCAGGGCACCGCAATACCAAAAGTAAACATTCCGGCAATACCAATGAGCATGTGATTTACAAACCAACCGCCTGCACCACCGGTAAAATTACTTTCAAATTCTGAAGAGTCATCGGCATAAACAGTATGTTTTACCACCCATTTTTTCATGCCTAAACCAAACCATATACTATAAATACCAAAAGTTATTACGGTTAAAAAAGACCATAAAATATATCTGCCGAAAAGTTGCACACCTTTGCCTGTAAATTTTAACCTTCTGCCGTTAATTACGGTATGTTTTACTTCCCATCTTTGAAGCATGCACATTGCCCACGGAAATGCAAATCCAAACGTTATTGTGGTAAGCAATGATGCTAATATCCTCCAACCTATAAGTTGAAGTGTTCCGCCATCAAAATAAGATTCGTCTCCTTTTGTTTCTTTACTTTTTCCTGCGCCTGCGATTGCCAATACGATAATAGTAACAATGCCCGCCAATAAAAGGACACCCAATGCCAATATCAATATTTTTGACACCACCAGCATAATTTTTTCCTCCTATGTTGTTAATATTTTTTTCATAATTATATCATACAATAGTACTAAAAGCAACAAAAAAGGCACAGAAGTGCCTTTTTATCAATTATTATTTAATTTTGTACCGCAATTACTGCAAAATTCTTCGTCTTTAGTATGTTGCTGCCCACAGTTATGGCAATAAAATACTTGATCAGTATTAGGTGTTTGCTGATATACAGGTTGTTGAACTTGTTGGTACATAGGCTGCTGGAACTGTGGCTGATACATAGGTTGTAACCTTTGACCGCCAAAGTTCATAATCATACCCTCTATATGCTCTACCCTATGTTTTAACGGTTTTTTTACCGCGCAACCAACAAAGCCTTCAAGATCCATTTCATCAACATAAACGCCGGGTAAAAGAGCGTATTTCACCCATGCCTCAATGCGCATAGACCCGTTAAAAAAGGTAACTTTCACAAAGGTGGGCGCCGAAACAATACCCTTTCCTTTTTTAAAGAGATCTTCGCCTTCAAAATTCCGGCGAAACTCATATCCTTCAGAATATAAATACTCACTTATCTGATTCATCATTTGTTGCTGATCGCCAACAAATGAAAATTCACTTATGTATCTTGCCATTTTTTCTCCTTATCTTACGCCGAAAAGTAATTCGCCTATTGACGGATATGGCCATGCATCAGATGAAACTGCCATTTCAAGTTCGTCAACATCTTTACGAAGTGCATCCATTAAAGGAATAATTGTGTCTTTACAAAGGAAAGCGCGTTCTTTATTGCCTTTAAGTGCTTTCATATCTTCAACAGCTATACGAAGTTCTTCAAGAGTTTTATATGCACTATTAAGAAGATCGGATATTTTTCGTATTGTTTCTTCTTCATAAGTGCAGTCAATAGCATCGGAAAGAGATTTTTTGGAAAGTGCCGTATCTGCAAGAGTTTTTGAATATTTACTTACTTTAGGTAAAATATCCTTACTTGCCATATTTACCATGGTGCGTGCTTCGATATTTATAAGTTTATTATAGTTATCAAGCATTATTTCATATCTTGATTCCATTTCCTCACGGCTGAAAACCTTATGTGTGGTAAATAACTTAACGTTTTTCTCATCAAGATATCTTTCAACTGCATCAGGTGTTGTGGGAAGATTAAGAAGCCCGCGTTTTTCGGCTTCCTCTATCCACTTATCATCATAACCGTTACCGTTGAAAATAATATTTTTGTGTTCTCTTATTGTTTCACGAATAAGTAGATTAAGTTCATTTTCAAAGTTTTCGGCATTTTCAAGACGGTCAGCAAACTGTTTTAAACTTTCGGCAACTGCCGTATTAATAACGATATTTGAATCGGAAACCGACGTGGATGCGCCAAGCATACGGAATTCAAATTTGTTACCTGTAAATGCAAAAGGACTTGTACGGTTGCGGTCAGTAGTATCTTTAGGGAATCTGGGCAAAATATGAACACCGATCTTAAGCTGTTCTTTTTCTTTGCCCTCGTAAGTTGTGCCCTGCTCAATAGCATCTAAAATTGCTGAAAGTTCATCACCTAAAAACATTGATACTATTGCAGGAGGTGCTTCCGACGCGCCTAAACGGTGATCGTTGCCTGCGCTTGCAATGGAAACACGCAACAACCCCTGATATTCATGAACGGCCTTAATAACCGCACAAAGGAACAATAAGAATTGCGCATTTTCATAGGGTGTTTCACCGGGATTTAAAAGGTTTATTCCCGTATCTGTTGAAATTGACCAGTTATTATGCTTACCGCTACCGCTTACACCTTCAAAAGGCTTTTCATGTAATAAACACTCAAGACCGTGTTCGCGTGCGATCTTCTGCATCATTTCCATGGTAAGTTGGTTATGGTCAACAGCAATATTAGCAGTAGTAAATATAGGTGCAAGTTCGTGCTGTGCAGGTGCGGCTTCATTATGTTCCGTCTTTGCCAAAACGCCTAACTTCCATAACTCCTTATCAAGGTCTTTCATAAAAGCGTGAACGCGTGGCTTGATCGATCCGAAATAATGATCGTCAAGTTCCTGCCCCTTTGAAGGCATTGCACCAAAAAGTGTTCTGCCGGTATAAATAAGGTCTTTACGCTTATCAAAAAGTTCTTTGGGAATTAAAAAATATTCCTGCTCAGGTCCAACGGTAGTTTTAATGCTCGTTGCATCAGAACCAAATAATTTTAAAACACGCATTGCCTGGCGGTTAATGGCCTCCATTGAACGCAGAAGCGGTGTCTTTTTATCAAGAGCCTGTCCACCATAAGAGCAGAAAGCAGTGGGGATACATAAAACACCATCTTTAATAAAAGCATAACTTGTAGGATCCCATGCAGTATATCCCCTTGCTTCAAAAGTAGCGCGAAGACCGCCGTTAGGGAAACTTGAAGCATCAGATTCACCTTTTATCAGTTCTTTACCTGAAAACTCCATGATAACTTTTCCATCTTCTGCAGGTGAAATGAAACTGTCATGTTTTTCTGCGGTAATACCCGTCATAGGCTGAAACCAATGGGTAAAGTGGGTCGCGCCCTTTTCAATGGCCCAATCTTTCATGGCCGAAGCTATTTCATTTGCAATGTTTATGTCTAACCGATGACCGTGCTTTACAGTCCATTGAAGCCCATCATAAACCTCTTTTGAGAGTTTTTGACGCATAACGTCATCATTAAACACGTTAGATGCAAATATTTCAGTTACTTTATCCATAGTTCCACTCCTATTGAGAAAAAAATTTCCTATATAAATTATACATTCATATTGCGTATTTTGTCAACTGATAATGTATTTCTGAAATTTCTGAATTTTAAAGGCGTAACGCCCGTTTTCCTTTTGAAAATACGGCAGAAATAGGATGGATCCTGAAAACCTGACTGATCAGCAATTTCAGAAACGGATAGAGATGTTTCACGAAGTAATATTTTAGCTTTTTCCATCTTCGCCTTTAAAATATAATCCTGAGGTGTCAAGCCTGAATATTCTTTAAACAAACAACAAAAATAATTCTGGCTGACATTACACATATCTGCTATTTCTTTAATCGAAAGTAAAAGAGATACGTCATTTTCAATATATCTTATTCCCTTTTCAATAACTGAGAAATTTTTTATATCTTTGCTTTTTTCTCCTTCATTTAATGCTACTATTATCTGATAAAACAAAGAATGTAACTGGCTAAAAGAGCGCGAACTTAATTCGCTTATAACGCTCATTTTTTTAAAAAGTTCCATAAGATGTTCATTATCTAAAAACATTTGGTTGTTCTCTAAAACGTGACGTTTATGTTCCTCATCAAACAGAAGAAAATTTATTCCGTAAGTGCAACCATAATCGTTATCGCGGTTAATTGTAAGGGTATATTCTTTGCCGGTAGGAATATATACGATATCTCCGTGCTTTAAAGAAAAGATTTCACCGTCTTTCATGGAATAAGTTACCTTGCAATGATTAACAAACAGCAAAAGATCATTTTCTTTAGGCGTATCAATGCACGAAAAACTTTTATAACTCTCCCACGTCTGATATACACAGACGTTTACTTGCGCATAGCAATTTCTGTTGCATAATAGTTTTAAAATATCCTGATTTTCCATTTTAATCACCTAAGTAATTTATTGTAATTATTATATAATTTTCATTTATTTTTGTCAAATACAGTTTGAAAAAGTCCTGTTTTTGTTTGTATATGTCTATTGCCTTTGCTTTTTCAATATGCTATACTTTTTAAAAAAAGGAGATCGAGAAAATGAAATACGATAAATTAAAAGAATATATGCTTGAATTATCACAGATTCTTTGGGCAGAGCCTTACGGTGATTTCAAGAATCATTGCATTGTAGTTACAAAAAACAGTTCATATCCCTCACAACTTTGGGACTGGGGAAACTGGGCAAATAACATCGCTTTAAGGCAGATTGCTAAATTTCAGGGCAGGGAAAACGATCTTATAAAGCACGAGATCGGCTCAGTAAATAATTTCTTAAACGAACAACACGAAGACGGAAGTATTGAAATCGCCGTTTTCAGCGGTAAAGAACACGATTTTGTTTCACTTATGCCCCACAGAAATATTCATAAACCGGTACTTGCTCAGCACGTTGCTTTCATTTTGAAATACGTTGACGATCTTAATTGGGCAAAACAAATTTTTCCCAAATTAAAAAAATTTGTTACCTACTATGAAGAAAACGCAAAACACGAAAGCGGACTTTTTTATTTCTTTGACGATTTTGCAATCGGTGTTGATAATGATCCTTCAACTTTCTATCGCCCCGATAACAGTTCAGCATCAATCTTCTTAAACTCTTTAATGTATATGGAACTTGGCTCAATGAGTCATATTGCTTCACTTATCGGAAACACAGAAGACGAAAAATATTATAAAGAAAAGCAACTTGAATTAAAGAACGCAATAAACGAACATTGCTTTGATGAAAAGGACGGTATGTATTACAGTTGTGATATTAACCTCCGCCCCATTGAGCCTGACGTTTTACTACATTCAGGCGCACCAAGGCATTATTCAACGCTTATTCAGCGCCTTGGTTGCTGGAGTTCCTTTTTACCGCTTTGGGCAGGCATCCCTACAAAAGAGCAGGCAGACCGCATTGTTAAAGAAAATCTTTTGGATGAAAAAGGATTCTGGGCTCCTTACGGTGTAAGATCCTTATCCAAATATGAAAAAATGTACCGTCTTGTTGGTACGGGTAATCCATCAAGTTGGCAAGGCGGTGTGTGGATCTTATCAAACTACTTTGTTTTCAAGGCTCTTTTGAGATACGGCTATAAAAATGAAGCCGATGAACTTGCAACAAAAACACTTGATCTGTTGGCAATGGATCTTGATAAAAACGGTGCTTTCCACGAATATTACGATCCCGAAACTGGCGAGGGTCTTTTTAACAAAGGCTTTTCAAGTTGGAACTTACTTGCCTTTAATATGCTTGAATATTTTGATGGTAAAGAAGTTATAGAAGAATTTAAGATGTAAAAA
>JAZULU010000094.1:0-3355 GCA_045603265.1 Clostridia bacterium
GGACCGTTGGGGTGTTTATCTGCCCAATCACGGACTTTTTCAAAATAATGGTACAAATGATCTTCCTGAGTTGTGTTATATTGTTCAACGCCGGGAACGTCAATGCATCTGCCCATTGTTGGTCTGCCGTGAGTTAATAAAGGAAACTGTACAAAGGGAATTGTCTTTGCAAAATATTCATCCATATCAAAGCGCGTTTCAAACCAGTTTGTAAGTCGTGGTTTATCGGGGCAGGGAACAAGGTAAGGCTCATACATTTTGCCTGCGCCTGCCTTAGAATCAAACTCACATTCGCCAACCCACAAATAGTCGTAATATTTGCCTCTTACGGGAGCGCGGTCGCTTTGACCGATGTGAAGTTTATATATTCCGCCACGCTTTTTTACGCCTTCGTAAATGCAATGAATAAGGTCTTCTGCTTCAGGATCGTATTTAGTTAAAGGCTCGTTTTCATAGTTGCGCTTATTTTCGGGAATTTCAATATATTCGCTGTTATCCCAATCGTAACCCCAATCGTTAAAGATACCGTCAAAGCCGTAAGTATCCATAATATTGAAGGTTCTTGGAATAATAAAATTGCGCCATTTTTCACTGCCTGCCCAGCCTAAACGGTAGGAATAGTGCATATCGGTGCAACCGCCTGTTGAACGGGAAAAATCCTCAGAGTAGTATTTGGATTTACAATGTATGTATGAAGCCGAACAGTAAGGTATGATCTTTATGTTAAATTGATGACATAAATCGATAAATTTAAGCATACCTTCGTGATCACAACTGTGCCACTTATCACTGCCGTACTTTTCGATGGTGTCATTCCATTCCTCATGCACCTGAATCATATCAACACCGTTTTCAGCGTAGGATTTTAAAAGATTATAATCATACTCGGTGGGGGTGATGCTCATTTTATCGGGATAATCACCAAGATAATATATTATCTGACCGGGAAGATAATCATTAATGCGCATTTCACGGGTACATTCTTTAACGTCATTTCGCGCATTTTTAATATTATTCATTCGCTTTTTGTGATCGTTTTCTGTAAAATACTGCATAAAATCCTCCTTATGTGATTATTATATCAAATCGAAACGGTAAAATAAATTGCATTTTTTAATATATATATTGCATTTTTAACTTTTTTGTGGTAACATTAGTAAAGAAGGAGATGATTTTATGCGTATCGACTGCAGTGGTGTGGATTTTTCAGCAAATCATGGAATTGGTCTTAACCCTATGAAAATCGGCTGTTATGAGCATATGCATTCCAGACATGAAATACTTCTTATATTGAAGGGAAACGTAAGCTACTGTATTGACGGGCATAAGTTTAAGATCAATCATTACGATCTTCTTTTTATACCTGCAAACACATATCACTTCCTTATACCTGAAGATGAAAGCACCTATGAAAACTTCGTTATAAGCGTTGAAGAGAAGTTTCTTGAGGATGAAAGATTTCAGGCGTTGTTCACACCGCCTTACAGAATAAACATCAGTAAGGATGAAGTTATGCGGGGGTTTTTTGAAAATTATACAGCCCTTTCAAAGTTTCTTTCTGAAGAAGATTTTAGTTTAGTTGTAAGAAACATTATAGAACAGATCATTATTTGTTCTATGTATAAGCCTAAAGAGGGCGAAATAAACGAGAAAAATACTGTGGCAAAGATAAGCCGATATATTGCCGAAAACATTGAAAAGCCTCTTGATTCAAAGATAATAGCAAAAAAATTTAATTTTACAAGTTCATATATACAGAATTTGTTTTCGCGGGAGATGGGCATCGGTATCAAACACTACATAAACAAGAAAAAAATATATGCTGCCCATCATGATATGCAAGAAGGTCTTTCTCCGTTGGAGGTTGCTGATAAATATTCCTATCAAAACTATTCTTCCTTTTACAGACAGTATATAAAAACATTTGGCGTAAGCCCCAGAAAAAAATAAGAGTACGATTTAAGAATAGTATAATTTTTAATACCCATTGCCCGACTTGTTGTCGGACAGGCTGCTATCAAAGAAAGCAAGTAATTGTTGACTTTATAAAACAAACCAAAACCCCACCGAGCAATTGGACCGTATCCAGATAAACAGACATTGAAATAAAAATCCCCCTGTTGTAGAATATCTACAAAGGGGGAATTTTTTATGGCAAGAAATTATACTAAAATAAAAATATTAGCAGAAGAAGTATTTCGCAGAAAAGAGGCCGGAGAAACAAATCGTGAAATAGGTGAATCCTTTGGATTAAGCAAATATCAGATCAAACAATTAGTGGCAAGAGAAAATCGAAAAAGAAGAAAGATTGAAGCAGGATATTTACCAAGACCGCAAGGACGCCCAAGAAAAAAGTCCGCAAACGAGTTCGTACGAACTCAAGAGGAATTAAAGGAATTGCGTATGCAGGTAGAATTGTTGCAAAATTTTCTGTGCGAAGTTGGAAGGAGGTGAAACTGAAGTATAGAGTTATTGAACGTTTCAGAGAAAAATACAGTATTAAGGATATGTGTAATATGTTTGGAGTATCAAGAAGTGGTTACTATGATTGGAGAAAAAGACAAGATACACCTAACAAGGATCAATGGCTAATAGATCTTATTGCACAAGCTCAAAAGGAAAGCAAACAAACCTATGGACATCGCAGGATGCAACGATGGTTACTAAATAAACATAACAAATATGTAAATCTAAAGGCGATTTTAAGAGTTATGCGTCGTTATGATCTGCTTTCGCAAATTCGCCGTGTTAGACCATATATGCGTTATCAAAAAGCTATTCATAAATATCCGAATATACTTTCTCGTCAATTTAATCAAATTGAGCCAAATCGTTTTTGGGTAACAGATATTACTTACATCCCAACTGCAAAAGGTATGGTGTATATGTGTGCAGTTTTGGACTTGTGCGGAAAAATGGTGTTATCATATAAAATCGGCACAGATATGTCAACTTCTCTTGTGACGGATACCATTAGAGATGCTAAACAAAAGGAAAAGGTCACTGATGGACTCGCACTCCACAGTGACCAAGGGTCTCAATATACTTCCCAAGCATATTTTGACTTAATAGAATCATACCACATTCAGCCGTCAATGTCCAGTCCCGGTTGTCCTTATGACAACTCTTCTATGGAAAATTTCTTCGGAACGCTAAAAACAGAGTGTTTGTACAGGATGAAATTTTCTTACAAAGCAGAAGTTGAACAAGCAGTTGCTGAGTATGTACATTTTTATAATTATGAGCGTATCAATATGAAAAACGGCCTTACTCCTTTTGAAATCAGGAGTAAAGCCGCGTAAATTAAAGATATTCTATGATAGGGTGTTTGTTTTCCTGTCTGTTTATCTGGATA
>JAZULU010000095.1:0-17797 GCA_045603265.1 Clostridia bacterium
TCTTTAAAAGTAAAACTTTGTTTAATTAATCCATCAGATGTATATTTTCCGTTCAACTTTGTGGTACACGCCGTTAATGAAAAAAGCATTATAAAACCTAAAAGAAATGCTACAATTACTTTAGTTCTATTCTTTAACATAATTTCCATCACCACTCTATAAATTTATCTTCGTAAATATGTGACTAATAATTGTACAATTAAAAACGCCGTATTGATTCCTGTAAACATTAACATATAGCGTTTAAATCCCTTTGGTTGATGTTTTAGGTATTGCTTAAGAGTAATTAAACTTGCTAACGAGGAGATTATTATTCCTAGCGAGCCTACATTAACTGCAACTAACAAATCAGAGGAATATGCAACATCTGTAAACTTGGAGAGAAATATTGCCGTAGGAACATTACTGATAAACTGACAAGAAACAATACCTGCTAAAAGAACGTTTTCACCACTTTCTCCAACAATACTTTTAATAAAGTTACTTATAACTTCTATTCTTGCAATATTACCAGAAAACACAAAGAATACGCAGAATGTAGCAAGAAGTGCATAATCTACTTCTTTAAATCGTTTTCTATCCATAATTAAAATTGTCAAAACAACGATTCCCAAAGCAATCCAGTGATTAATTACACGAAAAATACACAAGATTACTAAAACAAACAACATTGTATATACAATCAAGTGTTTTTTCTTAATATTTAACTCCTTATTATTAACCAAATGCAATGTTTCATTTTTTATAAACAAACCGCTAATGAATAGCATGACCAATATAGTAGCTGCTTGCACTGCTAATGCTGATAAGAAATCCAGCAATCCCATTTCATAAAATGAAAATAGGTACAAGTTTTGCGGATTACCATATGGAGTAATCATGCCTCCCATATTGGCAGCTATAGTCATTAAAATAAACGTCACACCTAAATACTTATCATTACCTGTAGAATGCATAACTATGTATGCTAGAGGCAAAAATGTAATTAGCGACATGTCATTGGCAACAATCATATCAAAGAAATATGTACCAAAAACCAAAGCATATATTACTGATCTTCTTGTATGAAATAAACCAATCATTTTCTTTGAGATCAATTCAAATACTTCGGTATACTTTAATCCCGCAACAACAGATAGCATGCAAAACAATGCAATTAGGGTCTTTTCTTCAAAATACCCCAAATATTGAATATCCGGTGGAACAAAAAAGCAGGTGATAATAGCTGCAATAATAGCAATAGATAGCACTACTTCTTTTTTAACAAAACTAAATATTGCATCCTTTATTTTTAAAAGTATGCTCATAACTTCCCCCGATTGATATTAGTCTTCATGCTTTTCAGAAATTCGAGCTTCCTTGATTCCATTTCGACGACAATACTCTTGCGCGAGTGATCCTTCATTACAGTAAACAACTACTTTATCTTCACATCCATCAAAAATACCCCAACCCATATCCTTAACCGAATCAGGTATAATAACAGTATCAAGGCTTGTACATCCTCTAAAAACACAGTCATCAATTTTCACGACGCTATCAGGAATCTCGATTTCGTCAAGAAGAGTACAGTTGCAAAAAGCGCCTTCACCAATTTCATTTACGCTATCAGGCATTGTAATACGATTAAGTTTTTTACTATCACAGAAAGCCCAATCGCTAATTACAGTTACACTATCCGGGATATCATACTGAACCTCACGGCTATTTGCAGGATATGCAATAAGTGTAGATTTATTTTTATTAAACAGAACATAATCACTTCCATCGCGCTTATTGGGTTCAGACTTAAAACACATATTCTTTGCTTCAACTTTTATAGATTTCATATTCTCACATCCTCTAAAAGGTGCATCTGAAATACTGATAACAGTTGCAGGAATACTAATTTTGGTAAGAGCTTTACAATTTTTAAACGCACTCTTGCCAATTTTTCTTAAACCCGTCGGTAATTCAACTGAAGATAAATTTATACAACCATTGAAAACAAGATCATCAATTTTTGTAACATTTTCGGGTATAACAATTTTTTCAAGACCAACACAATCTGAAAAAGCATTTTCACCTATTATAGTAAGGTTTTCAGGAAGATCTATTGCTTTCAGGCTTTTACATGAATTAAACACACCTCCATAAAGTTCTGTAAGTCCTTCTGGAAGTTTAACATCTTCAAGTGTTGCGCAGTTTTCAAAAGCACGCTCTCCAATTTTAATACAATCATTGGCAACTGTTAATTTTTTCATTTTTACGCAATCTCTAAAAGCACTTTCGCCTACACGAACAGTCTTTGAAGGTATATGCATTTCTTCAAGATTGTTACAGCCTCTGAATGCTTCAATCTCAATTTCTTCAAGGCTCTCAGGTAATGTTATTTTATGTAACTGCTTTTTATCTTTAAATGCACCTGAACAAATAATTCTAATGCCTTCATCCACATCAATAGTATGGCCATTATCTTCACATTTTTCGAGTTTGCCATCTGCCATAGTAAGTCTGTCCATAGCCTCAGCAGGAAGATCTCTAACCATCGATTTAATAAGTTTATCTATATTATCCGCTGTACTGTGATGTGTATTGGAAAGCAATATTTCAAACGCAGGCGGAACTGAAGTAGCATCATCCAAATAAATAGGATATAATCTCTTACCGTTTTCACGAGCAACAATTATTTCCATACCACAAAACGGAGATGTCATAGATGATTTCGAAACAAAAAGTACAACAGCTGAAGCTCCTTCAATTCTGTGACGCAATTCATCGCGGAAATCATTTCCGTTTTCGCATGATTCATCGTACCAAATTCGGTACTTTTTATCATGCAAAGCATCTAAAATTGGATAAACTTTAGCCGTATCTCTATGAGAATAACTTATGAACAAATATGGTTCAGCACCAACATATGCTTCAAAATTTGTTGTAATCAACGGAAATTCCTGAATTGTATTTTTATTTGATTTTATATTTTGTTCTGACATAATAAGCCTCCCTATTGATGTTTTATAATTTTATATTTTTTCCCGGCAACATTCCATTTGTCGCCAAGTATATCCGGAATTCTTAATATTAACTCTCTGTCATATATTGTAGTATCTTTAACTTCTAATTCCATAGAAAGGTCTTTTAACTTTTCATACTCACATATGTATGGATGCATCTTTAATATAGGACAATTATGCCTACCTCTACTTAAATCGCTTTTACGATATGCCTGCACATTTTCTTTTGTTGATGTTATCCATCCTTCTGTTTCCAAAAAAGCCATCCAACGGTCATGTTCAGATATCGATAGTTTTTCAAGATATTCTTCCGTATAATAATCTTGCATTTCTATTTTTTCTTCTGTGTTTTCAATAGTATAGTCAAGTCCAAGCAAATTAAGTTTATATCTTATATGTAATGCATTAGCACGGTTAGATCTTTTATTTACTTCAAAAATATTATATCTTGCCAATGCTTCTTTCACGTTAATCTCTCCATCAGAAAATATTTCTTCATAGGCAAGATGAACATTTTTTGCTAATTTTTCAATATCAGAATCAACTAGATTTTCATATGAATAAACTTCATCAAGACTACCAAACGGTATCAAATCATAGCTAACTTTTCGCTTTGGATTAGATTCAGCCGTTGCAAGATTATGTAAGATATTAAACTTTGACGGATCTTTTATGTAACAAAAAATCGGTGGGCACTTTTCAAACTTACCATCTACCTTATAAAACAGCCGTCTGAGTATCATACCTTGTTTCATGGTATTATTATCGCTTTCGCTGCTAACTATAATATAGTTTACATCGCTACATTTGCTTTCAATAATATCAACAATTTCTTTTTCGCTTTCACAATCATAAAAAACAATATTATATCGATCAGCAAAAAGTCCCGGAAATGATAATTTTAATTCTTCAATTTTATCTCTAATAGCAACACCAACAACAGATATTTTCATTGAAAATCCGCTGATTTGACCGCACCACACAATCGCTCTCAATGCTATTATATTTAAAGATGATAGTCCATGTATCAGCACATGTATGTTATTTTTAGCGTACTTTAACAAAGGATATTTATCAAGCAAATTATAAATTAGCATTTCATATTCATTAATACACTGAACATCTAACATTCCTTTATTTGCCGAATCAATAAACACCGAGTAATCTTCATATTTTGAAAATTGATATATATGTATCTTTTCTTGTTCTAAACTCTCTTTTGTAGAATAATTTTCAATAAGTTTTAATGAGTAACTTAATGAATCATCTTCATTTTCAGAAATACAAAAAAAATACACATCTTTTTTCCTGTTAGATCTTATATTTATATGTGTTATATCTTCATCTTTAAATATAAAACCTGCTCCACTATCATCTTCATAATTAATCGAACTTTCAACACTATTTGCAAAAACTATATCGCATTTAATTTCACGCAATCTACGTGCAAGTAACAAAGACCTTTCATTCGCTTCAGAAAATATAAACAGTGGGTTTTTGCAGCGGCTGGCATAAAGTAGTTGTATTGATGCAAAACAACGAAACAATACAGTTACAGCCGTTAAAGCGGATACAGCAGGCATTGAAACATGTAATATTCCCAATATAACTACGTAAACTCCTGCAAAAAACGAATTATTAATTCCTTCTTTAATTACATCATAAAACTGCAAAAAATCAGCATCAATCGTTATAACTTGCAGAACATGTATTAGATTGCCTATTATCCCCGATAGTAGATCATATGAACCTATATATGCCGGCATATACACAATATATGTAGCTATAAATAAAAATATAAGAATAGATACTACGCGTAGAGAGCCGCCTTTCTTATCAAAAAACGCCTTAATACTAAGCCCTATCATTAATACTGAAATTATCGCGCAAATAATCCAAATCATTAAAATCTTCCTTATGTCATGTACATCAATATTTATGACTGCATATCGATAAACGATATGCAGTCAACCGTGCTTTAGAGAGGTGGATTTTCCTTGAACGGTGTTCTCGTAACGCTGGAACTATTCGACAAGGGATATTTGTCAGCATAAATAATAAATCCTCTACCATATTCATCATTGCGTAAGCGAGTTGTTATTTCCTGACGTTTTGCATACTGTTTCTCATTCATAAGCATCAAGTACTGAATCTCGGCCCACTTTGCCATACCTTCGTATACCTCAAGCATGTTTTGCTTTCCGTATTTTTTAATAAGTTCAGCATCATTCCAGTTTGTATATTGCCAAATATGCGTCAACTCATGAGCTATTGTAGCAGTAGCCGCTAATTTAGGCGAACCATTTTCAATATATAAACTATACCCCGTTTTATCCTTTTTAGCGAAGCCTAAAACTCTACCATCGAAACCAGGCGTCGGAACAAAACGCATTCCAACTTCCTTTGCAATTTGTTTTGCATTAGTAGTGCGTACCTTTACGGCTACATTTAACTTTATTCCATAAAATGCTTCCATGTTACGTAGTACCGTCTTATACAATGCCTTAAAATCATCGACTTTTTTTATTGCCGTCATTGAGCAACGGTTGCAACGCTCACGACCATCTTTAAGTAGCTCATATTCACCACCAAGAAGTTCAACCCCGCAGAAATCACACAAATGCGCACCATACTTATGTGGATCATAGTTTTCTTCCTGACCACCTGCAAGTTCAGTCATTGCGCGCACTTGTTGCAATGGATTCTGGTCAAAACCAAGATCTTGTAAAAACTGACTTGTGCCTTCAATATCCAAAGCTTCATCTACGTTTTCATAGCCAAACTTAACAAAACATTTTTTCTGATATTCCGTTAATTCTCCAGTAGCACTTACGATTTCTTCATCTTCACCGGCAATATCCTCAGGAATATCTATTTCGCTATGCATTTCTATTTTTTCATTTTGTTGTTCGCCATCATTAACTTCATCTTGTTGGTTATCATTAGATTCTTTTTGATATTGCGCGTCTGCAATAATCTCTTGCTTGTCTTCTTGATCTACTATTTGCTCAACGCTATTAGAATCTGCGGGATCCTCAACAATCTGTTGCTCTGGATTATTTTCTTGTTCCACCTTTTCGATTTTTTCCGTTTTCTCTTTTTTGCCAAACAAACTTTTAAAGAAATCCTTGATTTTTTGAATAAACGTTTTCTTCGCAGGTGTTTCTTTTTTAACTGCTTCAGTCTCCTCACTACTATTTTCAATAGGTTGATCTATATTCACTGGATCAACGTCTGAAGTTATGTTTTCAGGATTCTGCAAGTTTTCATCATTTATTGCGTTTTGAGGTATATTCTCAGTTTTTTCGTCCGTTTTATCTTTTTTCTTTTTCTTAAATATTTTACCAAAAAACTCTTTTATACTATCAAACACACCAAGTAGTCCTTTACGCTTAGTAGGTTTGGGACCAAAATCCGGGACAAACTCTTCGTCAGAAGTTGGTACATATGGTTTCTCTTGCATTTTTTTATTATGCCAAGCTAAAACATCTGTTATAATTTCAAGATATCTCTTCAAATTTCTTTCAACTGAAACTATCAATCCAAGATCTATATCGCTATCTTCAACAATATATATACAGTTTTCTTCACAATCGCCATCGAAGTGATACATAGCATATTCGAGATTTTTTATTTCAAGGTCTGTACCAAACTGTGTTAAAGCTGATATATAATGATATGTTTCCGGATAGGTAGTACGAAATACCTCATTTAATAATAAGCATATTGTATATCTTATTCTTTCTGTACTACCTTCAGGAAGTTTAATCTTTAAAACACTCTTATTTCGATAATTTCTTTCCGGAATGCCATTAAGTGAAACTTTTTTAGCGCTCTCCAAATTGCCATACGACTTCATATCCATATAGCCTTCAGTTTTAATTGAAAGATTAGCAAATCCACGAGTTATCTCAATATTTGATGATGTGCGCTTACTACCCATTTCAGTGCCATCTGACCAGTTATTTAATTTGATATTTCTAATTTGCCTATAATAGCGACGATTTGTAATATGATCTGCCGCTCTTCTTACAACAACGCCATTAAGCGGAGTTACAGTCTGAACTTCATAATATTTGCCATCAAAAGTCATAAACTGGCCGGGAAGCATTACCTGGAAAACATGTCCATATAGTTTTGCACCTATATAGTGACTTTCACCTTCTTCATCTTCTGCAATATAATATGCATTTTTAAGAAGTTTAGCATATTCATAAAGTTCATTTGTCTCATTTAGCTCATAATACTTCACAACTATACTGTTCAAAGAATCGCTTTGAAGTTCTTCTTTGAATCGAACGCTAAGAGAAGCATCTTCAACATTGCAATGTTTGATGATTAATTCTTTAAGTGCATTGTATGGATCTTCAAAAGGAATTCCGCACAGCATAAGTTCTTTTGCAATTCTTTCCTCACTAACCATGTCATAAGCCATCATCATGATCAGTTTTAAAACCATATTACGCTCTGTTCTGGCATAATCTGGCACAATAGTTGGAATCGCTTTAGGATCAGCTGAGAAAACATCCACGTTATCAAGCATGTAATCTCTTAAAAAATAATTTTCGCTTATAACGTTAATAAACCCTTGGCTTTTTGCACGTGAAGCAAAAATACGCGTAATTTCAAACAAATTTTGGAATTCATCTTCAACCACCAAGAATGAATTTTCTTTTCTCTCAGTATTCCACAAATTTGAATATACGTTAAACGATCTGTCAAAGGATGCCTGGCTTTCAGGAAGATCCGCATAATTACATATCTGTTTATGATACTGTCCTGCTATCCATTTCATATCAAGAACAGGGAATTTTTCGCTACCAATCCAACCAGTTTGGTCTAATTGATACTTCATTGCAACTGCATTAATTTCCGTACCCATACCAAGATATCTTGAAATATTTGGAAATATCTTGTGATGCATATATTTTCCATCCGCATCCCAATACATTTGTGAGTTGTTACCGCCACCGTTTATAGTAGCCGTTACTTCAGTAATGCTTGTTTTTAATGTATGTGAAAGAGAGTCAACAAGACCATCACAATTTCGGTCACATGCACAATAAACAATTTCTTTTCCAGCACATTCACAATTATTAACCAGCAAGCTTAAACCAATTTGGCCGCTTGCCAATATTCTTGAAGGCTCAATAATCATCACAAAGCCAACTTTGCTGAGGAACTCCTTATTTGCTTTGTGAATTTTTAGGTTATGTATATCACTAAATTTTATAATACCAACATCAGTGGCATTTCCATATTCATCAAGAACTTGCGATTGCCATAAACTATCAGTATTAGAAAAATTCTCAAGGGATGTATCAATCCACTTTTTCACATCTACTAACGCCGAATCGCGCCCCAACACAACCAAACATTTTTTATAACTTATAAGTTGTTTGATCATAGGAAGAGTTATATAGTGTGTTAAATCTCTGTAAAACGGATTGCAAAACAACGTACTTTTTCCATTAAGCAAATTTACTGAACTTTTTACATAATTAATATCTATATCTTCGCCACTATTTTTAAGATTTAAATAATATGAACCAATTAATTTCAGTGAAGAATTCTCACTTTGCGACATTTCATCAAGTTCATCAAAGGTCATTGACATGCCATCTGATGCATCATAAGTATTTTCATAAAGAACTCTGTCGCTAAAAAGGTCCCTAAGTATTTCTCTCAAAATACCATAGTTGGCAACTTTATATGATTCCTCATCTTCACCAAGAATATCTTCTACAAACTCTGTCTTTGTAATTCCTGACAAGAAGAAAACAACTTCACTAATGATAATCACGTTAAAAACAGGATAGAATGCAGCCTGAAAAAAGATAGACTGTTTATATACTTGTGAAAGTACAAAAACCACCATTGAAATAATAAATGACGCTATATAAAAGCCTTTAACATATCCTCTAAAATTTGCAAACTGTGGTTTTAAAAGCCATTTATTAACATCTTCTTCGCGTTCATAGAACCAACCTGATGTAACCTCTGCAATTTTGTCAGATTTCCAAATTCCGCTGATAATAGGTAAAGCTATCCCTTTTACAATAATAAAACCTAATACCAACGCAACATTAAAAACATAAACCATAACTGATTGCCATGATATTGTTTTCAAGTATGGAATATATTGTCCTATCCAATTAAACAACCTAAAAATCAAGTTGTTTATAAAATCAAAAAAGACAACGCCAATAATGCAATATATTAAAGCTATTATAGGCATCAAAAATTGCCTTGAACGATTAGTCTTGTTTAGGTTGATTTTACTATTTGCTAAACACAATATCAGAAAAGGTGAAATACCCAATATGGTTTTAATCAAACGTACTAAATCCATAATCATGATTTTACCTCCTCTTCGTCAAAAACATCCTCTCTCTCAATCCACAATTTTTCAACAAATTTATATGGAGCGGTAACAAGATCTCCTGTGGAATTTATAGGAATATCATCTTCATCTGTGTTTGCATCAAAATAATATAAAGAATTATCCTTTGGAACTACTTCTGTCTTGAAGAACGATGTCACTGTTGGAATCATTTCATCCACTCGATTGATGCCATAAGAAGCAATCCACTCACTATCACGCTCGATTGCTGTTTGCAACGCCTGTTTATGTGCATTTAAAAGGCTATAGTTTGATAAAGCGTTTTCTTTACGCATATGAATCCCATTAAGTATAGATTGTGCTTTCATAAAAGTACAGATATCTGAAAAATATTCTTCAAACTTAGAGGCATACACCATTACGTTATTAGCAACAGAACGCATAGCATCGTTAAACTTTTTCATAACAGATATAATGTGATTTCTTTGTATAAAAAGCGCAACCAGCCCACCAAAGGCAGAAATAATTAAAGCCATCAACGTTAATCCAAACCCAGCAGCTAAATTCACTGCGGAAATTTTTGCAGATTGTATCAAATATGGAATGTATCCGCATAAAACAACAGCAAGCATAATTAATCCACCAATAATCACCATTTTCTTGCGGAGTCTGAATTCGATTTCTTTTTTAACCTTTTTATCTACTGCGAGAATTTCATCATTGATTTTGTTTTTATCAATAACATTCTCAACACCTGAGGACACAATTTTTGTTTCCAGATCAGTCATGTATTCTTTCAGATCTGCAAGTTGAAATTTATCAAGTTCATAGTGTTCTCCAACGAAACTTTCCGTTTTAAGTTTCAATCTAGTTGCCGATTTGTCAATAGCTCGCCTTGGTGATTTTAAATATTTATCAAGGTTCTCTTTTTTACGTCTTACTTCTGATACCCAAAATGTATTTTCTTCTTCTGGGCAATCACGGCAAAGACCTACCCTATTTAAATCCACATATAAGTCTTTCCCTTCGCTTTTTTCAATAGCAACGGGGATAGTTTGACGATGAACAATCTCTTCCTCTTCATCAAAAGAATACTCTGGTCTAAGTTTCAGTTGTTCTTTTACAAAGGCATAAACTGATGTCATTTTATTAAGATGCATATTAAGTATTTTTGAAAGCTCGTCAGCCGAAATATCAATGTGCAATCTGTATAATCTGTAAGCTTGAAGAGTACTTGCCGCAATACGATTCGTTGACAATGTTAAAACTGATAACCAAAATTCCGTAAGTTCCTTCTGATACATTGAGTTATCAGTATTTGTAATATCATAAAATAAGAATCTACAATTATTAGGATATTTATTCTTTTCCCAAAATGCCGAACTTGTCATTTCCAAATGATTTTTCCAAGATTCAACGATTTTAGATCTCTCATTATTTTCAATTTTTTTCTTTGTAGCAACTAATATAATCTCTGCTGGACGAATATCTGAAAAAGAATATTTTTCAGCAATCGCTTGTTGCAGTTCTAAAATTTTTAAGTCTTCCGACTTTTCCATATATACCGACACAAGGGTATCATAATGATCAAGAGATAACTGATGAATTTCTTCTTCAGTTAAATCAGATTCTCTAACACGTATTTTTTCTCCGGTATCCTCATCAATATACTCAAATCCTTTTTCAAATTCCTTCTTGAGTACCATTGAATAACCGCCTATTATATGTGTTAATCTTATAATAGGTATTGGACTTTCATGAGGTAATTCCTCAGTATCAACATATGAAAAATCAAAGGGATTTTTCTTATCAGGACAAATCCCTCCCTTATAATCATATATTGAATCTGTACTTAAAATTAAAGCTCGCCACTCTTTTTTGCCTTTAACTATATTGTAGAGATCCGGAACGGATGATCTAACATCCGTACCGGACTCATTCCAATCACAAAAAGCGATAGAACCATCATCTACAAACGGTTTAAACAAAAACTTATAATCTCTCATCAAATCGGAGGAGCGCTTGCTTTGAATGATGACCGTGAACAAACACCGTCACCTCCTTATTGATATGTTGCTTTTAGCCTCTCTTCTCAGAAGCAGCTTTACGATGTAATCTAATTTCTTCACAAAGGTCATCTAAATCTCTGTCTTCAAGTGATTCAGAAGCAACACGAATCATGTCGTCAATATATTCACTGAAATTATCTTTCCATGTTTCAAGGTACCAATCAATATTTGCATCAAACTTCTTGTACTGATCAATAATGAATCTACCATAAAGAAGATCAAGATCGCTCGAAAGTGTCATAGTTTTCATATAATCATATACAACATCGAGCATAACCTGCATAATATCAGCACCAAGATTCTTATCGAAGTTTGCTGAAGGTGTTGAAACCTTAAGAAGTGTAGCAAGGTCAAACAACGTTAAGTTATCTTTCTTAAATTCTTTTGATTCAAGAGTTTCCAACCTTGACATAAGCTTGCTAGTTGCAAAAGTAACCTTTGTTGAACCATTGATCTCTTTATCAAAAATTCTGTTTGCTGCATCAATAATGCAATTAACAATAACAGGATTTATTGTAAGTGCATCCAAAACTTCATAGAAGTTATCACACGGTGTCTGGTTTGATACAACAAAGTCCTCTGCCTTACATCCTTTTATCTCAAGTCTGTAAAGATATTTGCCTTCTGATACTTTTGAATATTTAATCATATCAAAGATTAAACCAAGCATAAATGCTTTGTAAATCTTTGTTTCTTGCGCTACCTGGTTCTTGTCATCAAGATCAGGAATTGCAGAAATAATGTGCCAATTACGGTCAATATGAGGAGTAATAACAGGTGTCTTGTCGGATTTAGGCTTAATCTGATTTACAAGTTCATAGTATGCCTTGAAATATTCACCCTCACCTCTGCCGCTTTCATCTGCAGGTGCAAATTTTGAAAGTTTATTTGCTCTTAAGCCATAAATCGACTGATAGAACATGATCATTCCAAGCGGAATATCTTCATCGGGTGTTCCGCCAAAGTTTTTAAGTTCCTTAGCAATAAGATTTGATCTAGGTGAATCATCGCATGGATCAAGCTTAAAGTTATATGTACATGCCGAAATAGGTGCCTTCTGTTCTCCAAGAGGTCTCTCAATAAAGGGATTCGAAAGTTTTCTTGTTTCGTCAATAGCATGTTTAACATACTGTTCAACTTTTCCAGGATCACATTCTCCCTGTTCAAGTTCAACTTCTTTTTCAAGAGCGGTAATAATATCCATATTTACTTCATCACCGTACGTCTGCATTAACTTCTTCTTGAAATAGCCAATAATTCCGTTTTCAAAGATTTCGCTAAAATAGCCGTTATTATCAGGCTTGTCTTTAAGCATAGAATAATTTCTTACTTTTGAATAAATATCATCTGCAAGGTTTCCATCTATAGCAACTGCACTACCTGTATAAGGCATCTTTTCAACAAGTTTATTAAGGCAAGTGCTAGATGCGCAAACATAGCGAGCAGTCTTTCCTGAAGTGTGATTATATTTCTTCGAAATTACACTAATTCTTCTGTTTATACTATTAATCTTTGTTTCAAATGAAAGATAAAAACTCTGGAATGCATCACAAAGACTACTTACATAATCAATACCCTCAGCAAGTACTGCTGCAAGAATGCCATTAACACGATATTCATCTGCTTTCTTCATGTATGTAAGGAAACTCTGCTTCATATCTTGCTGATCGCCTGTCATCTTACCAAGGCGGTTTGCAACTGCAACGCGACGATCTGAAAGCTGTTCAACACCCTCTTCATCCTCTGTTTTAGGATCATCAAAAGTATTTTTGAACTCTTCAAAGAACTTTTCAACGTCACGTAATCTCTTATCAACAACTTTCTTTTCTGCTTTAAGAAGCTCAAACGCCTGATAAAGGAAATATCTTACAGCATTAGGATGAATAAAGCTACCTTCATCATCACGCAAATAAGTTTCAAGCTGATAATTAAGTTTTTCCTTAGTTATTGCATCATTTTTCGCCTTAAAAATAGAGTATGCAATAGTGCGTGAAGTATCTTCGCATCGTTTAGCAACCATTGCGCGATATTTGTCCATCTCTCTGAATGCATCTTGGAACTCAGACCAAACTTCGGTGCCACCCTTAATTTCATCAATTCCAAGTTTTGCATTTTGCTTTTGAGCATCAAGATCTGACTGACCTGATGAAGCGTTATTCTCTACAAACTTTTTAAGGTTAGCAACATACATTTCCCAACGAACACCTTCTTTAGTGAGACCACTTTCATCGAAAATTGTACACTGATTTACTATAGACATTGCAAAAGGATTCTTTTGCTTTGACATTTGCTCGATTGATTCAATGTAATCAATCGAAGGATTTGCATCTTTAACTGCATAGCCCTGGCTACGCATTTCTGAGTTATTAATGCACTTTTCCTTATACATACGATCAAATACAAGCCACTGATCTGATACGCATTCCTGAGTCCATTTAAGAGCAATATATTCTTTGACATCATCAACAGGATAAATAAGCATTGAACTACCTGCACCTGCATAACGGTTACGACCTTGCTCAGCACAAAGTTCACGAATAGTATTATCCTCAGACGAGTTGCTACGTTTATTCATTGGTCCAATAGACTGTGAATAAATGCAGTTTGCCGCATGATCAAGATACTGATTAAAATCATTAAGTTTCTTTCCTTCAGTATTCTGTGCATCAAAAAGGAAACAGAAATCATAAGGTCTTACATTATATTCCTCAAATTCACCTGAGCCAACTCTGGGGAATTCAAGCTTAACTGTATCAGCGTATTTATCAGGAAGAGTTGCATCACCTTTCATTAAGAACGCATCAAGTTCGCGTAATGTTGCATATGCATTGCATTTTAAGTTATTGCGCTCTGACTGTCCACGAATTACCTCATAAAATACTTCTGGAAGAATGAAGAAACCGCGTGTAATATTAGCACTCTGCTGGAATCTTGTATTTAAGAAATTCTTAATATATGTAGCAACAGGTAAAATAAGGCCTGAACCAGTGCCACCAGCTAATGAACTAACAATAATTACACGAAGTGCCTGATCTGACTGTTCTTCTTCTAATTTATAGAGATCTTCAATGGCAGCATGTAATGGTTCCATATTACCTGCACGGATAGCAGTATCAAGAGCAAGCCTTGAAATTGCACGAACCTGACCTGCACCCTCAGTAAGTGTCTTACTATTAAGAATTGCATTTACAGGGAACCATGTATCTCTTGCATGAGTATCAATGTTAAGATATTCTCCAACTGAAAGTTTAGTTGAAGTCTGAACTGTCTTAATAAAAGGATTAGCTTCACGAATTTCACGAAGTTCATTAATGTCTGTATCAAATACAGCAAATCCAATGCGTTGACGTTGTTCTTCTGTTACCATTTTGGAAACACGGCATACTATTTTTGAACCTGTGCCTCCAAGACCTACTAATAGTGTTGGTGCGATCATAATTTTTTCCTCCTAAATTTTATCGATTTAAATAACATGTATATGTATACTCAGGCGTTCTGAGTGAGATCGTTGAATTTGCACCGATGCGGTAAGGTTTAACCCTTCCGGCATCGATCGACATGCCATTAAAAGAGATTTCTCCTTTTCCTGCAAACATTTTCATATTTGTAACATATATTCCATTGCCACCAGCTGCTCTTAGTTGTGCAGTTTTCTTATAAGGAGATGGTGAAAATACTACAAAGCCACTTTCTGCTTTATACGGAATGAGCGTTGTGATTATTTTACGTTTAAACTTGCCATGAACCTCTTTGTCTTTAACTCCGATTTTTTCAGCACTACATTCAATTATCGGACGCTTCTTTAACTTGCGTGGCAAATACTTTTTAAATGGAGGAATATATCCTAAAATCAAAAGAATTGCAGCTATCCAAAAAGTCAATTTAAGCCAATTTTCTTTTAACCAATCAACCATACGTTCAAAGAAAGTAATCGTATTATTGATTTCAATTTTTTCTTCGCTATTCCCCTCTGCATATGAAAGTCCCTGATCAAAGTGACCTTCAACTTTAACATTTACATCTCCAGCGGCAGTTTTCATCGGATCATCATCTTTAAGCGTAGGATAAACTTCGTATTTTCCTATTTCGTCAGTTTTCTTTATCTCAAACTGTCCCATATCCGCTTCAGTAGTTATTGTAGGTTTCCCTAACAAATTCCACTGCTCTTCTGTTAAATCAACAATGCTACTTCCATTATTAATCTTCACAGTGAGAATCATTGGCTCATCACCGTTTTCAAAGCCATCTACATTCAACGTATATTTTGGTTTTTCGCAAAAAGAAAATACCAGTTCATTACTTGTTATTGCAAAAGTGCTGTCCAAACTACCATGTGCCGATGATAATCCTTGAGTAAATCCACCTTTTATATTAATTGGTATCTCTGCATTGTTTACCGGATTGTTATCTTTAAGTGACGGGTAGATTTTAAACTTTCCTATTTCCTCAGTTTTTTCCACTTTAAAATCGCCCAATTCAGCAGTAGTTGTTACCGTTGGTATCTCCATAAGATCCCATTGATCTTTTGTCAAATCAACAAGGCCTTCACCGCTATCACGCTTTACTGATAACAACATGGGAACATCTGCCCCAACAAAGCATGAATAGTTAGGTTTCTCCTCTAATGCAAATATAAGATCGTTTTTGCTATATACCTGATATGAAAGATTTGCTCTAACCACATTATATTCAAGGAATTGTGCAGTAACTGCAATGTCAAGTTTCCCCTCCTTGATAGTAACCATATCTCCTGAGTTAGCCGCTATTTCAATTTTTTCACCACTTAAGGTTGTGTTAACAAAAGATGATTTATAAACAATATTTCCAAGCAATGAAGTATCTGTAACTTTTTCACCATTTGTTCCATTAATAAAGCCAAACTCTAATCTATAAGTACCTGCAACAAGATTGTCTTTTGCCGTAACTTCTTCGTTGTCTTCATTAAACAAATAAGCCGCAATAGAGACGTTCGGCTTGTAATAAACCTGAATATCATCAGCACCTGTCACATTAACTTTATAGTTACCCGGTTCAAATGCGGTATTGTAAGTTGCAACATATCCGTTCAAGTTATCCGCAACAATTATTTTGCTTTGTGAATAATTTTTATCTGTTGTCGCTGTCTGACTATATTGAACATGAACGTTTGATGAAGTTCCTATATTTTTTCCATCTGAAGATGTTATACCTTCAATTTTAACATTCTTTCCCTGTGCAAAAACTACAAGTTGACTCATAGGAACGTTGAATGATATCTCGTTGTTAGAAATAGGTAACGCATTACTTTGGAATATACGATTACATATTCTCGTCAATTTTGACAAAATATCAGTTGTATTTTCTGCCTTTTCAAAATAAATATGCTTATCGGGATTTGGTGTTATCACCGCAGCATTTGGTCCCATTGACAACATCATCACTCGTGTTTTGCCATCTGCGACACACTCATGAAAATAATTTTCGACACGCGAATTGCTCGTTCCGTTAAATTCGCCATCAGTAAGAACTACCAACCAGCGTTCATCAGAATTAACGTTTTTTAAATCATTATATGCTTTTTTAACCGAATCAAAAGGTGTATCTGATGCATCTGTAACCAAATCATGAATCATCTTTACGTTTGCTTCCGTTACACTTGCATCTTTACTTCCCACTAATGTAAGTTTCGGTGGTGCTGTCATCGAACCATCGACGTAGTCGCTCATGTAATATATGTTAAGCGTTTCTCGTTCTCCAAGCATCGCAGCAAAAACTTCCATTGCATACTTTGCTTGACACCACGTATCAACATAGGCAGAGCCAACACGAATCATACTTCCAGAATCATCATAAACAAGGTTTATGGTTCGTGTCGGAGCATATGTTTCTGCTTTTACTGTCGGACATATAGGTGCCAACATCAAAACGATCAACACAACTGCAAAAAATCGTTTCACTGTATATTTCCTCCATCTTTAGAATAAAAATACAACACAGTCAAATCGTTTATACAAAAGTACAAACTTTCATTTTGCGACAAAAACCGTGTAGTTTTGATAATACATTATATCATTTTTAATTACCAATGTCAACAAATGAATATTTTTTTATTTTAGAGCATTTCATTTTTCAACAGTATGCTTTATAAAGCAACTGAAAAATTTTTGTATATTTTTACATCTAAGCAAATACATTGAAATAGAAGCAAAGAAACGGCTATACATTTAACTTTATTATCACTGTTTTGCTTGATATCCGTATCATAATCAAGATGAATTGTCAAACTAAGTGCAACAGTTTTTGAGAGAAAGTTCAAACAAATCAACCGGTTTTTGAAATCCTAAAACCTTTTTGGGCCTGGCGTTGATCAACGCCAGGTTCTTTTTTAGCGTTGAAGGACTAACTCGCGA
>JAZULU010000096.1:0-1864 GCA_045603265.1 Clostridia bacterium
GTATTAAAAGAAACAAAAGATAATAGTATACTGTTGCACTGCATAGTCGGTGCTGGAATGGATAATAATTTAAAAATAAATAGCTTAAAAGGCAGAGTGTTCTGCCTTTTTTGTTTTAGCAAAATACTATTATCGGCAAAAATATACAAGGATAATTCAGTTTATTCCATTGACTTTTTGCCGATAAAGTGGTATGATAATATCAAGAAATGGAGGGTGTAGTGTGAAATATTTATCTGTTAAAGAGATTGCTGAAAAGTGGAATGTTTCGGAGAGAAGTGTAAGAAATTATTGCGCCGAAGGACGCGTTTTCGGTGCATTCCTTGAAGGAAAAACGTGGAATATTCCTGAAAATGCGCAAAAGCCTGAACGAAGCAATAAAAGCACAAATGCGCCTAAAAACTTACTGGAAGTTTTAAAAGCTGAAAAGCAGGCGCAGATTCACGGTGGTATATATCATAAAATACAGATTGAACTTGCATATAATTCAAATCACATCGAGGGCAGTCAGCTTACGCACGACCAAACACGATTAATTTTTGAAACAAAAACCATCGGTATTCCCAACGATGTAAGCGTATACGTTAACGACGTTATTGAGGCGGCAACTCATTTTATGTGCACTGATGAAATTATTGAAAGTGCGGAAAGCAAACTTACCGAAAAGTTCATTAAAGCATTACATTTTCGATTAAAAGCAGGCACAATGGAATCGACTCAAAAATGGTTTGCGGTTGGCGATTATAAAAAGGTTCCCAACGAGGTAGGCGGCAAAGAAACAACTTCGCCGGAAAACGTTACCGACGAAATGAAAAAGCTCCTTGCTTGGTATAATAGCAAAGAGCAAATTACACTTGAAGATATAATTGAATTTCACGTTCGCTTTGAACGTATTCATCCTTTTCAGGATGGCAACGGCAGAATCGGAAGACTTATTATGTTCAAAGAATGTCTTAAACATAATATTGTTCCTTTTGTTATTGAGGACAAGTTTAAACTGTTTTATTATCGTGGCTTAAACGAGTGGGATGATGAAAGAAATTATCTGATATCCACTTGCCTTGCCGCTCAGGATATTTTTAAACAGTATCTTGACTATTTCAGGATTCCATATAAAAATGAGTAAAAATCAAAAAATAGAAAAATTTCCAAATTTATTGAGATAACTATGTTTTTAGCCCGCTGCTTGAATTAATAAGCAAAACATAAAGGTGCATAATAGAAAAAAGAGACTGCCGAAACATGGCAGTCTCTCGTCTATTATATTACAATTCTTCTTCGTATGCTCCGATATACTGTGGAATATTGCAGGCAACAGTTTCTTCAAGCTCACCTTCCTGCATATTATCAACATCTCTTTTCAAAAGGCCAAACATAAACATCTTATGCAAACCTTTTTTGTATAAATAAAAACGGACTGTTTCATCGCCCGAGCGTTCGATTTCATCAACGACATTTACAAAGTATTCGCCAAAGTTAAAAGTTGCAATTTTGTTTTTCTTCATACTGTTTATCTCCTTTTTTGGAAATTTTAGTACTTCTTTGTACTTTTATAGATTTGGTTCATTCGAACCAATAATAGTATATCACAAAAATATGGCAATACATCGAACTGTGTTTTTTGGCGATTGCCTAATTGAGTATAAAGACAAGATATTGCTTTTTTTAATAAAATGTGTTATGCTATTTATGTTAAAATCATTAAAGTTTAGCGACAAAACGCTGAACTTCAAACGCGCATAAAACCCGTCTGCATAGGTTATTCAGCATGGGATAAATCACTGCAATATGATATCAATTTAAGAGATAAAAATTGTATAGTTTTTATGTTGAAAATGATTAATTTCATTGAATGGTATATTTT
>JAZULU010000097.1:0-10659 GCA_045603265.1 Clostridia bacterium
TTGATGAAAATTTTTTGATGGCAATAGCAACTATAGGTGCTTTTCTGTTAGAAGAATATCCTGAAGCCGTATTTGTTATGCTTTTTTATCAGGTAGGCGAGTTTTTTGAAAGCATCGCGGTGGGAAAAAGCAGAAAATCAATTTCTGCCCTTATGGAAATTTGTCCTGAAGAAGCATCTGTTGTAAGAGATGGTGAGATTCTTTGTGTTTCGCCTGAAGAAGTTAAGATAAGTGAAATAATAGTTGTAAAACCCGGCGAAAAAATTCCTCTTGACGGTGTGGTAGTAAAAGGTGTGTCAAGTATTGATACCAAAGCATTAACGGGTGAATCTATCCCTAAAGACGTCGAAAAAGGTGACAACGTAGTAAGCGGAACAGTAAATCTTAACGGAGTTCTTGAAATTGAAGTTAAAAAACTTTTTCAAGATAGTACAGTTTCTAAAATTCTTGAACTTGTTGAAAATACACAAAAATCTGAAAGTGAAAAATTTATAACAAAGTTTTCGCGTTATTATACACCTATTGTTGTGTTGTTTGCTCTTTTGTTAGCAGTAATTCCGCCTATTTTTATTGGTGACTGGTTAGATTGGTTGCACAGAGGTCTTATTGTTCTTGTAGTATCTTGCCCTTGTGCTTTGGTGTTATCAGTGCCTCTTTCATACTTTGCATCTATTGGCGGTGCATCAAAAAAAGGCATACTTATTAAAGGTGCAGGATATCTTGAAAAACTTTCTAAAGTTGAAAACGTAGTTTTTGATAAAACGGGAACTCTTACAAAAGGTAATTTTAAAGTTTCTTTTGTTGAGGGGGAAGATACCCTTTGTTATATGGCATCTGCGGAACAGTTTTCGGATCATCCCGTTGCAAAGTCCATAAGAAATGCCTATAACGGTGAACTAAAAAAGGCAACGGATATTATTGAACACGCCGGCTTTGGTGTTGAAGCCATAATTGATAATAAAAAAGTACTTTGCGGAAACTATAAACTGTTCAAAGATATAGAAGACAAAAAAGGTATATATTTATCCATTGACGGCAGTATTAAAGGCAAAATACTTCTTGAAGATGAAATAAAAGAAGATTCAAAATTAACTGTTTCAGAACTTAAAAACATGGGCATAAAAAGTACCGTTATGCTTACGGGCGATAATATTTCTGTTGCACAAAAGGTTCAAAAAGAGTTAAATATTGATGATGTAAAGGCAGACCTTCTGCCTGTAGATAAAGTTGAAGCATTAAAAGAAATAATGAAATCGGGAACTACTCTTTACGTTGGCGACGGTATAAACGATGCTCCCGTGCTTGCGAAGGCTGATATCGGTGTTGCAATGGGTGCTTTTGGAACAGATGCGGCAATAGAGGCCGCCGATGTTGTTTTAATGCAGGATAACCCTTTAAAAATTGTTTCTTTAATAAAAATTGCTAAAAAAACACAAAGAATTGTTTATACAAATATTGTTTTTTCTCTTATCGTAAAAATAGCGGTACTTATTTTAAGCGCATTTTCCGTTGTGGGAATGGGTGCGGCAATATTTGCCGACGTTGGTGTTTTAGTGCTTGCCGTTATAAATGCGATGAGAGGTCTGAATGTTGACAAAGGGGAATAATGGATATGAGGTATGGCGCATTTAGCGTAAATAATCCTAACAGTTATTTAAATTCAAGTAAAAATGGTATTATGAAGATATAAAAGATGAGTTTAAAAATTTATGGTCAATAGGGAAATGAATTATATTTCTGAAAACATGAAAAAATGAGTTATCATTTTGATAACTCATTTTTTTTGTATCTTATTAAACCTATTGTAGTTGAGCAAAGAGTAATTATTTCGTTTAATATAGTCATTGGAATCAGCCATTTTATACCGTATGTAATTTGGCAGAAACATATGGGATAAGCAAGAACTTTTGTTAAAAGCGGTTTGCTGAGCCAGAAACATATAACCGAAATTATTGATGCGACCATGGGTAAAAGACTCCAAAATCCGTTCCAAGTAACTATAGGCGAAATAAGTGAAAGTATTATAAAAAGTACAAGCCATAATTTGCTCTGCGCCCATTTATGTTTACTGTTCAAGAAAACCGTTTCGCGCAATATTCCAATCAGCGCGATTGCCATACCGCTATATGCACCTTTGAAGAAAAATTGAAGTGTCCACATAAAGTCGGAGGCAAGTTTAAAATAAAGTATTTTTTCTCTTGTTTTTTGCTGGAATATAAGTGCATTAAGTATTATTCCAAAAAATCCGAAAACAAGAGAAAGTATTTCGTTTTCCATGTTATTTATCCTTGAAAATATCCTTTATGGCTTCTAATTTTCCGTAACCGTAGTTGGAATCAGGCTCTAAATATCCACCCTCAGTCCATTCGTTCCACGCGTAAAGAGTAACGATCTTATTCTTTGGATTAGTATCGTCAAGATGTCTTTTGGCTGCCAATAAAGCATTGCGGAATTCTTCAGGGGTGTCGTTATCAATGATAGTTGAGAAATAAGGCTTGTGCAATATTTCAAATTCCCCTGAAAGAGTGTGATACATTAAGGGGCCACCCTCATAGAAAACCATGTCTTTAGGGCATCTTGGGGAAGTATCCCAACCTGCCGAAACGTGGGTGTAATAGGGAACAGAATATTTTTTCTCTATTTCAAGCATTTTATCATAAGCACTTTCCGCCCATTCCTTGTAATCACCCTTTGGCCATGCAGGAACTGTGTTATGCGCCCAAACGTAACTTGTAATTGCATCAAAACCAAGTGTTTCGATTACTTGCTCAGGAGTAAGAGTATCATCAAATAAATTCTGTAAACCCCATTCAACGGCTACAAAGTGGATTTTAAGACCTTTTTTAGCGGCTTTTTCACGGAAAATATCAAACATTTCCTTTGCTTTATCAAGGCCGCCCCAATTTTTTATATGCTTGCCGATCTCGTAAATTGAATAGTAGCAACCGCCGTCTACTTTCCAATAATTGTCTTGGGAAAAGTATCTGTCAATTATATAATCGTACATTTCTAACGTTTCATCATAATCGGTAACTCTGCCACAGTGCATAAGGGCAAACTTCATTTTATTTCTGCTGGGTGCTTCAATAAAAGTCTCAATAACAGTGTTGTTTCCCTTATATCCCCAGTCAAAAATAAAAGTATCAATGCCGTAAGAAGAAGCAGTATTTATCTGAAGTTCAACAGTTTCCATTTTTGAATCGTCAAGATATCCCCAAATAGGCTTCTTAGGCTGCTTGTGACCGGGAAAACGGGGAACAGCATCCTTTGCATATTCCCATTCTGTCCAACCTTTACCGCGCTTAATATCGTTAAATTCTGCAGGGTGCCAGTTTGACCAATGATAACATGCTACTTCGTAGTTTTTCATAATAAAACCTCCGACATTTTTTATATATTATATACGTTAAAAAAACGAAAGTCAATATGCTAAATGTTGTTTAAATAGTAAATTCATCATCGAAAACAAGGGCAAAATAAAGCGCCCAATCCTGATCGTTTGCCCAAGGATCAATAAAATTACCGTTTATTCCGTTTGATTTAAAAGGAGTAAATATTGCGCAGGTTGCTGAACCGTCATCAAAGAAGTTTGAAAGGCAAGTTCTTAAGCATGCACGTGCTTTTTTTATAAAACTTTCGTCTTTTGTAATTCTTCCCATAATGGCGTAAAGCATTGCGCCTGCCGTTGACCAATAATGGGGATAGGTATCACCAAACAACTTACGCTTGCCAAACCAAAAATCGTCCCAATGATGAATTGATGCACCGTGCATTCTTGCATCAGGCTGAAAACCCACAAACATATCGTGCATGCGAAGGTGTTCTTTGCCTGAATCAAGATATTTTTTATCTCCCGTAAGTTCATACATCTGTAAAAGCACAACACCTGCAGGGATAACTATATTATCTTCAAAATTGACTTCAAGGTTAGGGTAGTTTGTACCCTTTGACATAATATACTCTGCATTTTTAGTAAAGTAATTTAACAAAACATCTTTTTCTTTATCCATGCCTGCTTCTTCAAGAACTTTGATTGAATCGGTAAGTTCCATTGCAAGAGGGTAAAAAGTAATACCGCCGTTTTCAAAAAGATCGGTAAATGCCTTGAACATGCAATTAAGCCAGCGTTTGTTTTTCTCAAGGTGGTAAAGTTCACGGAAGAATGAAGCGTACCAGGCGTTATTATATATTCTGCGCCTTGTATTATCACGGGAAAGTGAATTATAAACGATTCCTTTTTCTTCATCAAAATATTGTTTGAGTACAAAATCAGTGTACTTTCTTAAACTATCGTGGAGTTCAGGATCATAATTTCTTTGAAGATGTTTTGCCATAAGCAACCCCATTGCAATACGTTCTCTGCCTGCATTATGGTTTGGGTTTGGCCATTCTTCAAAATATCTGCATTTTTCTTCGTTATCGTAAATGAGATAAGCGCCTTCAAGTTCTCCTTTTTCAGTTTCTTGCTGTTTTTCGTAAATGAAACGACAACGTTTTTGTGAAAGAGAATCAATGTCAGGTTTTACCTGATACCTGAAAAAAGCACCGTCAGCGTTATAGGTGTGATAACCGAGTTTATTATCTAAAATAACTTCTATGCCGTTTATCAAAACTTTGGGTTTTTCACTTTCAAAGAAAGTAAAATATTCACTTTCTACGTCAAGAAAGTTTTGATATTTCTTTAAAATATTGAAGAAATCGGTATTGTTATGAACAAAAATATCCCATGAAATAGTGTAACTTTCCCCCGGATTTACGCTTTGTTTATCTGATAAAAGCAGAATATCACCGCGGTCATTACTGTTGTTTTCACGTTCAACGCTATAGGTTACAAGACTTCCTTTTGTAAGCATAAGCCCCAAATGTGGCGGCTCAGATTTCATCGCCATAGCGTTTATCCATGAAGAAGTTCCGCCAAGCCAAATATGAGCATGACACTTTTGGTCTTTGCAAATGGTTGAACCTTCGTAGTTATCGTTAAAAGTTGCCCAGACGCCCAATTCTCCAACTTCAAAGGTTGTTATTTCATCAGTTATATTGGTGAAAACATATTCTTCTTTTAAAACGTTGCCTATGATTTCTCTGTTTATGGTAAGACTGAAATTTTTGGGATAAACACATTTGCCCCAATGATGCTTTGAGCCTTCAACCCAATTAACGTTGCTGTTTTTTATATAAAGCGATTGAAGATATCCGTCTTTTTCACGAAATTCCATAATTAACTCCTGTAGTTTTCGTATAGAGATGCGTAAATTCCGTTCTTTTCGATTAACTCCTGATGTGTGCCTTCTTCCTTAATTCCGTCATCGGTGAGAACAAGGATTCTGTCGGCATTTTTTATAGTTGTAAGGCGGTGGGCAATGGTAAGGGTAGTTCTGCCTTCCTGAAGTTTTTCCAAAGATTTTTGAACAAGGTGTTCACTTTCGTTATCAAGTGCGCTTGTTGCTTCATCAAGAATAAGAATAGGCGGATTTTTAAGAAAAACTCGTGCAATGGATATTCTCTGTTTTTGTCCGCCTGAAAGTTTAACACCACGCTCACCAACGTAAGTGTCATAGCCGTCAGGTAAAGTTAAAATGAAATCGTGCGCGCCTGCAAGTTTTGCAGATTCGATTATTTGTTCATCTGTTGCACCGGGCAAACCGTAAGCAATATTTTCTTTTACTGAGCCTGAGAACAAATATACGTCTTGCTGAACAATGCCGATATTTTTTCTTAATGAGTCAAGGGTAACAGATGAAATATCGTTTCCGTCGATGGAGATCATGCCTTCGCTAAGTTCATAAAAACGGGGGATAAGGTTGCAAATGGTAGTTTTGCCTGAGCCGGAAGGACCTACAAGAGCAATACTTTCGCCCTTTTTGATTTTTAAGTTTATGTTTGAAAGTACGTTATCAAGTTCTTCGCCGTATTTAAAGGAAACGTGTTTAAATTCAATTTCGCCTTCAACCGACGTAAGTTCTTTTGCATCGGGCGCATCTTTTATATCGGGTTCAGTGCTGATAACTTCATAAAACCTCTCAATACCTGTCATTCCGCGCTGGAATTGTTCAGCAAATTCGACTATTCGGCGGATAGAAACAAGAAGTGTTGAAACATAAAGAACGTATGCAATGAAATCGGAAACCTCAATTTGATCGTTTATAAGGAAGATTGCACCTGAAACAATTATGATTATATACATGAAGCCTTCAAAGAATCGTGTTGAAGACTGAAAACCTGCCATATAGTTATAAACTTTTTTCTTAACGCGTAAAAAAGTTTGATTGCCTTTTTCAAATTTTTCCATTTCAATATCTTCGTTGGCGAAGGATTTTACAACGCGGATACCTAAAAGACTGTCTTCCACCTGGGCATTTAATTCGCCTACTGTTTTTCTGGATTCCTTAAATCCTGCTTTCATTTTGCGGTTGAAATGAGTAAGTACCACAAGCATAATAGGAAGTACTGCAAACAGTATTAGGGTAAGTGGAATATTAAAAGTGCAAAGGATAATAAAGGATGCAACTATTTTTATGCCTGCAATAAAAAATTCTTCAGGGCAATGGTGTGCAAATTCGGTAATATCAAAAAGATCGCTTGTAAGACGGGACATAAGCTGACCGACTTTCGTATCATCGTAATAACCGAAAGAAAGTTTTTCAAGATGTTTGAAAAATGCTGAACGCATATCGGTTTCAATTCTTGAACCCATAATATGACCTACTGCCGCCATATAATAGTTTGCCGCTGTGTCAATAAGCCTTAACACAAGATAAATTGCGCCGGCAGTTAAAATAAAAGATAAAGTAAGGCTTTCAATATTTTCAGTTGCTCTGCCGGTTATCTCGCGCACAATTAACGGCAGAATAAGTTCACAACCCGTTGTAAGGCAGGCACAAATAAGATCAAGGATCATTGTGCCGATATAAGGTTTATAGTAGGGTAAAAAGCATTTTAAAAGTGTTTTCGTTTTCATAATATACCTCAAAAATAAAGATACATTAATTATACGCTTAAAGAGCATTTTTTGCAAGGGAAAAAGAAGCAGTATTTACTGCTTCTTTCAGAGCATTGATAAAACCTTACAAACATAATCCCCTGCAAAGTTTTTTTGCAGGGGATTATTTCCTGTGTTGCGAAGCCTGTGAACGCTTAGTTACTTACGTCTGTGTAAGTGCCTTCGCGTTCAAGGCATCGCGCCTTGGCTTGTAAGGGTTTCTCAAACTCTTTAACTTTATTTTGCTTTAGGTATTCTTTTAAATAACTTCTGTATTGATGGAACCAATGCAAGAACGTAGCAGGGGATTGCATCAATGAACACAAAAGAGTTATAAGCAAAACTGTAAAGTATGGGGTTGTAAGGCGCACCGTCTGCCCAGAACACGATTCCTGCGAAAACGTGGCATGCATAGCGCACAACGATGGCAAGAGTCATACCCGCTAAAATATCAACGTTTTTCTTTCCCGTCTTAAACACGCCTGAAAGTGCGCTTATAGCAAGGAACGGGAAGATGTAGTCAAAGAAAAACTGTGGAATTGAAAGGAAATAACAATCTTGCATACATTGAAGTATCGCATAAGCGATACCTGCAACCGTACCCCAAATAGGACCTGCCATATAGCCGTATAAAAGCATGGGCAGCATACTTGCAGCAGTAACTGAACCGCCGTTAGGCATGTGCCATAATCTTATGTATGATAACACAAAAGAAAGGGCAATACAAACTGCGCCGTAAGTAACCATTCGTGTATCCCATTTAAGACCGCCGGTCTTTTTGTTGATAACAATAAAGACTGTTACGATTATTGCGGTGATCAGAATGGTCGCAGTAAGAAGTATGGGATCAAGTTCTGATAATTTTTCCCACATTTCTTGAAAATAGGAACTGAGTGACATTGTTTGAAGTGGCATATAAACACTTCCTTTCTGAAAAATTAAAACCGTATATCATAGGGATATACGGCCGAAAATTTTTCAGTCAAAATAAGCTTCCCTACGGTAGGATTATCTACACAGGTTTAATGGGTTTAGCTAAAAAGCAATCTCAGCCCCGAAGGACTCCCCAAGCCGATATACAGTTTTGTTAAATTATATCACAAATATGCTTGTTGTCAAGAAAAATTTATGATACAATATAAAGGAATAAAGAGGTGTAAATTATGAGTAACTTTTTCGCTTTGATGGCAAGAATGAAATATATCCGCCGTTGGGGGCTTATGAAATCAACAAGGGAAGAAAATATTCAGGAACATTCCCTGCAAACGGCAATGATCGCACATATGCTTGCATTGATAGGTAACAAAATTTATAATAAAAATTACGATGCTGATTCCATTGCGGTAAAGGCAATGTATCATGAGGCAAGTGAAATTATAACGGGCGACCTTCCAACGCCTATAAAGTATTATAATTCCGAAATAAAAAGCGCCTATAAGCAGATCGAAGCATATGCTACCGATGAAATATGCGCTATGCTTCCTGATGAATTCAAGGGTGATTTTACACCCATTCTTAAAATTGAAGACGCTGAAGAAAAAAAGATCGTAAAATATGCCGATAGAATTTGTGCATACTTAAAGTGTGTTGAAGAAGTAAATGCAGGCAATTCTGAATTTGTTGATGCCAAAAATTCAATTAAAACAGATATTGACAAGATAGATGCTCCTGAAGTAAAATATTTCATGTTGAATTTTGTTGGCGGATTTGATCTTACACTTGATAAATTGAGGTAATTTATGAAAATAGGTATTTCTACTGCATCGATGTATGGCAAGATGTATACAGAAGAAGCACTTGAATTTTTTAGTAAAAACAATGTTGATTGTTGCGAGGTGTTTCTTGCTTCCTTTTCTGAATATACGGAAGAGTTCGGTGAAAAATTAAAAAGCGTTAAAGGAAATGTTGATGTTCATTCCATACATACCCTTAACAGCCAGTTTGAGGGGCAACTTTTTTCGCGCTCCGAAAGGCAGTATAATGATGCTTTGAAAATTTTCCGTTCTGCATTAAACGTAGGAAAAATGCTTGATGCAAAGATCTACGTTATGCACGGGCCACAACAAATGAAATATACAAAGTACGTTACCAATTATGAGTTTTTTGGAAAACGCACCGCAGAACTTGCAAAAATAGCAAAGGAATATAATATTCTTCTTACTTGGGAAAACGTTCATTGGGCGCACTATAATCATCCTGATTTTATGAAGAATCTTCTGCCTTACTGTGATGCAGAGGTTGGTTGTACTCTTGATATTAAGCAGGCGGCGCAAAGCGATACGGTAGTTGATAAATATATTTCCGATATGCAGGGCAGAATCAAAAATATACATATTGTCGATTTTGATGAAGCGGGCAGACTTGTGCTTCCCACAACCGGTTTTTATGATTATAAAAGCCTTTTTAAGAAGATCGGTGATTATAATGAAACCGTTATGATCGAGGTTTATGACGGTTGCTACAAAGAACCCAAACAACTTATTGAAAGTTATAATAAATTCAAAGCAATGTATGGAGGGATATAAAATGAATTTCTTTCCCGATGTTTTAACCTTCCAAAATGGCGAAAAGGTTACAAAGGAAACTTGGCAGAAAAGGCGAGAGGAGATGCTTGATATTCTTCGCCGTGAGGAGTATGGATATTCACCGGAAAAACCAGAAACAGTAAAGGGAGAGATCGTTGAAACAGTTGATAGAATTGCTTCAGGTCATGCTATTTTGGAAAAAACAAATATCTCTTTCGAAACGGAAAAAGGCGAGTTTTCTTTTCCTATAAATTTCATTTACCCCAAAGATAAAAAGAACGTTCCGACTTTTGTTTTTATAAATTTTAGTTCAGATATTTATGATAGGTTTTATCCACTTGAGGAGATCATTGATAACGGCTTTGCATTGGCAGTATTTAATTATAAAGACGTTACAAGTGATGACACTGATTTCACTAACGGTATTGCCGCAATGTACTCAAGAAATAACCCTGATACCGATTGGGGTAAAATAGCAATGTGGGCATTTGCCGCAAGCCGAGTTCTTGATTATCTCGAAACGCGCGAAGAAGTTGATAAAAACAACGTTGCGGTAATCGGTCATTCCAGATTAGGTAAAACGGCCCTTTGGTGTTCAGCACAGGATGAACGTTTTAAATTTGCCTTTTCCAATGATTCGGGTTGTTCAGGTGCCGCTTATGAACGCATAAAGCACGGGAACAGTGAAACTATTGAGGCTATAACGAGAGTGTTCCCTCATTGGTTCTGCGCAAACTTTAAAAAATACGTTGGCAGGGAAGATGAACGTCCATTCGATCAGCATTTTCTTATTGCTTTAAGTTGTCCCAGATATGTGGGCGTAGGCTCTGCAAGCCTTGATTTCTGGGCGGATCAATATTCGGAACAGTTATCCTGCATCGGTGCATCGCCTGCATGGAAACTTTTTGACAGAAAAGGTTTTGTAGGAAAAGATGAGCCTGTTGAAATCGGCGAACACTTTATGGAGGGTGATATTGCTTATCATCTTCGTGATGGAATCCATTTCTTAGGTCGACAAGATTGGAACAATTATATGGCATTTGTTACAAGTAAAATGTAAAAAATAGCGGCTACAACGTAGTCGCTATTTTTATTATACCTATTAAAAATAAATGCAGTGGATAAATGATATAAAAAAACCATTTATTAAATGAG
>JAZULU010000098.1:0-2183 GCA_045603265.1 Clostridia bacterium
CGGCAGTAGGCGAAAACTACAACGCTGAGGACTTAATGGCAATTATCAAATTTATGATGGTTGGCGAGGGCAATGACTATGATGAGGCAATAAAGACCGTTGAAAATGCAGTTTATGCTCTTGATAAGGTTTCTGCACCGCCTGCAAAATTAAGCCTTGACGTTCAGGTTGCAAAGGCTGAGGAAATGTGCGATGAATTTTTAAATACCGAAGGCAGTTTATTTGTTACCAACTGTACCGCAGGCTTTGAAATTGCTTGCAAATATGCAAATCTTAAGCCCGGTGATGAGGTTATTGTTCCCGCTATCACCTTTGCGGCAACAATGGCTTATCCCTTATCAATCGGTTGCAAGATCGTGTTTGCTGACGTTGATCCCAAAACTCTTAACATGGATCCTAAGGACGTTGAAAAGAAGATCACCGATAAAACAAAGATGATCGTTCCCGTTCATATCGGCGGTTATCCCGTTGATATGGACCCCATTATGGAACTTGCAAATAAACACGATATTATCGTTCTTGAAGATGCCGCACACGGCTTTGGCGGTGAATATAAGGGCAAGAAACTCGGTACTATCGGTCACTTCGGCGCATATTCATTCCACGAAGTTAAGAATATGACTTCCTTTGGTGAGGGCGGTATTTTAACAACAACAATCGAAGATTTCCGCGCAGATATGAAGCGTGCCCGTTTCCTTGGTGCTGATTTCAGCAAGAAGATCAAAAACTGGCTCTATGACGTTTGCCCCATTCCCGGAAAAGACGGCAGTTCTTTCGTTGCAACAAACTTCTCAACAACGGAAATTCAGGGCTTAGGTCTTCAACTTCAACTTGAACGCTATCCCGAAATTCTTGCAGAACGTAAGCGTGCCGCAACTTATCTTACCGAGCGCCTCAGCGGTTGCGATGCAATTCAGCCTCAGGACCTTGGCAACGATGATATTAAGCCTACATTCCACTTATACAGCGTAATTATCGACCCCGAAAAAGCAGGTGCAGACGTCCAAGTATTTAAGAAAAAACTTGCCGAAAAGGGTGTTACCGAAATTGCACACTTCGGTCCCTTATATCGCTTTGAAGTTCTTAAAAATCTTGGCTACGATGAAGAAGCAATCGCCGCAACCTGACCCGTAACCGAGGAAGTTTTCGACCGTCGCTTCACTCACTTCCCCATCTACGGCTTAACAAAAGAACAACTTGATTTTATGGCAGACGCCATTCTTGAATCAATCGACGAAATGCAAAAGGGAATCTAAAATAGTAAAAAAGAAAAGATTTTCATTGCTCAACTTGTTGCAGCACAGGCTGCAATCAAAGAAAGCAAGTAATTGCTGACTTTATAAAACAAACCAAAACCCCACCGATTACTCGGTGGTTTTTTTTGTAAAATAGTTGAATTTTGGAAGAAAAAGTGCTAAAATATAATAAATTCATTGCCTTGCACCAAATTTGGTGCAACAATATTGTTAAAATGAATCCACAATAATTATTGGAGGCATAATGAATATGGACAGCAGAATTACAACTATTAAAAACAACTTGAAAGAAAGAAATCTTAAATTTCCCAAAAATATGGAACTGTTTGATGATGAAACTGACGTGCGTGATGTAAATTCAATTGCACAGAGAGCAATTATATCTGCAATTATGGCAAAATGTGCATATGATTTATATGAGGCAGAAAATCAAGAAGAAATCAAGCAGAATTGTCTTCAAATATTGGAGAAATTTAATGTCCGAGAGCATCTGTTCGCCAGTGAACTTGATGTATTAAACAAAGATTTTGACGAACCTTTATGTGACACAATAGCATGGAGATATGAAGCGGCAAATGCATTGTTATGGTCTATTGGATTAGTTGACGATATTGTGTCAGCCGATTGGCCTGAAGATGTTGAGTTTGAACTGAATAAAGTTTTTAATTTAGTGACTACATATAATACCTTTGATGACTTTATTGCAGCTTGTAACCTTAAACAAGAATATGAACTCCAAGATGCATTTCAGTTGTATTGGTATTATCATTGGAATATTCGCGATGGACAAATATTTGGCAATATCCCCGAAAGCATATCTTATGATGTTGTTATAGAAAGGCGTCGTGCGCTTGAATGGTTGCTTTATTCTGCCGAAAGCGATGATGGCGATTGGGAATTTGGGATGCATACATAATTTCCCTCTTT
>JAZULU010000099.1:0-3706 GCA_045603265.1 Clostridia bacterium
AGAAACAAAGGAAGCCTCATTATTTAAGGGATAGCGCATTCTGAAAAGCCTAATATCCGATAAAAATGCTTCGCCCTCGATTTTAACTTCAATAAAGCGGAAGCACTGCCAGAAAAAGGTTTCAAAAATATGCTCTTTCCCGTCAAGAATAATTTTATCACTTGAGCCAAAGATGAAACCGCTTTCATCATCGCGAACTTCTTTGTAAGGCTTGTCGTCTCCATTTTTCTTCCAATAGGCTTCGGCATAGGTTAAAGTGATCTTTGTGCCTTTTTTGCCTGAAACCTTAAACTGAACTGCGGCAGTTGAGTGTTCGCCTGCATTCAAAACGAAAGTCGTATCCTTGCCCGAAAATTCGTTACAGTTTACAAATGCGCCCTCCTTATAGGTAAGAGGCGGAATGGGGGAAGGCTTTAAGCGGTAAAGCATCGATTCACCGCAAAAATTATAAACCTCGGTGAAAGATGCATCTGAACCTTCTGATTTTAACGGTGAGAATTCATAGGCGGGAGTAAAATCTCTTGAAAGCAAATTATAATCAATTTTTTGGAAAATACCTGCCATTGATGCACCATAGGAAATTCTGATGGGAGGCAAAATGTCAAGTTCGGGGCAAGGCGAAACAAGCCAAGAGCTGTCGGTAATATAAACTTCATCACCTACGGTAATTTCTGCGGCAAGACCTAAATGAGAGCCTGCAATCATAGTTTCAACGTGCTGGCGTCCTTCTTTTATGGGAGAAGGATCAAGGTGCAAAACGTAAACGGATATCTTGTTTTCACCTTTTTTAAGATATTTAAGAATATCAACCGTATCAAAATAAGAATAAAATTCACTTCTTTTACTGGGACCAACCTGAATAAAAGTATCGTTTATATATAGGCGGTATTTTGTATCAGCAGAAAGTGTGATTTCTGCTTTTTCGGGTATTGTTTCTACCGTAAAACTCTTTTTAAACTGAAAAAGACCTGCTTGGTGTCCAAGCTCCTTGTGGGTTATGAGCATATGATTCACTCCTTAAATTTTTGGGCAAAATAATGAAAACTGAGTAGATAAAAGTAATCAGGATAAAAGCGTGAGAAGCTCGGTGCGTGCCGAATCAACGTCTAAAGCCGTTGCGCTAAGATCTGTAAAGGACTTTGCAATACGGTGGGAAATAGCGCTTGCCGCCTCGGGATGTTCCTTTTTCAGCATTAAAAGAAGCTCCCAATCCTGAAAACCGTCGCAGGTCGCAAAACCGCGTGCGGAATGTAAGAGGCAGTTGTTTTCAACGTCAGGATATACTATAAAGCCGTCGCCCTTAAAGCGCGCATCCTGATCAAGTCCGTAGAGCTTTGAATTCCAATAATGTGAGCCCCAATGCAAAAATCCCTCTATCCCGTGACTGAAGCAAGCCCATGCCATCAAACGGGAATACAAGCAGGGAAGGTCGATGAATTTGTTCATCCAACCGGTGGCTTCGGGATAACAGCAGGAATAGCACCAGACCTGATCGCCTGCCTTCTGCCGTTCAAGGTAATAATCCTTGCCCTCCTCATATACCTCGATACGAGGAATGTACTGATCGCATTCGTTCTCTAATTCACGGGCGATGCTGTGGGTGTCAAGGGGCTCTCCGCAGATAATCCGTGGCATAAATGCTCTGCACTTTTCTCTTGCCCATTTCCAATATTCGCTTGAGTGCGGCTCGTCCTCAAGCCTCATCTGAAGCATATCAAGCCAGCCCTTTTCTTTAAAATGAGAGTATATACCTCCATAAATTGCTTTTGCCCAGGCATCGGCTTCGGGGGTAAAGACGTTAAGTGCGATCACAGCGCCGTTTTCGTCTATTGAATTTATGGTTTCTCCCGAAACGGAAGCGATGAGTGCTTTTATTGAAAGCTTTTTGACGGAGCCGTTAAGTATAAAAAACTCAATGAATTTATCAAGTAATTCATACGAAAAATCCCATTTTGCCGTATTAATTCTTTTTGAACCGCCATCGCATAGGAGGCGTAATACGGGTACGTGGAGGCAATTTACACGAAGTTCCCTGAATTTTTTAGCAAAATCACCCATAAGCGACCAGAATTTTTCGGAGTATGCCTCATAGGGGTACTGCGTTGGCATGATCTTTTTGTCAATTTCGTTTGATGGGGCGCACAATATCATCGGGTCAAAAAAGTATTCGTGATAAATATGGGATGATTTTGGCTCAGGCAAGGCTACGGGGTAAACGGTTAAGGTGACGGCAGAAGAAAAAAGACCCTCGCTTGTTTTGATGCTTATGGGAAGCTTATAGGTGCCCGCATTTGCATCGGCTGAAGCGTAAAAGCGCACAAAAATACTTTGCGTGGTATTGCGAAGCACGTGCACAGAGTCCTTGGTGGAAATAATATCGGGGTAGGGGACACCGTCGTTAAAAACAATATAATCCGTAAAATAATATTCACAGCTTATGCCTGTGGGAGTACAAGGTAACTCAACACTTGAAATATCAAAGGAAGTATCCACGTTTCTTAAACAAATCTGAAACGAAGTAAACATATTTCTTGCGGAGCTTAATAAAAATATAGGGGAATCCTGTTGATGCTTTCGCGTATGCTTGAAAATCTGAGCTGACGCAGAGGCGCACCATATATCCATAAAAAACACCTCTCATAAAAAACGCTAAATTTATTGTATCAAAAACAGAAAACGATGTCAATGGTAAAAAAATGACCGCTGACCAAGTTAAGTCAGCGGTCTGAAAATACTGTTTTTACTTAGCTTATGCCCACCACATTTCGCCCATGGGCTCAAAGGACATAATATCTTTTAAGAATGTAATGGCTTTTTCAAGACCTTCTTCAACTGACATAAACATATCTTCATGCTCGATTGAAAGAACACCGTCATAGCCAACCATGCGAAGCATACTTACAAAATCTTTCCATTCTTTTACTGAAAGACCGTAACCAACAGTTCTGAACGTCCATGAACGGTTTAAAACGTCGGAATAATGTCCCGTTGAAAGAACGCCTGCTTTCTTGATATTTGACTGATCAAGATATGTATCCTTTGCATGAACGTGATGAATTGCATCACCGCCAAGTGTTCTTACTGCTTCAGCAGGATCCATACCCTGCCAGATAAGGTGGCTGGGGTCGAAGTTAGCACCGATTGTTTCGCCAACTGCCTCACGAAGACGGAGAAGTGAAGTTGTGTTATAAACACAGAAACCGGGATGCATTTCAAGGGCGATCTTCTTTACACCGTGAGCGTTTGCAAACTTAACTGCCTCTTTCCAATAGGGGATAAGCACTTCGTTCCATTGATAATCAAGAATTTTTGCAAAATCGTCAGGCCATGAACAAGTAACCCAGTTAGGTGTTTTGTCTTCGGGTGAGCCACCGGGGCAACCTGAGAAAGTAACGATAGTATCAACGCCCAGTTGTTCAGCCATTAAAACTGTCTTTTCAAAATCGTCCTGGAACTTCTTTGCAACGGCTTTGTCGGGATGAACGCAGTTTCCATGGCAGGAAAGTGCGGCAATATTCATATCGTACTTATCTAAAAGCGCCTTAAGTGCAGTAACTTTTTCGGGGGATCCCAAATAGTCATCAGGATTTATGTGTGTGTTTCCGGGGAAACCACCGTTACCTACTTCAAGAGTATGTACGCCTCTTTCTGCGAGCCATTTTAAAGCCTCTTCAAAACTTCTGTCATAAAGGGGAACTGTTAATAC
>JAZULU010000100.1:0-14051 GCA_045603265.1 Clostridia bacterium
TGTGGCAACTAAAAGAGGAATAAAGCCTATCAATATAAGCACAATTCTTTGCCAGTCTTCCAGCTGAACGTAAGGAGCAAAAATTACAAGCAAAAATAAAACTATAACACACATTACACCTACTAAAATTTCGATTGATAATAAGGTCTTATCTGTCTTTTCCTTTTGTTTAACCATTTCTATTAAATTCTGTTCTGATTTTTCATTATACTCGTTCATACTTACAACCTCTCCACTTAATAAATCATTTACTGTGATACCAAGTTCTCTACACAGATCAAGCATCAATGAAGCGTCGGGAAGTGCTTTTCCGTTTTCCCATTTTGATATGGCGCGATCTGTGATGCCTAATTTTTCTGCCAACTGTAATTGAGTCATATTTTTACTCTTTCTTAAGTCGGCAATGAATTTTCCGATTTTCATTTGATTCACTTTTTTGTTTCCTCCTTACGCTTATAGTATAGGAATTTTTTCTAAAAAAGTCTACAAACCGTTGGTAGAGTTTGTAAAAATAAGCTTATCATTTTTAAATGATAAGCCTTTTATTTTAATTCTATTATATATTGTTCAACATTTTCAACAACCGTTCCGCCAAGATCAAGAACTTCCTGACGTGCATTTTGCGGAAATACTCTGTTTTTTGTTAATGACAACATAGAAATATCATTTACGTTATCACCAAGAACAAGCATTTGATTTTCATTAACGGAAAATTTTTGCATCAATTTTTTAACTGCTTCGCCCTTGTTTGCTTCTTTATGGCAGAATTCAAGATAATCTTTATCTTCATAACATACGCGCAAATTAAGCGCTTGTGCAGATTTTTTCAAATCATCTGTATTTTTCCCGTCTTTTACGATAATTATTTTAAAAATATCGCTATTCATAAAAAACGGAAGACTAAGTTGTTCCTTTTTTACGCTTCTGTTTTCTTCCCTTAAAGCACATATAGCAGTAAATCCGGCATCAAGTGCATTTGAACACAACACTTTCGCATCCGGAACATCAACTGTTTTTTTATATAAAACACAGTTTTTATACATCATCTGTGCGCCGTCATCGGAAATGAAAACGATGTTTTGGGAAACCTGAAACAGTAATTTTTTCAACTGATTATAAGGTCTTCCGCTGGCGATAGCAAAAATTCCGCCACGGCAAACGTGCATATTAAGTTTTGTAAAAAAATTTTGTGACAGAGGCTTATCGTTTACGTTAAGCGTTCCGTCATAATCACTTACAATCAGCCGATACATTTCAAAATTCCTTTAAAAAAGGGCAGAAAATTCTCTGCCCTGTAATATTAGTCCTTAACGATCTTAACCAAAGATTTACCGCAAAGTCCTGCCGCATTTGCATCATCAGTATCAAGATGCATTTCAAGTCTGAACTTATCGCTTACACGAACCTGAACGTCAAAGAATCTTGTTTTTCTTTCACCGCAGGCATCAACGGTAACATATTCGTTATCCTTAACACCATACTTGATTCCGTCCTCAAGGCTCATATGGATGTGGCGGTTTGCAATAATGCAACCCTCTTTAAGAGTAACAACGCCTTTAGGACCGATAATGGTAATAGGCGCGCTGCCTGAAATCTTACCGCTTTCTCTTACAGGAGGCTTAACCTTTAAGGTAAAGGAATCGGTGCGTGAGATCTCGACCTGAGATTCAGGTCTTAAAGGACCTAAAACACGAACGTTTTCAATAGGTCTTAAGGAAGGACCAACGATGGTAAGTGTTTCTTTGCAAGCGTACTGCCCGGGCTCTGAAAGATCCTTTAAGGGAGTAAGCTCATAGCCTGCACCGAAAAGAGTTTCGCAGTCAGCCTTTGATAAGTGAATGTGGCGGTTTGAAACGCCAACGGGAATATCTCCGTCACACTGAGCACAGCCGGAAACACCGCCCTGCTCGTTTATAGCTTTTATAACCGCTTCGGTAATTGCCTGAATATTTATATCCATAATAAAACTCCTTAAATGATTCTGAAACTGTCAGCCATTACGCAACGACGCTTACGGGTAAAACTTCTTGCACTTGTGATACCTTCACCGGTAGGACCTGCGATAGTAAAGGTTGTATGACCTTCACCGCCAAAGCCGATACCTGCATAACTGGGTGCGTTTTTAACGAAAATTGTTGTTTCAACGGCTGAAGCAAACTTTGTTAAGTTATCTATGTTCTTGGAGTGCATATGAGCAGTATGGCGGTTGCCGTGTTCTGCTTTAACCGCAAGTTCAACTGCTTCATCAATATTATCAACTGAAACGATGGGAAGAATAGGCATCATAAGTTCTTCCTGAACGAACATATGATTGAAATCTGTTTCACAGATAAGGCAACGAACGTCAGAAGGAAGAGTTTTGCCGTTATTGAGCATTGCATAGATAACAGAAGCATCTCTGCCAACGCACTTACGGTTAACCTGCTTCTTTGTTTTGCCGGTCTTTTTATCTGTAACGTCAACTAAAACGATACCAACAAGTTTATCGGCTTCTTCCTTTGTAAGAAGATAAGCGCCGTTTTTAAGCATTTCGGAAATAAGTTGATCCTTAATATTCTTAAATGCGAAAACTTCTTTTTCAGCGATACAAGGAAGGTTGTTATCAAAGGTACAACCGTCAATAATATCCTTACCTGCCTTTTTAATATCAGCAGTATCATCAACGATAACGGGGGGGTTACCTGCGCCTGCACCGATAGCCTTTTTACCTGATGAAAGAACTGCTCTAACTACGCCTGGACCACCGGTACAAACAAGAAGTCTGATAGCGGGATGACCATACATGATCTGTGCCGATTCTAAGGTGGGCTTATCCATTGAAGCAACAAGCACCTTAGGTCCGCCTGCTGAGAAGCAAGCACGGTTTACAAGGTCAACTGCATAGTTTGAAGTGCAGATTGCGCCGGGATGGGGGTTAAATACAACACCGTTACCTGCGGCAATCATGCCGATACTGTTACAAATAACTGTTTCGGAGGGATTTGTTGAAGGAGTGATTGCACCAACAACACCAAAAGGAGCGTTTTCAACTAAAGTAAGTCCGTTATCGCCGGTCTTTGCTTCAGCAACGATATCCTCAGTTCCCGGTGTTTTATCGGCAACAAGAATATGTTTAAGGCGCTTATGTTCAACCTTACCCATACCTGTTTCTTTAACACCGATCTCAGCCATAACGGGAGCCTCTTTATAAGTAAGTTCACGAATAGCGGTAATGATCTTCTCTCTCTGATCAACAGACATTTTTCTTACTGCGGTATAGCCTTCCTGAGCAGCCTTAATAGCATCGTTCATATCTGAATAGATACCGATAAGTTTTCTGCCGTTATATTCGGTTGAAGTGAAGCTTGCGCCCGTTACCTTGCTTTCTGTTTTAACTTCATTGGAAGTTTTTGCACCGCCTACGTTTGAAATTACCTGGCGAACAATTGCTTCTATCTGAGCCTGATTTATTTCTGCCATGTCTTTTTCCTCCAAAGTTTAAGTTTCGTCGTATACTACTTTAACGTTATTTTGTTTCAATCTTTCCAGCCAGATCTCGCTGGGTTTTTCTTCTGTTACGATCGTATCGATCTCATTATATCCGCAAACTTTAACGAAAGACGCTTTATCGAATTTTGAACTGTCTACCGCTAAAAGTCTGTGATTTGCTGATTTAAAGAATGCCTTTTTGATTTCGGCATCACGTTCATTGGAATCGGTTATACCGTTATTCTCATCAATGCCTTTGCAAGAACAAATTGCAAGGTCAACGTGGAAACCTGAAATCATTTTTTCTGCCTGATAGCCAACAAGAGAAAGTCCGCCCTCTTTAAGCATACCGCCCGTTGAAAGAATATTCCATTCAGGCTTATTGCAAAGTTCAATAAGAATTTCAATACTGTTTGTTATCAGAGTAATATTTTTCTTATGTAAAATACTTTTTATAACGCAAAGTGCCGTGGTCGATGAATCCAGCATAATATAGTCGCCGTCATTTATCATCTCGCCAATTAAAGCGGCAATTCGTTTTTTACTTTCAACGTTAGTTTGTTTGCGCACATGGAAAGGCAGGTCAATATTGAAATTCTCGTTCTTGACTGCACCGCCGTAAGTTTTACGGGCAAGACCGTCATTATCGAGTTTTTCAAGGTCACGCCTGATAGTTTCCTCAGTTACGTCAAACTCTTTTGCAAGATCAGCAACAAGCACCTTGCCTTCAGTTGAGAGTTTTGAAAGTATTTCGTTTCTGCGTTCAATAGCAAGCATTATATCTACACCAATCTCTTTTTACAAAATACTATCCCAAAGTTTCTTGTCGGGGTTGGGTATTACTGAACTGTCTAAAAGCATTCCTCTGTCGCCTGCTTCATTTGCGGCACGCTCAATAGCGGCTGAAACTGCTGAAACGCTTCCTGTTAAAAGAAGATATGATTTACCGCACATACCGCGTGCAAGGCGAAGTTCAATAAGATCAACCAATGCAGTTTTTGCGGCAGCATCAGCAGCAACTATTGCAGTTGCGGCACTGAAACTTTCCATTACGCCCAGTGCCTGAACATCTTCAGGTTGTGCTGTACCGTAAATGGCGGTAAAAATTGAATCATGAGGATTGCCAAGCACAAAACTGTCAATCACTCTTTCGGGATTAAGTGCCTTTGCCGCTTCAACGGATGCTTTTACTGCACTTAACTCGCCGCTTATTATAACTATGTATTTGCCGGGACATACGGTTGCACTTTCAATAACGTCAACCTCAGCCGTTTTGATCATACGGTCAGCACCGGTAATACCTGCTGAAACTGTTGAAAACTCAGCCATTCCTATAGCTTTGCTCATTTATGTTTACATCCTTTCAAAGCGTTACTTTTACATATTTATCGTTTACTTCCTGAACTGTTCCTGCAAAAGGTGTGTGAACGTTTACGCCAAGTTTATCATCTGATGCTTTACCAACCATCTGACCTTGTGTGACAACGTCGCCTTTTTTAACGACTGCCTGGCAAGGTGCACCGATATGTTGTGAAAGCATGATCTTTATCTGCTTAGGTTTAAGTTCATCGTCAGAAAGAGGTGCTTCTTTATTGTACTGTGTAAGACCAAGTCTTGCAGTAAGACGCGAATGAGATACAAGTTTCTGTTCGCGTATGGGATCAACGGGACCCATTTTTGCTTCAGGCATTGAAACGCCACCTTTACGCATGCCGCCCTTAAATACGCTGATAAGTGTCTGTGCATTAAGATTCTGGAAGCATGAGTACATTTCGCAAAGACCGCAACCTGAACAGAAGAAAGTATTGAGATAAGGCTCAATATTTCCCGTTGCACCTGCTGAAAGTGCCGTCATAAACTTTGTGGGATCAATGGGATAACCAAGCATATGACGTGAGCAAAGTTCCGTACACATACCGCAACGGCAACACGCCGACATTGCTCTGTTTACTGAAACCTGAGTATTTGCTTTTTTCTTCTGCACTACATAATGTGACGGCGGAAGAACTATATAAGCATTAGAGGTTTTTGTAACAACATCATTTTCCGTACAAAGTTTACCTGTCATTGGGCCGCCGGAAACTATTTCGTAATCCTCAATAGTCGCACCGCCTGCCGCTTTTAAAACTTCAGATACTTTCATTCCTAAAGGAAGTTTTAAAGTAACCGGATTTTTTACTGCGCCGGTAACTGTACAATACTTATGTGTAACGGGTCTGTTTTCGGTGATTGCATAATAAGCGTTAAGCATAGTTTCAACGTTATACACAATACAACCTACCTCAATGGGAAGTTTGCCAGCAGGCACTACCCTACCCGTAACCTCGTAAATGGTAACTACTTCATCACCAGAGGGATATACCGGAGGAAGCAGACCAATTCGTGCATTTTTATCCTTAAACTGCGGTAAAACTTCTTCTATTGCATTAATGGCCTTTTTATAATTAGGCTTTATTGCAACAATCATGTTTTCTGCGCCTACTGCAACAGCAACTTCATGCATAGCAGAAAGAATCTCGTATGCATATTCAGCCATTACTTGACGGTGAAGTTTCAATAAAGGCTCACATTCCGCACAGTTAAGAATTATAGTATCAGCCTTTTCATTCAATTTTGCATATGAGGGAAATCCTGCGCCGCCTGCACCGACAACGCCACATTCTCTCAAAATTTTAGAAAGTTCTGTTAATTTCATTTTTCAATCCTAAAAAATTAAAGTCCAATGGAATTATCAACAATTCCTACTATTGCGGCATCAACCGGTGCTTCACTCATTGAGCAACCTATACGAGCCGCACTACCCGTTGCAACAAGCACAGTTTCGCCTATACCTGCTCCAACATCATCAATAGCAACAATTCTGCCTGTCTTTTCCATATTGGAAATAGGCTCAACGATCATGAATTTGCTGCCTAAAAGTTTTTCATTTTTGCGTGTGGCAACCACACTACCTACAACTTTACCTACTATCATTTTTATTCCTTCCAAAACATTTCTTTTATCCTGCGGCGCAAAATTTGCGCCGCAGAAAAAACAGAAATTTATTACTTAATTGACGGAAGAATCTTTTCAACATCGCCATGAGGACGAGGAATAACGTGAGTTGCTACAACCTCGCCTAAACGAGCTGCTGCTGCGCCGCCAGCTTCTGTTGCTGACTTAACTGCACCAACATCGCCGCGAACCATAACGGATACAAGTCCGCTACCGATCTTCTCTGTACCGATAAGTACAACGTTTGCAGCCTTAACCATAGCATCTGCTGCTTCGATAGCTGCAACAAGGCCTCTGGTTTCTACCATACCTAATGCTTCCTGTGCCATATGTGTTTCCTCCTTAATAATTTTTAATTTTTTTAAACCTTTAAGGTTTTATTACTTAATTGTGGGAAGAATCTTCTCAACATCGCCATGAGGACGGGGAATAACGTGGGTTGCTACAACTTCGCCTAAACGAGCTGCAGCTGCGCCGCCTGCTTCTGTAGCAGCCTTAACTGCACCAACGTCACCGCGAACCATAACGGATACAAGTCCGCTACCGATCTTCTCTGTACCGATAAGAGCTACGTTAGCAGCCTTAACCATAGCATCTGCTGCTTCGATTGCTGCAACAAGACCTCTGGTTTCTACCATTCCTAATGCTTCCTGATTCATTTTTATTTCCTCCTTAATAGTTTCCTTTACTTCTGCCTTAACTTCAACCTTAGTTTCGGTCTGGGCTTTTGCTACCCTTAAAGCAGCTCTCTGTGCTGCAGAGGCGGCCTTTGGAGCAGCGGCTTTTTTAGTTGTTGTTTTTGTGGTTGTTTTTTTAGTTTCAGCCATTTTAACTACCGCCTTTCATTAAACCTCTTGCAGATATTTTTCATCATCCTGTTGCTTCAATCTTTCCTCATAAGTTCTGCGTGTTCTTTGAGCAGAAAGTTCGAGAATTCTTGCAGTTTCAGAATGAGGATTTGCAATTACTGCATGTGCAGCAACATTCTTGATGCATTTTTCAACAGCAGTTTCAACAGCCTGCTGTACAGCGGAAATAGTACCTTGAACGATTATCGTTACAAGTCTGCCGCCTAATTTACGTTCCCAGGTAACAAACTCAACTTCAGCAGTTTTACACATAATATCGAGTGCATCAACTGCGGCCGCTACGCTTTCTACCTCAACAAGTCCTAAAGACTTCATAATAAACCTCTTAAAATATTAGATTTTGGGAAGGATCTTCTCAACATCGCCATGAGGACGGGGAATAACGTGAGTTGCTACAACCTCGCCTAAACGTGCTGCTGCTGCACCGCCTGCTTCTGTTGCTGCCTTAACTGCACCAACATCGCCGCGAACCATAACGGATACAAGTCCGCTACCGATCTTCTCTGTTCCGATAAGAACTACTTCTGCTGCCTTAACCATAGCATCTGCTGCTTCGATTGCTGCAACAAGACCTCTGGTTTCAACCATTCCTAATGCTTCATTTGACATAATACATTTCCTCCGTCAATAATTTACTTTTTATCAAAAGCGTTAAGCTTAAGCATTTTTTCTGTGCCGTCTTCAGGATTGGGAATAACGTGAGTACAAATTACACCCGAAACCTTTTCAGCGGCTTCTTTTGCGGCTTCAACTGCCGCTTCAACTGCAGCAACCTGACCGCGGAATTTAACGCACACGATCAAAGGAACTTTAAGTCCTTCGGGGTTGCCCGGCTTGTTTTTATCGAAAGGTTCACTTGTTACGTCAGCCGCCTTACAACCTGCATCGCAAGCAACGAAGGCTGCCGCTAAACCGTAAACCTCAATAATTCCAACTGCTTTCATGTTTTATCCTCTCACTTATTAACTATTGCAATCTTAAGACCCTGCATTGCAAGGTTTGTCTTAAGTGCTTCGTTGATCTCCTCAAGGGGATAACGATGTGTAATAAGTTTCTCCATAGGAAGTCCGATAGCCTTTGCACGTTTAAGGAAATCGAAGGTAGTTGCATAATCTCTTAAGGTATATACCCATGAGCCAACTGTTGTAATTTCCTTAGCGCAGATATCAAAGTGAGGATTGATAGTTGCATCGCCACCATTGATGAAGAAGCCAAGTTCGCAAAGTCCGCCGCCGTTGCGGATGAACTTATAGATGTTAGCATGACCAACGGGTGAGCCGGTGCACTGGAATGCAAAGTCTGCCAAATATCCGCCAAATGCAGATTCAACACCCTTTGCAAGTTCTTCCTGACCTTTGAAGTTCTTGAAGTTTACAGCATTGTCTGCGCCCATTTCTTTAGCAAAAGCAAGACGCTTTTCATCGCCGTCAACTGCAACGATATTTTCAATACCCATTGTGCGGAGAATTGCAATACAGATAAGACCGATAGGTCCGCATCCCTGAACAACTACGCGTGAGTTGAAACGAAGGATGCCTGTTGTCTTTGCACGTTCTACTGCGTGAATGAGAACTGCACAAGGCTCGATAAGGATTCTTGAATCAAGATCAAGATCGCTTACGTTAAAGATCGTTGAGCCCTTGCGAACGAAGATGTAATCAGAGAACCAACCGTTCAAATGAATATCATCATCGGGAAGCAAACCGTAAACGTCAGCACCGCCTACGTTCTGCTTATTAAGATCAAACATTGTGATATCGGGGTTATCCTTGAAGATCATACAAGTAACAACCTTATCACCGATATTAAGGGGCTTGCCTGCGCTATCCTTTTTAACGTTCTTGCCCATTGCAACGATTTCACCGGTACCTTCATGACCTAAAGCTACGGGAATCATACCAAAGGGATCGCGTTTAAATTCGTGAGCATCAGTACCGCAAACACCACAGCCTTCAACCTTAACCAAGATATCTTCATCACCAAGTTCGGGGATGGGGAATTCTTTAAGTTCAAACTTTTCAAGGGCTGTAAGCATTGCAACTCTTGCAGTTTTGGGAATAGCACCTGCTGGCTTTTTAGCACTTGCAGGATCTGTGCCCTGCATAGAAGAAAGTACTTGTTTAACTATTTCTTCTACGTTTACTGAATTTATATCCATTGTTATATGTCCTTTCATAAATTTTTTATGCAAGCAGCAAGGATCTCTCCACCGAGATCAGCAAGAGCAGTATCTTGTTCCTCACTGCCGCCTGAAACACCCAGACCGCCAATGATCTTGCCTTCCTTATTATATAAGGGAACTCCGCCGCCAAAGATAACTATCTTTCCGTTGTTGGTAAACTGTATGCCGTAAAGACTTCCGCCCGGCTGAGCCAGAGGTTTTAAAGTGCTTGTTGACATTTTAAGTGCAACAACCGTAAAGGCTTTGTTTAAAGCAATATCGTAAGATGCAATATAGGAATCATTCATGCACTGAACTGTTACGGGATTTCCGCCGCTGTTTGTAACTGCAACAACGGCATTAACTCCCATCTCACTTGCTTTTACTTTAACGTAGTCAGTTAAAGCATTTGCAAGACTAAGAGTCATTTCTCCGCTTTCTTTCATATATGCATCAACGATCAGGGTAATTGCTTCTGATACATTATTTTTCAAAATTCATCCCTCTTTTTCGGGAAATTATTTTAAAGATTCAAGAACCTTCTTTGTGATCTCAGCAACAAGATCAGTTTCAGCGTTGCCGCCCTTGCCGCATGTGCAGTTGCCGCCGCAGGAATGACAGCTTGATTTGCCGTCCTTAGCATTGGGGCAAAGGTTTGCAGGATGCTTACCCTTAAGACCAAACTGACGACGGATCTCATAAAGACGCTCAACCTGCTGAGGTGTAAGTTCCTTGGGACCGCCAAGCTGACGTGCAAGATAAAGAAGTTTTGCATAGAACTCAACTGACTCCATCTTGTGGTAAGCGTTGATAAGTGAATCTGAATATGTAAGAGCACCATGGTTCTCAAGAAGAACTGCATCGAAATACTGAAGATGCTTTTCAACTGCATCGGGGATTTCTTCTGTTGAAGGTGTGCCGTAATCAGCGATCGGAACGCAACCAAGAGCGATAACTGCTTCAGGCATGATGGGCTGTGTTAAAGGAATGCCTGCAATAGCAAAACTTGTTGCATATACGGGGTGAGCATGAACAACTGAATTAACATCAGGTCTCTGCTTATACACGCGCATGTGCATCTTGATTTCTGAAGAGGGCTTGAAGCCGGGGTTAGCCTGGATAACCTGACCGTTGGCATCAACCTTACAGATGTACTCAGGAGTCATAAAGCCCTTTGAAACGCCTGTGGGTGTACAAAGGAATTCATTGTCGTTGAGCTTAACGGAGATGTTACCGTCATTAGCTGCAACCATGCCCTGGTTGTAGATTCTCTTGCCGATGTCGCAAATTTGTTTTTTGATCTCGTATTCTGTCATAGTGTTTCTCTCCTTTTTATGTGATTACACATTTTTTATAGTTTAATTATATCATAAACACAGAACTCCGTCAACATTTTTTGTTGTTTTTTGTTGGTTTTTTACCAACTTTTTGTTGACTTTTTCTGTTTTTAGACCAAATTTGGGTATTTTAGTTTCATTATTTCTGCTTTTTTTCGTGCTTTTTCTGCCTTTGGATCAAAGTCACGAAGAAATGTACGCAATTCTTCAACGCCTTCGCCGGTGATACTTGAAAGATAAAAGATTCTTTTTACCCCTGCAAGTTTAAGCCAGTTTGTTACGCGTGGAACGTTTGCGGTAGGTTTATCTATTCCCGTTACGATACCTATTACTTCACGGTTGCACATTCCCGTTATGTTTGGTGCAAACAAACTGTACGGCTCATCTGCACTCATCAAGAGACCCACAATATCCGATTCATAAACGAACACCGCAACTGCTCCGCCTAAATGACGTTCCTGGATATATTCGCCCGGTGTATCGATCATAAAATCGCCGTTTTTAACATCCTGAGTTTTATCATAATGAATGTTCTGCCCACGCAATGCCTGAGTAAGCGTAGTCTTTCCCGCACCGCTTCTGCCGATAAGAATGATCTTGTTCATGTCTTGGTTATTGGGCACACAGTAAAGTTAAGAGTTTCCTTTGCATAATCCATGACCGCCGTAACAGATGCTTCAACCTGGGATACCGTGCCTACAATAATAAGCGTGCCTGAAAAACGATCCACAAAGCCAAGTTCTGCACCTGAAGCCTTTGTTGCAAGGTCTGCCGCAATGATCGCCGTTTCAGCAGGACTCATGGTAATAATACCGATTGCGCCCGTATGACCATCAGCAGGATCAAGACCAAGTTTTACATATATTTCAGGATCAGGGTTTGCAATAATATGAGAAAGTGTTATCTGTTTACCGGGAACCAATTCCTGAATTATTCTTGTTTTATTTTCGTTTGAACCTATTTCGTTTGCCATAAAAATCCTCTTTCGGGAGCATTTTACACTACTCCCCACTATTTCATCTACTATTGTATTACAAAAAACAACAGATGTCAATAGCAAAAACAGAAAAAAACAGTATTTTTTTAATAAAAACAAGGAACATTTTTCCACAAAACCAACAAAACACGAAAAATTTTGGTTGTTTTGTGCCAAAAATAAGAAAAATCTCTCCTTCGAGAGATTTTTCATTAAACTATAAAGGACATGATCACAGTTAAAACTATCAAGAAGCCAAAATTGAACAATGAAAACATCAATATATATCGCCACACGCGGTTAGGATAATGCTTTGTATATTCTCTAAATGTAATAAGACTTGCAAGGGAAGCAATCAGAGTACCTGCACCACCTATATTTACACCAACAAGCAACGGTGCATAATCTGACGTAAACTGCGAAAGCAATATTGCCGATGGAACATTACTTATCACCTGACAAGAAAGTACAGAAAACAAAAGCGTATTTTTTTCAAGAAGATATGATAATAAGTTTTTAACCTCATCTATCCTTGCCATATTTCCTGCAAAGATAAAGAAGAACACAAAGGTAAATAGCAACGGATAATCAACTTCTTTAAGTGCTTTTCTATCCATAAATAAAAGCGCAATCGGAATAACTACAAGTCCCACAACGTAATGTATACCTCTGAAAACGATCAGTATTGAAAGAGCAAACAATATAAGGTATATGATCGTTCTCTTTTTAGGAAGAACTGTTTGCTCGCCCCTTATGTTCAAAGGTTCTCTTCTTACAAACAAACAGCACAGTGTTATAAGTGCGACGGAAATAAGAAAAGGTATTACCATTATTCCCATAAATTCAAGAGTAGGAATATTGAATTTTGAATATAAAAACAAATTCTGCGGATTGCCAAAGGGCGTCAGCATACCGCCTAAGTTCGCGGCAATATTCTGCATTATAAAGGTAAATGCAAGATAGCCTTCTTCACCCGTTTCAGACAAAACAAGATATCCTAACGGCAAAAACGTTAAAAGCGCCATATCATTGGCAATGAACATTGAGCCGATAAAGGTAACGTATACAAGCACCAAAATGCAAGTTCGTGCCGTCCTGAATTTTCTTACGATAGTATGTGCAAGATGAAAGAAAAATCCGATGTTCTTCAATGCACACACAACCGCAAGAACGCAGAAAAGGCAAGTTAGTGTTTTAAAATCAAAATACCCTAAATAATCTTTATCGGGTGGAATTATGAATGCAGTTATAAGTGCCGCAAAAAACGCTATACACATTACTGCATTTTTCTTTATAAAACCAACAAATTTCGCCATAAATTACTCCTTTGAAACAGAAATAATTATAACAGAACACTTTATTTTACGCAAGCAAAAAAGCGGACTTTTCAGTCCGCAAACAATAAACAACCTTGTTCCTTAAACTCTTTTATTTTTTCCCGAAGTCTTTCAGGAGTGACTTTAAATTTTTCTGCAAGGCAATCTATGCACATAAATTCTTCGGCACCGCGATTAATAAGTTTTTTGGTTAAGCCGATTTCGTCCCCTGAAAGTTCCTTAGAACACTTAATACACTTATCCATCGATTACTTTGCACCTTATAAACAAGCAGGCATGAGCGTCAATTTTTTCATTGATAGTACCGTTAACAACTTCTTTTTCTTCCTTAGTCCAAAGATTTTTCATGATAAGTTTCTTACCCGTTCCCATATCCATACCGATATCAGAAATCTGAAGAATCATTTCACGCTGATCTTTTTCTGAAAGGTTAACCATCAAAATTGCAATATCACCATTATCAAGATGTTTTACCCAAGTATCACAGCCATATTCATAGGGCTGTGCACCAAGTTCATCCTGGTTAATTGCAATAACGTCTTTATTCATCAAAATTTCCTTGGTGTCATCATCCATTGTGCGGATATCACAGCCAATCATAAGAGGAGAATTAAGCATTGACCAGATTGAGAAGTGTGTGCAATATTCTGCTTTTGTGCAGCCTTTAAGACCTGCAAGACCTTTACCGTGCATACCAACAACGAGCATATCCATATCACCAAAACAACTTGGTGCATTATAGGGAATAATAGCCTTATTTTGTATATAAAGTTCCTTGATACGTTCCCACGAATCGTTTATATCGTGGGTTGTTCTCCACATATGTGCGCCTGTTGACTTTATCCATTTATAGCTGTCATCCATACCCCATGAGCAGGCTGAATAAAGAATATCCCTGCCTGTATTCTG
>JAZULU010000101.1:0-4120 GCA_045603265.1 Clostridia bacterium
AAATTTTACATTTTGAAACTGATTTAAGTTACAATGCTTTGGCTAAATTGTTGACTATATTATACGTCTGTGCTACAATATAGACAAATACTTTAATTTTATAATTATTATAGAAAAAATCTATGGGGTAGAGTATGTTCAAAAAGCATGAATATGTTTATCAGGTGTATAAAACGGGAAGTTTCACCAAGGCGGCGGAAAAATTATATATTTCCCAGCCGTCATTAAGCGCGGCGATCAAGAAGATCGAAGATGAGATCGGCGCGCCTCTTTTTGTGCGCTCAGGGGCAGGGGGCGCGGTTTTAACTGAAATCGGCAAAGAATATATAAATTCTGCCGAAAAAATTATGAACGTTCAAAAAGATTTCGTCAACCGCCTTAACGATATTTTTTCTCTTGAAACGGGCTCAATTACCGTTGGGGGAACAAACTATCTGTCATCCTACGTTCTTCCCAAAATAATAAACCGCTTTGCATTAAAATATCCAAAGATCAACGTAACACTTGTTGAAGCCAATTCCATTTCATTAAGTCATATGCTTGAAAACGAAACTGTTGACGTTATTATCGATAGTTTTGACAGTACCATGGATATTTACGATGGTTTTCCTTTAAAAAAAGAAAAAATCCTTCTTTGCGTGCCAATGGATAGGGAAATAAATAAGGAACTTCTTAAATACCGCATTTTGCCCTCCGAGATTTTTGGCGGCAAAAATATTGAAGCGGTCGAATCTGTTCCCATAAAGCAATTTAAAAATGAGCCTTTTATTTTACTTAAAAACGGTAACGATATGTATTTCCGCGCCAAGAAGATTTTAGATGAAGCAAATATTCAACCAAACGTCATATTCTCAGTTGACCAGATGAACATTTCTTATGCCTTGTCCGCATCGGGCATGGGCGATTGCTTTTTAACGGATACTCTTTTTAAATACGGCAATTTCCCCGATAACGTGTGCCTTTATAACGTGGAGTATAATTATAACGCCCGTACTCTTTATATTGCCCACAAGAAAAACAAATATGTTTCCCGTGCCATGGCAGAGTTTATTAACACCGCCATCAATCAAATAAAATAAAATAAGTGTTGAGTTTTGTAGAAAATTGTGCTAAAATACCTTTTTGAGGTGATTTTATGAAAAAATTGAAAAAACAGTCCCGGACACTTTCTATCTGGGGCGGAATAATGTTTATACTTCTGGCACTTAATAATATTTCATATATGTTTGAGTATTTTTCAGATCGAATGGAATATTATACCAGTAGCCAATTTGATTTTTACCTTCCCTTTGAAATGTGCCTTTTTATCGCCGTATATATTACAATAGCAGTAATACTTTTTGTCAATAAGTCATATAGCGGTTTGATTTTTCCTTCGGTAGTTTTGCTTATAAAAGATTTGTGCAATCTTATAAATTACTATATTCCCTCTTGGAAAGATCTTTCCGATTCATCGTTGCAGAGATTTATTGATGCTAAGCAATTCGACAAAGCATTTACCTATATAGGCAACAATATTATTAATCCCTTATTGACCGTTGTTACTTCTATATTTATCATCGTGGCAATCTGCCTTGCGCTCAGCAAAAAGACCGATGCCATTAAAAGAGCGTGGCTTGTACCGGTAATAATGTATGGCCCCGTTATGCTCATTAGTGTTTGGTTTAATGCTAAAGAATTATCTGAAATTTTTGAGCGTGTTGATAAGTACAGCACCAGTAAGTTTATTGAAAGATATTCCGAATCAATCAGCATGAACGTTGAATCAATAATGTTTTCCTGCATCTTTTTTGCAGGCATCTTGTTAATGTGCTTATGGCTTAAATCAAAGAACTCTATTTTAAGGGGAGAGATTCAGTACCAAGCCCCTCAACCTCAGTATCATGTACCTGTTGAGCCTCAGTACCAAGCCCCTCAACCTCAGTATAATGCACCGGTTGAGCCTCAGTACCAAGCCCCTCAACCTCAATACCAAGCACCGGTTGAGCCTCAGTACCAAGCCCCTCAACCTCAATATCAAGCGCCCGTTGAGCCTCAAACACAAAAATTAAATAACGATGATATTGAGCGTCTTAAGCAATTAAAAGATCTTCTTGATTCAGGCATACTTTCTCAGGAAGAATTTGATCAAAAGAAAAAAGAAATACTTGATCTTTAAAAAAACAGGAGTGCAACGCGCACTCCTTTATTTGATGTTAGGCACTTTTATACTTTTTAGCCGTTTGTAGGCAAGTTCGATGCGCTCAAGTTCTTTTTCGTCTTTTGCGTTTTGCTTTTTTTCGGCGTAGGAAGAAAAAATCTCATCATCGGTGTTATGGGCGGAAATTCCCAAAACCTCATAATCTGTCATAAAACTACCTCGCTTTTTAAAATTGTATGCTTGTGTATTAACAAAAATGAATCAAACCTCATAAAATATATCAGCAGAGTTTTCTGCTGATATTTTTTTCATGAAAGGACTATTCCTATGGAACAAGTTTGTATAAAAGATGAGGAACTTCGTGTTTTAAACGGACTTCCTCTTTCAAGGGCATATGTGCCCGATCAATGCTTTACTGCGCCCGTTTCCCCTGAAGAAGGTCTTAAAATGGGCACTATCTGGAAAGAACTTTATGATCCTTACAAAGGGGGCAGAAGATAATGACGCAAAAAGAAATGATCAAAAAATTGCAAGAAATCGGCTTCACTTTGGTGGAACTGAATCTTTATCTTGATACCCACCCTCATTGCGACCGCGCCAGAGAACTTTATAATCGCTATTCCCGCGAGCAGGCCATGCTCCGCGAAGAATATTTTGAAAAGTTCGGACCTACCATGAATTTCGGCGTGTGTCCCGCAGGCGACAGTTTTTCCTGGGTAAATTCACCATGGCCATGGGAAAATTAAGGAGGATATGTTATGTGGATTTATGAAAAGAAATTGCAGTTCCCCGTGAACATCAAGTCAAAAGATTTACAAATGGCAAAATTTCTCTTTGCCCAGTACGGCGGTCCCGATTCCGAACTTTCGGCATCGCAGACCTATCTTGCCCAACGCTATACCATGCCAACCCCTGAAACCAAGGCTCTTTTAAACGATATTGGCACCGAAGAAATGGCCCATTGGGAGATGCTTGGCACGATGATCTACCAACTTACAAAAGACGCAACAGCCGAAGAAATGCGCGAAGCAGGCTTAGGCGATTATTATGCCACCCGCGGTAAAGGCGTGTTCCAATCAAGCCCATCAGGCGAGCCTTGGAGCGCAGGCTATATTCAGGTAGTCGACGACCCCATCGCCAACCTTACAAACGACATGGCAGCAGATGTCACGACCGCCAAAGAACAACCGCTATTTTCAAACGCCCCAAGACCCTTGATACGACTGGCTTTTCGGCGCTTTGAACCTTTTTGCAAAAATGACATACCTGCTTTTCCTTAAGAACAACCTGACCCCATTTTACACTAATTTTTACAAAATTCACCATAGGACAAGCTGTTTCCGGGGAAAATCAACGTATATAAAAACAGGCACGAGATTCGACTTCTCGTGCCTGTTTTTGGTTGTTTGCAGAAATATACAATTATATCTCTACACTTCTATCGAACCATTATCGCGTTCTAAAATGTTTTTTATAGTAATTGCAACAACGCAAGGATATATCAAAGCGGTATCCCTTGTAACGGTCCACATTTGTCCATTTTCCTCGACATCTGCACCATGATCAGCCGCATTACGTATTTGACCTATGTAATCTATCATTCCCCTATGTTTTTTTGACAGATATGCATTTAGAGAGTCTCGTTTTTGAAGAATTCCGTTTCGACCAACAAGAGAAACGCCCTTTGAAGTTGCGTAACCATCTAGAAATGATTCAAAAGAATTTGCCGCATAAACTACTATGGCTCTTGTGTCAGGTGTTTGCGCTTTTGCCTTTTGAAAAGATTCTGTAAGAGGCTCAATAACGGTACCCTCCTTGTCAGCCTTTAAGCCAATTGTTACCTTGGGAGCTTCGCCCTCTGCATCGATGATGAGCTTAACGGAATCCGCAGACTTGATCTTACCCACCGAAAGAGGAAGCTCTGCACTTCCCCCCACGGCAAGAGGCAGAGGATTATACCTATTCTCTGCGCTGGAAACC
>JAZULU010000102.1:0-13285 GCA_045603265.1 Clostridia bacterium
GTAGGTGTAGGTGCGTTAGATGCGGTGGGCTTAGGTGATGCGGTAGGTGTTGGGGTTGCCTTTGTAGGATCGGTATCGGAAAGATACTTAGTTGCAATGTAACCGTACTTATTCTCGCCGTAGCGGATATAAGTCCAATCGCCAACCTTGGTGTAAGCAACAACTGCTTTGCCTTTAACAAGTGAAGCAACCTTTGAAGCAGAAGAGGATCCGCTTGCACGAACGTTTACTGAATCACCGGTAACGTACTTTGTAACACCGTTTGTTGTATCAGGTGTTGAAGTGGGTTTTGCAGTAGGTGTAGCATCGGTCTTCTTGGGGTCGTCCTCAGAAAGATATTTTGTTGAAATGTAACCCATCTTTCCGTTGGAAAGTTTTACTGAATAGAAACCATTCTTTGTTTCGTAAGCGGTAACTGCTGTACCCTTTGAAAGAGAGGTGATCTTATCGGAATCGGTAGAAGCTTCTTTACGAACGTTTACGCCGTCACCGGTTACATACATGATTGAGCCTGCTTCTGCAGGTGCAGTAGGTGTAGCAGATGTGGTAGGTGAAGCACTTCCGGTTGCAGTAGGATCAAATGTTGCAGTAGGATCGAAAGTTACATCGGGCTCATCTGACGTGGAGGGTGCGATGGTAGGAAGTGTAGGTGCAGATGTTGTTGTAATAGGCGTTGTTTTTGCCGGATTTTTATCTTTCTTCTTATTTCCGCCTGCAAGACCAACGATTATAATAACAACAATGATTATGAAAATCAATGCCATTGCTATAGCCGCTAAAATTGCATTTCTTCTTCTTTTTGCATAATTTGCTGATGCCATATAAAAATACCTCCGTTAATTTATAAACTTTGTATATATATAATAACATATCATAAAAAAAATATCAAGCAGTTTAAAAAATTTTCATTAATTTTCTGTCGGTTTTTAAAGAAATGTGCACCTTAACGATAAAACGCTAAGGTGCAACTATCTGACTTGCTTTTAAGCACTTTTCTTAAGTTGGGTATATTCGGGCTCATCATAAGATAAAATGTCAAAATCGTAGTTTCTTCTTTGAACTTTTTTTACGGACTTTTTTCTCAGTTGTTTTTTCTTGTCCTCATAAAGAATTTCTATAGCGATATTTATACCAAGCCAAAGCATTACGATAATTAAAGCACCCATTATTAAGTCCTCCTTTTTGTTTTTACATCTTAATTTTACAATATCGGATGTACCAAAAACAGGACTTTCAATAAGTTTTTTTAGGAATTTGAACTAATTACGTCATTTGCAAGGGAAATAAGTTCGTTTTTGACGTCTTCAGGAGATAAAACAGAAACTTTTTTTCCGAACTGCATGATCCATGATAAAAATACGGGGCTTACTGCTACCTCAACAATAACGGTAAAATATTCGCCGTCAGGGGAAATAATAATATTTGAGCCGAAACGATCGATAAACACACCTGCCAGTGATTGGTGGCAACGAAGTTGAACTTTTTTCGTTTCGCCGCCAAACATACCGAACATCTTGTTTGAATAGTTGGCAGTATCAAATCGAACGGTATCATCCTGACCTAACCGTGCTTTTCCAAGAATGAAAATGTGGGTCATTTTGTCAACGCGATAGTGTTTCATTTTATTGGATTCTTCATCGTATGCAAGAAGATAATATTTTTCGTCGTCCCAGGTAAGGGCCCAGGGACTTACAACATAGGCGTTGCCGTCTTTTCTGTAACGACGAATTTTTTTCATGTCCCACTCAAAATATTTAAAGGCGATCTGACTGTTTTTTCTGATAGCGCTTTGAATAATGTCAACGTTTATATATACGCTTTCATTCATAGTTTTGACTCTTTCGCGCATAATAACAGAGTGCTGTAATTCGCTGGCGTTATTTTTGCTTGTAAGACCTTCAAGTTTTTTTATAAGTTCGTTGCTTTTCTTTTCTGTAATGAATTTTGAGGCCTGAACTGCGTCAACAAGAAGTTTTAACTCGGCAAGTTCAAAAGTTCTTGAGTTTAAACGGTAGCCTTTATTGCGCACAAGTTCAATATCCATGCCATGGTCTTTAAGGGTATGAATATCTTCATATATACTTTTGCGTTCAGCATTAATTCCCTTTTTCTCAAGGGCCGAGATGATTTCATCCATGGTAATAAAAGAATCTTTGTCAGTGTGGGTTTCAAAAATTTCCTTTAAAAGCAAAATTTTAAGTTTTTGATTATATGATTTTGCCATAAGCACCTCACAGAAAGACAGTATATATAGATTATACGATACTTTGCGGATTTTTGCAAGAATTACATAAAAAAAGACAAGAAACGCAATGAAGATTTTTATGGGAAATCTTGACAAGTGGATTTTTAAATTATATAATTATTATATAAATATATTATAAGGAGAAATTTGCAAAATGAACGCTGTTTTAACTGAAATTTCAAAACTTGGTATCGTTCCCGTTGTTGCACTTGATGATGCAAAGGATGCTCGTCCTCTTGCTCAGGCACTTTGCGCAGGCGGTCTTCCCGTTGCAGAAGTTACTTTCCGCACAGCCGCAGCAGAAGAAGCCATCCGCATTATGGCAACAGAATTTCCCGATATGCTTATCGGTGCAGGAACTGTTCTTACCTGTGAGCAGGTAGATAAGGCTGTAAATGCAGGTGCAAAATTTATCGTAAGCCCCGGTCTTAACCCTACAGTTGTTAAGTACTGTGTTGATAAGGGAATTCCCGTAACACCCGGTTGCTCATCACCCAGCGATATTGAGCGCGCCCTTGAACTTGGCCTTGAAGTTGTAAAATTCTTCCCTGCAGAAGCAGCAGGCGGTCTTAAAATGATCAAGGCAATGAGCGCACCTTACGGTAAGGTTAAATTTATGCCTACCGGCGGTATCAATGCTCAAAACTTAAAGGATTATCTTGATTTCAAGAAGATCATTGCTTGTGGCGGAAGTTGGATGGTTGATAAGGCACTTGTTAAAGCGGGTGAATTTGATAAGATCGAACAACTTACACGCACCGCTGTTACAGAGATGTTAGGTTTCAATATTGCTCACGTTGGCATCAACCTTAATGGCGAAAATGAGGCATTAAATCTTGCGTCAGTATTTGAAGGTTTCTTTGGCTTTAATGCTAAAAACGGCAATTCAAGTGTGTTCTGCGGCAAGGGTATCGAACTTATGAAAGAACCCTATTTAGGCAAGAATGGTCACATCGCCATTGAAACAAACTATCTTGAGCGCGCAATTTACCATCTTGAAAAGCGTGGCGTTCAGTTTGATGAAGATACAAAGAAATTTGATGCAGAGGGCAACTTTACCGCTATCTACATGAAAGGCGAGTACGGCGGATTTGCACTTCATCTTGTTCAGAAAAAATAATAAAGGAGATTTTTTTAAATGAGAGTTATTACATTTGGTGAAATAATGCTTCGTCTTGCACCTGAAGGATATTATCGTTTCGTTCAGGCTGAAAAGTATGGTGCAACCTACGGTGGCGGTGAGGCTAACGTAGCAGTATCCCTTGCAAACTTCGGTCTTGATGCCGCTTTCGTTACAAAACTTCCTAAACACGAGATTGGTCAGGCAGGCGTAAACGCAGTTAGAAAATTCGGTGTTGATACTTCTTTAATTACCCGTGGCGGTGACAGAGTTGGTATCTACTTCCTTGAAAAGGGCGCAAGCCAAAGACCTTCAAAGGTTATCTATGATCGTGCAGGCTCAGCCATCGCTACTGCGACAGTTGCTGACTTCGATTGGGATAAGATTTTTGACGGTGCTGATTGGTTCCACTTTACAGGCATCACTCCCGCTTTAGGCGATAACGTTGCCGAGATCTGCCTTGAAGCATGCAAAAAGGCAAAAAAAAGAAATATTACAATTTCCTGCGATCTTAACTATCGCAAAAAGTTATGGTCAAGAGAAAAAGCAGGTCAGGTTATGGGTGAACTTTGCAAGTACGTTGACGTTTGTATCGCTAACGAAGAAGATGCTTCTGACGTATTTGGCATTAAAGCCGCAAATACTGACGTCACAACCGGTAAGGTAAACCACGAAGGATATAAGGACGTTGCAAAACAACTTGCTGATCGTTTCGGCTTCAAGAAAGTTGCAATCACACTTCGTTCATCAATTTCCGCAAACGACAACAACTGGGCAGCAATGCTTTATGAGAACGGTGAATATTTCTTCTCAAAGAGTTATCTTATGCACATTGTTGACCGCGTAGGCGGCGGCGATAGTTTCGGCGCAGGTCTTATCTACGCTTCACTTATGAACTATGCTTCACAAGATACCATTGAGTTTGCCGTTGCCGCAAGCTGCCTCAAGCACTCCATCGAAGGCGACCTTAACATGGTTTCTGTTTCAGAAGTACAGACTTTGGCTGGGGGGGATGGATCCGGCCGCGTACAGAGATAAAAACGCAGCACAAAAAATTCTTAAAACTGCGTGTTGTGGCAACCATAAAAGCTCAGTCATTTACCACTCGCGTAACCTCCTTCGCTTTTAGAACGCCACGCCACTGATTTTTAAGCTTTTTTGCACTGCTTGGTGTATATAATATTAAAAGACTCCGAATTTTCGGAGTCTTGGTTTCGGGGTTTTATTGCACTTTGGCAGGACAGATAAAACAAACTCCTTCGCTTTTAGAACGCCGTGCCACTGGTTTTTAAACTTTTTTGCGCTGTTAAGTTATGCGAAATATCAAACAAGCCACCGATTTCGGTGGCTTGTTGTTTTAATTTAGTTCGATCATTCCATCAACGTTTGTATCAATTAAAATACTTTCATTGCCGTTATAAAAATACATATCCATTCCCGTTTCTGTTTCTTTAAGGTAATAGATATTTTCAATATTTCCGCAAGTTATAGGTGCTTCCATATATGCAGAAGATACGTTTTCATCTATGATTTTACCATTTGAAAGTTTTAGAGTGCCCTTTGTATCAACAAGGGTGTTACCCGTTTCGATATCGGTAAAATACATAAGCGTTTTCGTATCGTTTGAAAGAACGCTTGCGGAAGTATATTGCTGGGAACTGTTGTTATATGTAACACCGCATTTTTTTGCCATAAGTGTTTTTGCTCCCGAAGAATTTAAAAGATAAATTTCGGCATGGCCCGATGCGGGATTTTTAATATATGTAACTGTATCTGTTAATTCGTAATAAAATAATGAATCAACATAGCCCGTTTCAAGGCGCATCGTTTCAAGGTCGGAGCCTTTCCATTTTACATAATATACTCCGCCGTTGTTGGGGGTATCGCCATAGGTTAAAATATATCCGCTTTTCTTTTCGCTGTTTATTGCAACGGTGTAAAGACTTTCTTCTGTGGTGTTTTTAATAAGACGGGTAGATTTGCCGGAAATATCGCCAAAGAAAATTGAATAATAACCGTTCATCTCATCGGTGCAGATACTATACACAACGCCTTTTGAAGCGTCCGTTACTGCTGAAAGGTTGAAAAAACTTACTTCTTTTGCAATATCTTTAAATTTTAGAGAATGAAGATCCACCGCCGCAAGGATGCCCTTTTGCATATCGTAATCGTAATTATATAAAATATACAAAATACTTTGGTCCTGGGTTACTTCGGCATAATAGACGTTGGAAAAGTTATACTCTTTCTTGAAGTTTTTTGTAAAAATACGGTAGGAATATAAACTATCGTCATTATTTTCGCCGGTTATAACGGTACTTCCGTCATTGTTAAGCCAGAATATAGAATAAGAACTGTCGTGAACTTTAGTTTTCGTGCCGTCAAGTTCATATCTGAAAAGTTTTGAACGGATCTCAGGATATGTGTTGGGCTTTTCGGCATAGAGGCAGTTGCCCGACTGCGAAAACTTTACCGTTGTAGGCGTGATGCCTGCATCAAGAAGAATGGTTTCACCGTTTTTATATAAAAACAACGTGCCTAAGTCATCGCGATTTTGCCATTTTGTGGTATATGCAATGTTTTCAAGACCTTCGCTTGTGCGCCATGAAGTTACGTTGCGCCCAATAAGGGTCGTTTTTTCGCCGTCAAACAAATAAAGATTCTGTTCACTTGTAAAAAGCATTTTTTTGCTTTTTGCATCAATGGCGTAATCGGCAGTATATACGGGATTTTCGCTTTCGTGTTCGTACACGTTTTCGGCGGCAAGAGTTTTTTCACCGTTTTTATAGTAATAGATGTTGCCTTCTTTAAGGTAAGGCAAAACATCAATACTATCATTAAGTTTATTGGCGATTTTGTGCTGCCCCGAACTTTTACTGCCAATGCGGGTTAAATGCTGATATGTAAAAATACCAGCAACAACAAGACATACTGTAAGCACACCGCTTAAAGCGAAAAGCAGAGGTTTATTCTTCACTTGAAGCCTCTTCTGCTATTCCCATTTCACGGCAAAGTTCGCCTAAATCGGCATTGGCACCCTTTTGAATTTCACTTTCAAGGCTTTCCTCCTGGTTACCTGAGGGAAGTGCCGCGCCCTGAAGAGAATCAAGGCGCATATCTGCCCATGAGCAAAGCGAAGCAAACTGACCGTCAATATTTTCTAAAAGAGTTCTTGCCTCTTCGCGCATTTTTTGTAAATTTACTGCGGCGGATTGCATACCCTCAACCCATTCATCGTGAAGTTTCTGGCATGCGGCATCTGATTCATCGGCACGCTTGCGGTAGTCATCCTCAATATCCTTTGCGCGCTGAGTTGCATCGATCATCACCTGAGCAATTACAGATTCCTTTTTCTTGTGTTCGTTGTTTTGTGATTTTAACGCAATATTTTCTTGCTCAAGTTCTGCGATTTTTTTGTTTAAAGAAGCAATTTCTTCTTTGTGTGAGGCTTCAAGTTGCAAAAGATATGCATCAACTTCCTTTGCCTTGTATTTTCCAAAAGATGCTTTTAAATTCATTTTTTATCTCCTTTTCCTGCGTTTTCAAGCAACTGACGTTTCATATCGTAAAGTTTTTGTGAAAGGTCCACTTTATAAACGTGGGGTTTTGAAAGACGTTTATATTCATCCCAAAGAATATCCATCTGCTCAAAATGATGCTTTTGAATTTCTTTAAGCGCTGGCGAATTGTAGACTTTTTTGCCGTCTATAAAAATAGGTTTTAATAAGGGTTCTGCGCGGAAGTTTTCCAAAGTCATTTTCTTCCATGTATCAACGGGGTCGAAAATAGTTAAGGGTTCATTTTCGTTTATAACTTCCTCATCAAGAGTTATAAGGTCGGCAACGGCCTTGTTATCTTCTTTTGAAATAAGACGGTAAACCTGCTTGTAGCCGGGGTTTGTAACTTTTATGGGGTTTTCGCTTACTTTGATCTTGGGAATCATTTTGCCGTCAACAAATTCGGCGGCAAGTTTATAAACACCGCCTAAAGCGGGCATATCGTCACTGGTGATAAGTTTTGTGCCTACACCGTAAACGTCAAGACGTGCGCCTTGCATTTTAAGATCCCAGATAACTTTTTCATCAAGATCGCCTGATGCAAATATCTTTGCGTTTTCAAAGCCTGCTTCATCAAGCATTTTTCTTGCACGTTTGGATAAATAGGCAAGATCGCCTGAATCAAGGCGGATACCCATAGGCTCATGACCCTTTTCACGCAACTCCTTGAAAACGGTAATTGCGTTGGGAACACCGCTCTTTAAAGTGTTGTATGTATCAACAAGCAAAAGGCATCCGTCGGGATACATATCTGCATATGCCCTGAAAGCCGAAAGTTCATCGGGGAATGACATTACCCATGAATGGGCATGAGTTCCGCCAACCTTAACGTCAAAAAGTTGACCTGTCATAACATTACTTGTGCCGTTACAACCGCCTACCATTGCGGCGCGGGCACCGTAGATACCTGCATCGGGACCTTGGGCGCGTCTTAAACCAAACTCAAGAACGGTTGCACCCTCAGCGGCGGTGACGACCTTTGATGCCTTTGTTGCAATAAGCGTCTGGTGGTTGATAATGTTAAGAAGTGCCGTTTCCATAAGTTGCGCTTCCATGATCGGCGCTTTTACACGGATAAGAGGCTCGCGGGGGAAAACGGGAGTACCTTCCTCAACGGCATATATTTCGCCTGAAAATTTGAAGGCGCGTAAATATTCCAGAAAATCTTCGCCGAAGATTTTTAACGATCTTAAATATTCAATATCTTCTTCAGAAAAATAAAGATTTTCAACATACTCGATTGCCTGCTCAAGACCAGCCATTACAGCGTAAACGCTGTTGTTTTGCAAGGGTCTGAAGAAAAGGTCGAAAACGGCAACATTCTTTTCCATACCGTGCTTTAAGTAGCCGTTCATCATGGTAAGTTGGTAAAGGTCCGTCATCATTGTTAAGTTACGCATGTTACTTTTCCTCCGCTTCCTGGGGCTTTTCACCTTTTTTATAATAAGGCAAGGGTTGTTCAACCTTCTTTATTTTGAGAATCACCAATACAGTTGTTGCCGCAAGGCAAAGAACAATACTTAATATTGCTGAAACGGGAATGGTTCCAATGGTAAGTTGGTCTGTTCTTAACCATTCAACTATTCCGCGCTCGAAGCCGTAAAGGGCAAGATATAAAAGAGTGATCTGTCCGTGATATTTCTGCTTGAAAAATATAGCAAAAAGAACGGCAAAAATTAACAGACACCACATCGATTCATAGAAAAAGGTTGCCTGATACCAGCCGACGGGATCTGTACCTTTAGGATCGTCAAGATATATGGCATAAGGGAAAAACTGAAGATCGGGATTTTCAACCATTGCACCGTGTGCCTCCTGATTGAAGAAGTTGCCCCAACGGCCAATTGCTTGACCTAATGCAAGGGAGGGTGCACAAACATCCAATAATGAAAGAAGATTCATCTTTTTTGTTTTTGCATAAAAAGCCAAACCTAAGATTGAGCCGATAATTCCGCCGTAGATGGCAAGACCGCCCTGGCGGATATTTACGATATTGCTTAGTGTTTTAACGAAATCTCCTTTTTCGTAAAAATCACTCCAAGAAAAGATAACGTAATATAATCTTGCACCGACGATTGCACCGATGATGCAAATAATAAGCATATCTGTTGTAAGATCGCTTTTATAGCCACGCTTTTTACAGAAAAAGTTGGTTATGAAAAACGCAAGCAGAAAAGCGGTTGCAATTAAAAGGCCGTACCAGTAAATATCAAAACCTTCTATTCCTAAAAAGTTTTCGATAAAAACGCCTGTTTTTGATATAAAATTCATCTTAGATTCTCCTTTATACGAATTCCGCAAGAGGAAGCCTGGCAAACGTAGTGCCAACGATCAAAAAAGTTTCGCTCGGCTTTTGTTGCCTCCTCAATGGTTTTAAAAACACCGAAACATACGCTTCCGCTGCCTGTCATGGAAACAAATTCTGCACCGGCTTCCTTAAGACGGGAAAGGTTGGTTTCGATATCGGGGGCGATGGCTATTGCGCTTTCTGTTAAAACGTTGCCGCCAGAAAGACGCATTTTTTTATAATCCTTGCTTTTTAGCGCCGTAATAAAATCATCGGTATTTGGTGTTTGATTACTGCCGATCTCATCAAAAATACCGTAAACTTTCTTTGTAGACGCACTTTGACGTTTGTTCATAACAAGCAAAAGAGGTATAGGCTCAGGTGAAGATAATTTTTTAAGTTGTTCACCGATTCCGCCTGCACGGTATAATCCGCTTTTAAGCATAAAAGGAACGTCAGCACCTATCTGTAGTGCAAGTGTTGAAAGTTCCGCTTCCGATAAGGGATATTCATACAAAGCATTAAGCCCTTTAAACACCGCCGCCGCATCGGCACTGCCCCCTGCAAGACCTGCGCCTGAGGGAATGTTTTTCTTTATGAACATATTACAGCCTCCGTTTATGCCCGTTGCTTCAAAAAATTTAACGGCACTTTTGTAGGCGGTATTTCTTTCGTCGGTAGGCAACCAATGCAGGCTGTTTGAAAGGGTGATGCCCGATTCTGCTTTCGTTACCGTTACAGTATCGAAGAGCGTTATCCTTTGCATAAGCATATCAAGGATATGGTAGCCTCTTTCATCGACGGATAAAATATCCAAAGTCCAATTTATTTTTGCAGGTGTGGAAATTATAACCGAATTCATGTTCGCACTCCCCTACGATAATATGACTATAGTATAATATATAAATTTAAAAATTGCAAAATAAAATTGTGATTTCCATAAATTTTCATCAAAGAATTTTAGAAATAACACCCATTTTTAGTATAATTTCCGTAAAGGGTGATTAAAAATGAAGAATAATGAGGAAAATATCGTTAAAAAAGGAAAAAGAGGTTTTGTTCATATAATATTTGGAAGAACGATGATCATAATTTTCCTTTTGCTGATTCAGGTTGCTTTTTTAGTGGGACTTATGTTTTCTGCCGGGAAATATATACCCTATCTGTTTGGGAGCATCAGCATATTTACCGCAGTTATGCTTATTTTTGTTCTTAATACAAAATCAGATGCGTCGGTAAAACTTTCGTGGTGCTTTTTTATTGCCGTTTTACCTGTTTTCGGTGCGCTTATGTATCTTTTTGTTCAGTTGGATCTGGGGCACAGAGTGGAGCAACGGGCAATACAGAAAACTATTGACGAGGGAGCAAAATTTTTACCTGAGAACAACAACGTTTATGAAAAACTGAAAACGGACGATAAAGGATTTTATAATCTTTCAAGATATATGAGAGATAAGGGCGGCTTTACAGCATATAAAAATACTCAGGTGGAATATTTTCCAATAGGTGAGAATAAATTCAAAAAAATGCTTGAAGCACTTGAAAAGGCAGAAAAATTTATTTTTTTAGAGTATTTTATAATAAAAGAAGGCTTTATGTGGGATAAGATCCTTAATGTTCTTTTAAAAAAAGCAAAAGAGGGCGTGGAAGTGCGTATCATTTACGATGGTACAAATGCGGTAAGCAACCTTCCCTACGGCTACCCGAAAAAACTGAAAAAAGCAGGGATACAATGTAAAATGTTTTCTCCGCTTCGACCTTTTGTTTCTACTTACTATAATAACCGCGATCACAGAAAAATTCTTGTTGTTGACGGTGTGTGTGCTTTCTGTGGCGGAATAAATCTTGCCGATGAATATATAAACGTTACGTCCCCTCACGGACACTGGAAAGATACTGCCGTAAAAATCGAGGGTGAGGCAGTAAAAAGTTTTACTTTGATGTTCCTTGAAATGTGGAATGCAGATGAAAAGAACAGAGAATATGAAAAATATCTTATTGAATCAGTCAGAACAGACGAAAACGGTATAGTTATTCCCTATGGCGACAATCCCATGGATGATGAACTTCTGGCAGAAAACGTGTATCTTGATCTTATAAACCGCGCGGAAAAATACGTCTATATTATGACACCCTATCTGATTTTAGACGGACAAATGGAAAATGCTTTAAAATTTGCTTCAAAACGCGGTGTGGACGTAAGGATAATTTTGCCTCAAAAACCTGATCATATCTATGCTTACGTTCTTGCGGAGGATCATTATCCCGAACTTATAAAGGCAGGCGTAAAGATATATACTTATACTCCCGGATTTGTTCACGCAAAAGAATTTCTCGTTGACGATAAGTACGGAATAGTGGGAACGATAAATCTTGATTACAGAAGTTTATATCTGCATTTTGAATGTGGGCTTCTCATGTATAAACCCGATTGTATTGAAAAAATGTATGAGGATTTTGAGGAAACTTTTGAAAAGTGTCACATTATAAACCAAGGAGATATAAAAAAACGAGGCTTTCTTTCGCGTCTTGCAGGAAAAATGCTAAAGGCAGTGGCGCCTTTAATGTAAAAATTCTGTTTACAAAAGACGATAAATATTTTATACTAATAGAATAGTGAAGAATAAGTGGGAGTTGTCCTTAATGTACAGCAGAATTATAAAGAAAGCGATCAGTATAATTTTTGTATTAATAATTGTTTCAGTACCCGTTTTTGCTTATAACGATATAGCAACGGGACAGAGTGTTGATATCACCGCAAACGGTGCTATTCTTATAGACCTGGATACAGATACGATTTTATATAAGCGCAATATGAACAAGCAGTGCCGTCCTGCAAGTCTGACAAAAATGATGACTTTGATCGTTGCTTTTGAGCAGACTCAGGGTAGACATCAGGAACTTGTTACCCTTACAAATGAAATGATCTCAGTACCGTCGGGATCTTCAAATGCAGGCCTTAAAAACGGCGATATGATAAGCATTTACGATCTTTTTTATGCCATGATGCTTCCCTCAGGCAACGATGCGGCAAAGGCACTTGCATATATCGTTTCGGGAAATGAAGAAAATTTTGCCCTTCTTATGAATGAAAAAGCACGCGCTCTTGGTATGACAAACTCCAATTTTAAAAATGCGCACGGCTTTGATGCTGACGGTCATTATACAACAACTTATGATCTGGCACTTCTTTCAGAGGCTCTTTGCGAAAACGAAGAACTTGTAAAAATATTCTCAGCTGTAAAATATACGGCTACAGTTTATTCAAACGGAAATATAAATGCACCGTCTTCGCAGACTTATTATAATACCAATGATCTGATGAATCCCAATCTTAAAATTTATATTCCGGGATATAAGGGTATTAAAACAGGTTATACCAAACTTGCGGGAAACTGCCTTGCAAGTTATTATGAGGCGAACGGAAGACGTCTTGTTGCAGTAATAACCTTTTCTACCCCCAAACAGCGCGATCCCGACATGACAAAACTTCTGAATTACGGTCTTGAAAAGTTTGATACCATTAATTTAAGGGAAGTTTTCTCGTCAAAGCGAATCGTTGTTGATCTTGAAAATGCTGAAAGCAGTGATGAATCAAACGGTCAACTTGAATTATATCTTCAGCATCCGGTAGAAGATAAGTTTATTACCGTTACTTCTGACGTTGGTAAAAAAATCCGCACCTTTGATGAAGGCGTTGTTACTGTGCGCTACCCCGTGCTTCAGGCACCGCAAAAAGCAGGTAATGACGTTGGAATGGTCGAATATATTTATAATAACGAAGTAATCTATTCGGCAATGGCTCAAGCATCAAGATCTGTTGATGCTGAGATTGAAAGTCCTCCCGATCTTGTTCCTTTGGATATAAAGGCTAAGCCAAGAATATCCTTTAGTTTCTTAACTAGTAAGTATTTCCTTATTCCTCTTGCCATAATAGTAATTCTTGCTGTGCTTGTTGTTTTGATTATTTATACTCGCAGGCGTCAAGCATTGCGTATCCGCGCAAGACAGAAAAACGGGCTTACAAGAACTGAAAGAAGAAGAAATTCTACCCGTCCCGGCAACAGAACTATGCT
>JAZULU010000103.1:0-5592 GCA_045603265.1 Clostridia bacterium
GATTATTTCCCAGGGCGACAGACCTACTGTTCGCACTGCAAAGGTATATGCACTTTACGGTGAATTGACCGAAAGTGAAATTCAAGAAATTAAAAAATATGTTATCAACCCCGTTGAAGCAAGGGAAGCAACATTAGAGAAGCCTGAAACTTTAAAGGTTAATTATGAAATTCCCACAACGGTTAAAACGTTGGACGGTTTTATTAAACTTGATCGTGAGGGTCTTGAAAATTTCGTAAAAGAATATGGTCTTGCAATGGATGCTGACGATATTCAGTTCTGTCAGGATTACTTTAAATCCGAAGACCGCGATCCCACCATTACCGAAATCAGAATGATCGATACATATTGGTCAGATCATTGCCGTCATACAACATTCCTTACTGTTATTGATGATGTTAAGTTTGAAGATGAACTTTTACAAAGTGCTTACGAAGAATATATTGAAGTGCGTAAGGAACTTAACCGCACAAAGCCTATCTGCTTAATGGATCTTGCAACAGTTGCGGTAAAATATCTTAAAAAGCATGGCAAACTTGATAAACTTGATGAATCTGAAGAAATCAATGCTTGTACCGTTAAAATTGAAGTAGAAGTTGACGGTGTAAAAGAGCCTTGGCTTCTTCTGTTTAAAAACGAAACACATAACCACCCCACAGAAATTGAGCCTTTCGGTGGTGCGGCAACTTGTATTGGCGGTGCTATCCGCGATCCCTTGTCTGGAAGAGCTTACGTTTACGGTGCAATGCGCGTAACGGGTGCGGCCGATCCCTTAAAACCCGTTTCCGAAACTATAAAGGGTAAACTTCCTCAAAGAAAGATTGTTACAACTGCTGCTGCAGGTTATTCTTCCTATGGCAACCAGATCGGTCTTGCAACGGGTATTGTTGATGAGATCTATCATCCCGGTTATGCCGCAAAGCGTATGGAGATCGGTGCTGTTATTGCGGCCGCTCCCCAAGAAAACGTTCGCAGAGAAGTTCCCGCTCCGGGTGATATTGTTATCCTTTTAGGCGGAAGCACAGGTCGTGACGGTTGCGGCGGGGCAACGGGCTCATCAAAATCACATACTGCACAGAGCCTTGAAACTTGCGGTGCAGAAGTTCAGAAAGGTAACGCACCTGAAGAAAGAAAACTTCAGCGTCTTTTCAGAAACAAAGAAGCAACACGTCTTATCAAGCGTTGTAATGACTTTGGTGCAGGCGGTGTTTCAGTTGCTATCGGCGAACTTGCTGACGGTCTTGAAATCGACCTTAATGCAGTTCCCAAAAAGTATGACGGTCTTGACGGTACAGAACTTGCTATAAGCGAATCTCAGGAGCGTATGGCAGTTGTTATCGAAAAAGAAAATATCCAAAAATTCCTTCAACTTGCAAAAGAAGAAAATCTTCAGGCCTGTCCCGTTGCGGTTGTAAAGGAAGAAGCGCGCCTTGTTATGAATTGGAACGGCAAGAAGATCGTTGATATCAGCCGTGATTTCCTTAACTCAAACGGCGCTGAAAAGCATATTACTGTTACACCTAAAAAGCCTGAACTTAAAAATAAAGAGATCAAGATGAACTTTACCGAAAACTATATGGATATTGCATCTGATCTTAATATGTGCTCAAAGCGCGGTCTTTCCGAGCGTTTTGACTCAACCATCGGTGCAGGCACAGTTCTTATGCCCTTTGGAGGAAAAAATCAGTTGACTCCCATTCAGGCAATGGTACAGAAAATTTCAGTTGAAAAGAAGCATACTGACGATTGCTCCTTTATGGCTTGGGGATATAACCCATTTATCACAGAACAGAGCCCCTACCACGGTGCATACACTGCAGTTGTTGAATCAGTTGCAAAACTTATTGCAACGGGTGCATCTTTTGAAGACGTTTATCTTACTTTCCAGGAATATTTTGAGCATCCCGGAAAAGACGGCAAACGTTGGGGCAAACCTTTAAGTGCCCTTTTAGGTGCATTTAAGGCACAGAAAGAATTGGGCATCGGCTCAATCGGCGGTAAGGACTCAATGTCTGGCTCCTTTGAGGATCTTGATGTTCCGCCAACACTTGTTTCTTTCGCTGTTACAACAGGTAAAGTTCAGGACGTTATTTCGCCTGAATTCAAAAAAGCAGGAAGCAAAGTTTATGCAATCTATCCTGAATATGATAAGAATGGTCTTCCCGTAACTGAATCATTGATCTCAACCTTTAACAGAATAACCGAACTTATGCGTTCAGGCAAGATCCTTGCTTGTTACACACCCGGTATGGGCGGTATCGGTGAAGCAGTTATGAAGATGTGCTTCGGTAACTCCATCGGCTTTAAGTATGATGAAAATATGTGCCCCAAGTGTATGTTCAAATATAACTACGGCGCATTCGTATTTGAAGCAACAGAGGAGATTGAAAATGCCCGTCTTATCGGTGTAACGCAGACAGAAGAAGTTATTGAATATAACGGCGAAAAGATCTGCCTTAATAAACTTCTTACTGCCTACGAAGATAAACATGAAAGCGTTTACAGTTGTAACATTGATCAGGGCGATAAGAAAATTGAAAACTTTGAATATAAGGCAACAAGTTATCCTGCACCTAACGTTAAGGTTGCACGTCCCAAGGTGCTTATTCCTGCATTCCCCGGCACAAACTGCGAGTTTGATTCAGCAAAGGCTGTTCGCGATGCAGGGGCAGAGCCTGAAATCATTGTAATTAACAACCTTTCTGCAGAAGGCATTCAGAGAAGCGTTGACAAGTTTGCACAAAACTTAAAAGATGCACAGATGATATTTATTCCCGGCGGTTTCTCAGGCGGTGACGAGCCTGACGGAAGTGGTAAGTTCATTACTGCATTTTTTAGAAATGCCGCAATTAAAGAGGGTGTTAGTGATCTTCTTGATAACCGCGACGGTCTTATGTGCGGTATCTGTAACGGTTTCCAGGCTTTAATTAAACTTGGTCTTGTTCCTTACGGAAAGATAATTGATACTGATGAAACTTGTCCTACACTTACCTTTAACACCATTGCACGCCATCAGTCACGCATTGTAAGAACACGCATTGCATCAAATAAATCACCTTGGTTATCACTTATGAATGTTGGTGATATCGTAAACGTTCCCATTTCACACGGAGAAGGCAGATTTATTGCTGATCCCGCTCTTATTGAAAAACTTAAAGCAAACGGTCAGATCGCAACACAGTACGTTGATTTAGAAGGAAATGCTACAAGTGATATTCACTTTAACCCCAACGATTCAATGTGCGCTATCGAAGGAATTACTTCTCCCGATGGCAGAGTGTTCGGTAAGATGGGTCACTCCGAGCGTATCGGTAAGGGACTTTACAAGAACGTTGACGGTAACTATGATATCCGTATGTTTGAAGCGGCAGTAAAATATTTTAAGTAAGGGTGAATAAAATGGAATATAAATCCGATATAGAAATTGCTCAGGCTTGTGAAATGAAGCCTATCGGCGAAATCGCCAAATTAGCCCATGTTGATGAAAAATATATTGAGCAGTACGGCAGATATAAAGCCAAGATCGATCTTTCTCTTTTAGAGGAAACCGATAGAAACAACGGTAAACTTATTTTAGTTACCGCAATTACACCTACACCTGCAGGCGAAGGCAAGACCACCACTACAATCGGCCTTGCCGACGGCCTTAAGAGAATCGGAAAGGACGTTACAGTTGCTCTTCGTGAGCCTTCATTAGGTCCCGTTTTCGGCGTTAAAGGCGGCGCGGCAGGCGGTGGCTATGCTCAGGTTGTTCCCATGGAAGATATAAACCTTCACTTTACGGGCGACTTTCATGCAATAGGCGCGGCAAACAACCTTCTTGCAGCAATGCTTGATAACCATATCCAGCAGGGCAATCAACTTGGAATCGACGTTAGAAAAATCACTTGGAAGCGTTGTGTTGATATGAACGATCGTCAACTTCGTTTTGTTGTTGACGGTATGGGCGGTAAGGCCAATGGTGTTCCCAGAGAAGACGGTTTTGATATTACCGTTGCATCTGAAATTATGGCTATACTTTGCCTTTCAAATTCGATTACAGATCTTAAAGAAAGACTTTCGAGAATTATCGTAGGCTATACTTACGACGATAAACCCGTTACTTGCGGCGAACTTAAAGCAGCGGGTGCAATGTGCGCACTTTTAAAAGATGCCATCAAGCCTAACTTGGTGCAGACGTTAGAAGGAACTCCTGCATTCGTTCACGGCGGACCTTTTGCAAATATTGCACATGGCTGTAACTCTGTTATGGCAACAAAACTTGCACTTAAAATGGGTGATTATACTATCACAGAAGCAGGCTTTGGTGCAGATCTTGGTGCTGAAAAGTTCCTTGATATTAAGTGTCGTATGGCAGGATTGACTCCTGATGCAGTTGTAGTTGTTGCAACAGTTCGTGCCCTTAAAATGCATGGCGGCAGAGCAAAAACAGAACTTAATAACGAAGATATTGAAGCACTTGAAAAGGGAATTCCAAACCTTCTCCGTCACGTTTCAAATATCAAGAACGTTTATAAATTACCTTGCGTTGTTGCAGTTAACCGTTTCCCCACAGATACTGATAATGAAATTGATTTTATTATCAAAAAATGTAAGGAACTTGGCGTAAATACCGTGCTTTCAACAGTATGGGCAGAAGGAGGCAAGGGTGGCGAAGCACTTGCTAAAGAAGTTGTTCGTCTTTGTGAAGAAGAAAAGGGCGACTTTACCTTCTCATATGAACTTGACGGTACTATTGAAGATAAAATTGAGGCTATCGTTAAGAAAGTTTACGGCGGTGACGGCATAACTGTTATGCCTAACGCTAAAAAGCAGATCGCACAACTTACTGAACTTGGTTTTGATAAGTTGCCCGTTTGTATTGCAAAAACACAGTATAGTTTTTCAGATGATCCCACTAAATTGGGTGCACCTGAAAACTTCACAGTTACAATTAAAAACGTTAAAGTTTCTGCAGGCGCAGGTTTTATCGTAGTTTTGACGGGGGATATTTTAACTATGCCCGGTCTTCCCAAATCACCTGCTGCTGAACGTATCGACGTTGATGCTAACGGCAAAATTACAGGATTGTTCTAAATAAAAGACTTCGCTTATATATTTAAGCGAAGTCTTTGGGTTTTCCAAGGAGATAGGAGATAGAAAATGGAAAATAAGTATATTCTTGAGTTGTCAAAACAATATCCGGATCGTAATGCAGTTCTTAATGAAATAATAAACCTTAACGCTATTCTTGATCTACCCAAGGGTACAGAGCATTTTATGAGCGATCTTCATGGCGAATATGAAGCATATCAGCATATCCGCAAAAATGCTTCAGGTGTAATACGCAGAAAAATAGATCAACTCTTTTCAAAAACAGTAACGGCAAAAGAAAGAGCAGAACTTGCAACGCTCATATATTATCCTGAAGAAAAACTTTATGAAATCGGCGAAGAAACTAATGACTGGTATAACGTTACTTTAGGCAGGCTTTTAGATATATGCAGGCTTGTAAGCAGTAAATATACCCGTTCAAAGGTAAGAAAACATCTTAAAAAAACGGCAAGCGGATTTGATTATATTATCGATGAACTTTTAAACAATGATTATGAT
>JAZULU010000104.1:0-2262 GCA_045603265.1 Clostridia bacterium
GAATGTTGCAACAAAAACAAGACTCGCGCCTGGACTTGGTGCGACATGGCGTGGTTTTTGCGCGACGGTGTAAAAAACCGACTTTCAAGGGAATATATAGTATCAAGTGCCATGTATGAAAGACTTTTAAATTTTGATAAATTCTTTCAGCATCCGGGCGTTGATACATATTATTTCTTATCAGAGCAAGGGTTTGATCAAATTCCCACCTGTGCAACCTACCAGAATTCCTTAAATCAGGAAGACTGTGTTTCGCTGTTCAAGGACTTAAAGGGCGTTAAAGGATTTATTACCGCCCCTTGGTTCAGAACACGCGAAACCGATAAATTAAAACTTATGGCAGAAGCCAAGTGTTTCGGTCATGCAATAAAGGATCTGAAATAATGAAGTGGACTTATTTAATTCATCTTGGCGTAAATATGTGGAAAGGCCCTCTGGGTGATGGCGGACCTTTAGGCTTTTACGCCAATGAAATGATAACTGAATATGCGGCTTGGCGCGAAATTATTGATACCCTCCACAAAAACGGTGTAAATACGTTGATAATTGACGTTGCTGAGGGGCTTCAATACGAAAGCCATCCCGAACTTGCAACAAAAGGCGCTTGGACAAAGGAATTCTTAAAAAAGGAACTTGATTATATCCGTTCATTAGGTATCACACCCATTCCAAAACTTAATTTTTCAACCTTGCACGATTCATGGATGAAAGAATATTCTTTAATGGTGTCAACACCCACTTATTATCAGGTAGTTGACGATCTTATTAAAGAAGTGGGCGAAGTTTTTGATACGCCTGAATATTTCCATATCGGTATGGATGAAGAAGCCTATAATCCCTATCTTTCATTTTGGTATATAGATATGCAGGTTAAGCAGGGACAGACTGTTGTCCGCCCCAACAAACTTTTCTGGGAAGATTTAAAATACATAGCCTCATGTGTTGAAAAATACGGCATGAACGTGTGGACCTGGGGTTGTATGATCTGGGTTTTCCCCGAAGAAACACTGAAAAATCTTTCCAAGGACTGGCTCATCTCCAATGCTTGCTACCGCCAGATGCTTAACCCTGAAATTCTAACCGAATATAACCGTGCCGCAATTAAAGGCTATTATCTTTTTGCAGAAAACGGTTTTAAGCAAGTGCCCACCTGCATGCACGTTCCCTCGGTGAACCTTGAAGACACTATGTTTATTTTAAAAGATCAGCCTAATATTGAAGGTTATATGATGGCGCCTTGGTTCAGAACCCGCCAAATTGACGTTATGACTCACAAGGCTGCCGCAAAACTTATGGGGCACGCAATAAATAAATATAAGGAGAAAAAATTATGATCTGGGCATATTTAATTCATTTAGGTGTTCACTTCTGGAAAAAGCCCGGCGGTGATGACACAAGTGCTCAATTATTTAAAGAACTTCCCACCGAAGACAAGGCTTGGCGCGAAGTTGTTGATTACCTTGCAACACAAGGTATAAACACTCTCTTAATTGACTTGGGCGAAGGCGTTCAATATGAAAGTCACCCCGAACTTGCCACAAAAGGCGCTTGGAGCAAGGAAAAATTAAAGAAAGAACTTGACCGCATCCGCGCTTTAGGGATGACACCCATTCCCAAACTTAACTTTGCAACTATCCACAACTGTTGGATGGGCGAATACGGTTCAATGAGTTCTACTCCCATTTACTATAAAGTAGTTAAGGATCTTATTGACGAAGCAATCGAACTTTTTGATAATCCCCCCTATCTTCATTTAGGTCTTGACGAAGAAGTTTACGATCCGTTCCTTTCTTTTAACGTTTTGCAAATGCAAAGACCTTATGGCATTTCAATTTGTCGTGCCAACAAACTTTTCTGGGAAGACGTAAACTATATGGCAAAATGTTGCCTTGATAAAGGTGTCCGTCCCTGGATGTGGGGTTGCTGCGCATGGGTTTTGCCTGAAGAATCTGTTAAAAATATTCCCAAGGATATGCTCGTTTCCAACTGGTACTATAACCGTTGGGCAAACCCACCCATTATGACCGATTATAACCGCGCCGCAATGGAGGCATATTACGTTTATGCAAGAAACGGCTTCGATCAAGTTCCAACGGGTTCAACGATCACCAACTCAATGAATCTTGATGAAACTTTTGCTCACTTAAAAGATCAGCCGAATATCAAAGGCTTTATGACTGCACCTTGGTTCAGAACCCGCGAAATTGACGTTTTAAAACACAAGGCAGAAGCAAAGATATTTAATGCTGCCATCAAAAAACA
>JAZULU010000105.1:0-6555 GCA_045603265.1 Clostridia bacterium
AAATGTTTGTATCAGTGAATGATTTTGGGTGCGGAGGATGCAATAAGGCAGGTTTGCCTTATAAAGACGACAAACCCGAAAGCAACGCTGATACAGCATTTGAGGCGAACTCCTTTACGCGTGCTATAGTATCAATGCAACGACGGAAACAAACCCCTGCAAAATTTTTGCAGGGGTTTGTGTTTGCAGGGGTTTGTCAGTGCTCTGAACACTCTGTGAAATAATACAGAGTGCTATATTTTATAAAAAAATAAGCACCGCAAATCGGTGCTTGGTGGGTCATCGGGGGTTCGAACCCCGGACACCCTGATTAAGAGTCAGGTGCTCTGCCAGCTGAGCTAATAACCCGAAATTGGAGCGATAGACGAGATTCGAACTCGCGACATCCACCTTGGCAAGGTGGCACTCTACCAGCTGAGTTACTACCGCATCTCTTGACAACGGTAGTATAATACCACATCTCCAAAATTTTGTAAAGCACTTTTTTAGAAAAAAATAAAAAAATTTTTTGCAGTATAAAAACCACTTTAAAATCACAAAATAATTGCGAAATCTTTTAAAGGAGGAAATTTTTTATGCAAAGAAATGAAGCAATCTCATGCACTATCCAAACGTGTAAACATCATTGTAAAAATGCTGATTACTGTTCCCTTACACACATCAACGTAGGCACTCATGAAACAAATCCCACAGTTGTTGAGTGTACCGATTGTCAGTCTTTTGAATATTGCTGTAAGTAATTTAAATAAAGACTGCCAAATAAATTTATTATAAATGCAATTTACTATTGAAATAGAAGCCATAATGTGCTAAAATATATAAAATTATATTTTAGGATGGATTTTTATGGCTAAAGACGGTTTTTCCGCTGCGGAAATATTTAATACTCGTATTGATGATGAATATACCGCTGATCCTATTGTGGACGATGTGCAGGCAGAACCTGAGAAAATTGTAAAAAGTATAGAGGAACCTTTAAAGACAGAGGAGCCTTCGGTTGTTGTGCCCGAAGAACCTTTAAATGAGGTTCCTTTAGTTGATTTTAGCCCCAAAATAGAAAGTGATTTCGATTTTGCAAAATATGAGGAAGAAGTATCAAAAGAAACTTTGAAAATTGATTTTTCTAAATTAAAAGAAAAAGTTTCAAAAATAAAACTTCACCAAAGAAAACAAAAGCATCCTAAAAGCGAGCCTAATGAAGATGTTGCTGAAGAAGTTGTTGTTGAAGAACCCATGACTCCGCAAAAAAGAAGAAAGAAAATTATTTTCACCTCTATTATGGTTGTTGCGGCGGCTCTTGTTTTTGTGTTGTTCGGTGTGTTCTTATTGCAACAGTATGCCTTTGTAATGCCCAGTCATGATGACTACGGATATGCTACGTTAAGTTATGTATATTGGGAAGAGGGAATGTGGGGTCAGAATTTTAGTATGGACCAACTTGCCCATTATCTTACTCAGCACTATAACCGTTGGGGCGGACGTGTATTAAGTTTTGGACAGTCAATTTTGCTTTTAAGAGAAGGACTTGATTTTGCACAAGGATTTCATGCCATAACTTTGTGTGCAACTTTCTTACTTGCCTTTTTGTTTGCACAGAACGGAAAGAAAACAAAACTTCTGCCCATTTCGGCGCTGTTTGCCGTATCTATGTTCGGTTTCATCAGTAAAAACATTTCAATAAGCGGATTTTATTGGTATTGTGCCGCAATACTTTATACAGTTCCTATACTGTATGTTTTTGTTGGCGCATGGCTTATGTATGTAATGCTTCTTGATAAACGCGAAAAAATAATTTCTCCTGCAAAATTGATGATGCTTCCCTTTGCAACGGTGATATTCTTCTTTGCAGGATGGTCAATGGAACAAGTGGGCATTTTTGCGGTTGTAACTTCGGCTTCTATGCTTGTGTACGCTTGCTTTAAAAGAAGAAATCCGTTAGTTCTTATTTGCGGTGTTCCGCCCTTTGTTTCTTCGGTAATAGGCTGCCATATTCTTATAAATGCAATCGGCAATAATTCAAGGCAGAACAGTCATGCAGATTATTATAACTTGCCTTTTTCAAAGCAAATTCTTGCAAGCGGTGACACTATCGCCAGAACTCTTTTTGCAAGCAAGAATATTTTGATGGTAATTGTGCTTGCACTTGTTACTGTTTGTGCTGCAGTATTTATAATGCGCAAAAAGAAAAATATATTTACTTATTTACTGCTATGTATAAACGCACTTCTTGGTTCGCTTTCTGTTGCCGTAAGTGCAAATAACTTTTTTAGCGAAAAGATTTCAATGTTTATGTGGTTATATCTTTTCGTTATGGCGATAACCGTAACTATTTGGCTATTTTCGTCAAAGAAAAAGCAGGATTTCCTTTTATGGGCATTATTCTTTGGTTCCCTTGCATCTCAGGCGGCATGTTTGATTGCACCGATTTTTCCCGATAGATGCTTAATGATGTTCATTTTAACACTTGTAGCCATTGCAACACGCGCTTTTAATGAGGTGCTCGCCATCTTTGAAACTTTCGATAAGAAAAAAGCGGTATCTTGCATTTTGAGTGTAACTCTTGCGGTTGCGATGATCGGTTCGATCGGCGCGTTGCAGGTTTATACCGGTTTTAAAGAAAATGACCGCGTTCAACAGTACAACCACAAGATTCTTGAAGTAACCGGCAAAATGTACGATGAGTTTGATGTTGTTGTTGAAGAAATTCCTTTAATGCGACTTAAAGATGATACATATGCAGGCTCAACACAGCCTTATGGCAGAGATCTTATTAAAGACTGGATGAAGATATATTATAAACTTCCCGATAATCTTGAGCATGAAGATTTCGTTTATGAAGATTATGATGAAAACCGAATCGTTGAACTTGAAGAGTTCTTAAAAGAAACCGAAAATAAATATGCTGAACTTAAAAATAATGCTTGACGATTTTATCTCTTTATTGTATAATTACCCAAGTAAATAAGGAAACGAAATCCGTTTCCTTTATATAGGGGAGTGGCTCAACGGTAGAGTAGCGGTCTCCAAAACCGTAGGTTGCGTGTTCGAATCGCGTCTCCCCTGCCAAATAAAAGCAAGTCTGAAGACTTGCTTTTGTTTTATCCAAACTTGGGATTGGTGATATACAACGGCTGCACAGTTGATTCTTTTGCTAAAGTACGATATAATACTTGCCAAAGGAGTATTGTCGAACACTCTTTTCCAACTTTGCTATTGTTTTTTCGACGTATCGTTGAAAATCACAACGATTTATGATATAATCCTAACGAAAGAAGGTGTGTTGATGTCAGATTGGCGACTAAACGGTCAAGAAAAGTATTTGAAAAATAAAACTCTCTATAAAATTACGTTCCCAACATTTTGGGGAATTGCATATAAAGATAAAAATATCTTTTTTCAAAGAATTGAACGATATGCTAAAAAGCATATTGAAGAAACAAACTGCGGACGTGAATTTCTTCAAGGAGAACAGATTCAACACTTTTGGCACGAACATTGCGATTTTTGTTGGGAAAAAGCATTAACAGACAAAGCATGCACGTTTTATTGTACTGAAGATATGCACTATTGGATATGTGAAGAGTGCTTTAGTAATTTTAAAAATAAGTTTAATTGGCAGGAAAAAGCAGCAGAAGAGTTGTTGACAGATTTTTGCAATTAAAAAGAAAGGATAAGAGATTATGGTAAACATCGGTAATGATTGGGACGAATATTTAAAAGGCGAGTTTGATAAAGAGTATTATCTTAAACTTCGCGAATTTTTGAAAAAAGAATATTTTTCGCGAACCATTTATCCAAATATGCACGACATTTTTAATGCTTTAAAATATACGCCCTTATCTGACGTGCGTGTAGTTATTCTCGGTCAGGATCCATACCATGGTCCAAATCAGGCTCACGGTCTGTGTTTTTCGGTAAAACGGGGAGTTGAACCACCGCCGTCGTTAAAAAATATTTATAAAGAAATGAAATCAGATTTAGGCATCGATCAGCCTGATCACGGCGAATTGACCTCCTGGGCGAAGGACGGTGTTTTAATGCTTAACGCGGTGCTTACTGTTCAGGCAGGTAATGCAAATTCCCATAAAAATAAAGGCTGGGAAGAATTTACCGACAGAGTCATAAAACTTGTAAACGATAATGCAGAGCCTTGCGTATTTCTTTTATGGGGCGGAAATGCCCGTGCTAAACAAGGGATTATAACAAATCCAAAGCATCTTGTGTTAACTTGTGCACACCCAAGTCCCTTGTCTGCATATAACGGATTTTTTGGATGCAAACATTTTTCAAAAGCCAACGAATTTTTGATTAAAAATAACAGAAAACCCGTTGATTGGCAGTTGCCTAAATAAATTTTTAACCGTCTGTATTACAGGCGGTTTTTTTGCATATAATTTACTACTTTTAAAGGGTGGGGATATTATGCAAAGTAAATTAAAAGAAACTTTTGTAATAAATATGATAATTGTTGCGATGCTTTTTATTATCGGCGGATATTCGGTACGGGAGGGCATGAGTGTTGAAACTTTTATGATGCAAAACGAGCCTATCTATAAAATTGAAACGGAAGAAAAAACGATCTCATTGATGATAAATGTTTACCAGGGGGAAGAATATGTAAAAGAGTATCTTAAATTGTTTGAAAAAGAAGATATAAAGGCTACTTTCTTTTTAGGCGGAAGCTGGATAGCAAAAAATACCGAACTTGTAAAAGAAATACATGATTCAGGTCATGAGATCGGAAATCATGGGTATAATCATAAAATGCACACTAAACTTACAGGCGAAGAAAGCAAAAAAGAAATAATGCGCACAAATGCTCTTATACGTCAAATTACGGGGCAAGAATGTGTTCTGTTTGCACCACCGTCAGGGGACGTAAATGGAAAGGTTGTAGGTGAGGCTTTAGATTGCGGTTGTAAAACCATTATGTGGTCGGCGGACACCATCGATTGGCGAGATCAGGATGTTAAAAAAATATATTCCCGTGTTGAAAGAAATTTAAGACCGGGCGTACTTGTACTTATGCACCCAACGGAAGCAACGTTAAAAACGCTTCCCGATATAATTTTATTGGCAAAAGCCAAAGGCTACGCCTTTGAAACAGTTGGAGCGCAACTAAAATAATATTTGCAATAATTCCGTTAATAATATATAATATAATTATATTATTATGGGAGAGTATGTCATGGAGATTTTTACACTTTCAAACGGTGTTCGTGTTGCAATGGAAAATTTGCCGTATTTAAGAAGCATTTCGGTAGGCATCTGGGTTGGTGCAGGCTGTTTTGCTGAAAACGAAAAGAATAACGGCATTTCACATTTTATTGAGCACATGCTTTTTAAAGGCACTCAAAATAGAAATGCTATGGAGATTGCTAACTGCATTGATGCCCTTGGCGGTCAACTTAACGCTTTTACCTCAAAAGAATATACCTGCTACTATGTGAATATTTTAAGCGAGCATTACGGTGTGGCGATAGATCTTCTTTGTGATATGATACTTAATTCACGCCTAGACAAAGATGATATTGAACGTGAAAAAGGTGTTGTTTGCGAAGAAATTTCTATGGTTGAGGATACTCCCGATGAACTTGCCCATGAAAATCTTGCAAAAGCCTTTTATGGAAACCATCCTTTAGGAAAAACGATATTAGGCACTCAAGAAACGGTGTGTAGCATATCAAATGCAGATATGCGCACATATATGAGTGAAACTTATGTTCCGGAGAATATAGTTGTTTCGGTGGCCGGATGCTTTGATAAAGACGTTGTTATAAACATGCTTGAAGAAAAACTTGGCAGTAAACTTAAAGGAAAAGGAAAACCTCAGGCAGCACCTATTCTGGAAAAGCCCAAAGGCGATATCGTTCTTGTAAACAAGGATATTGAACAAGTTAATTTGTGTCTTGCATTGCCCGGCGTTTCGCAGACCAGTGATGACTATTTTGCACAAAGCATGATTGCAAACATCTTCGGCGGTGGTATGTCAAGCCGTCTGTTTCAGCGTGTAAGGGAACAAAACGGAATGACTTATGCGATCTATGCGTATCTTCAACCGACTGTCAACAGCGGTATGCTTACCATTTATGCAGGAATGAATCCAAGTCAGGCAAAAAAGGTGCTTGAACTTATTAAGGATGAATCGGACAAGCTTCTTAAAGACGGCATAACGGAAAAAGAATTTGTTGAGGCAAAAGAACAACTTAAAGGTGGTTTTGTTCTCGGACTTGAAAGTGCAGTTGCAAGAATGAATCGCAATGGTAAAGTGCTTCTTTTAAATGGTGAAGTGCTTACGCTTGATGAGGTTATAACAAAAATAATAACAGAACACCAAAATATTATTATTCGCGGACTCCACGCACATATAGGTTCTCAGATATTTGAGCCTGAGTGTTTCCATGATGAAATAGAGGTTTTAATCAGAGAAATTTCAAGAGTGGAGGAAAAATTCGGTATAAAATTAGATGAAATAAATATTGGCGGCGGAATAGGGGTTAAATATGTTGAATCTGACTGTCCTCCATCAATTAACGAAGTGGCTGATGTTATAAT
>JAZULU010000106.1:0-3243 GCA_045603265.1 Clostridia bacterium
TATAAATAATCATTTAAAATAATTTTATTTGATTCAGGATCAATCATATTTATTTTTTTAGTTACAAAGCCATTATCGACAATAAAAGTTGTTTTTCCATTCAAAAGATAGAAATTATTTTTATTTTTTTCCACATAACAACATTTTTCAATTTTAAAATTATGTATTTTATTATCAATGTTTAACTCTACGGATTTTTTAGTTATATTTGCAAACCACACATAATCACCCGTAAAATAATATGAAATAAAATAAAAAAGCGTGCATCAAAAGATACACGCTTTGTTCGTTATAAAGAATTATTCTTCTTCCTTTGTAACGATCTGCTTGCCATTGTAATAACCGCAAGCCTTGCACATTCTGTGTGCAAGCATCTTTGCATGACACTGAGGACACTCAACAATGCCGGGAAGAGAAAGCTTCCAGTTTGCACGTCTTGAGTCACGTCTTGCTCTTGAAATTTTACGCTTAGGTGCGATTGCGCCCATGTGAACACCTCCTTAGTCCACGAGTCCACGCAGTACAGCGAAAGGATTATCTTCGTCAACATCACTGCATGTACAAGATGAAAAATTTTTATCAATTCCGCAATGTGGACACAAACCTTTGCAATCTTCCTTACATAAACGTTCAATAGGAAGAGATGAAATAACTGTATCATTCACAAGCGGTTGAAGATCAACAGTTTGATTTCTGTTAATAAGTAATGTTTCGTCTTCAGAATCAAAAGAATAAATTTCACTAAAATTAAAGATATACTCTTTCGAAAACTCTTTAAGACATCTGTCACATTCAAAAATACAAGTTAAATTTATTTTACCATAAAAGCGAACATTGTCACCATCAGCAAAATAGTTACCTGAAATTTTAACATTTTCAAATTTGACTTTGCCCATATAATCCATTGAATCAATGGATGCATCAAGTTCAAGATCATATCTATCCCCTTCGTTATAAAGGGAATCTTTAACTGAAACAATAATACTCATAACAATACCCGACTATTATATCTATATTTTATTACTTTGTCAATCATTATTTTGAAAGTTCTTTTGTATCCCTTGCAATAACGAGTTCCTCGTTTGTAGGAATAACAACGATCTTTACTGCTGAATCATCAGTTGAAACGATACATTCCTTGCCATGAATTGTTTTATTAAGTTCATAATCCATCTTAACGCCAAGGAATTCAAGACCTTCTACAGAGCCTGCACGAACTGCATCATCATTTTCACCAACACCGGCAGTAAATACAATAGCATCAACACCGCCCATTGCAGCCGAATAAGCACCGATAAACTTCTTAACATTATAGCAGAAAATATCTACTGCAAGTTTTGCACGCATGTTACCTTCCTGAGCTGCCGCAGCAAGATCTCTAAAGTCACTGCTAACGCCTGAAATACCAAGCATACCGCTCTTTTTGTTGAGATATGAATCCATCTCATCAATGGTCATATTATACTTGCCCATAAGGAAACGAATGATTGCGGGGTCAATATTACCACAACGAGTACCCATAGGAAGACCTTCAATAGGTGTAAGACCCATTGTAGTATCAAGACATTTGCCGCCCTTGACTGCAGAAATACTTGAGCCATTACCAAGGTGACATGATACAATATTGATTTCTTCAGGCTTTTTGCCTAAAATTTCAGCACAACGCTGTGAAACAAACTTGTGGCTTGAACCATGGAAACCATATCTTCTAACCTTATGTTCTTCATATGCTTCATAAGGAAGACCATAAATAAAGCTTGTTGCAGGCATTGTCTGATGAAATGCAGTATCAAACACGCCAACCATAGGTGTATTAGGCATAACAGCCTTGCAAGCAGCAATACCTTGAAGGTTTGCAGGGTTATGAAGAGGAGCTAAATCAATAAGACTTTCCATCATATCAACAACTTCATCAGTAATCTTTACAGAACATGCAAACTTATCGCCACCATGAACAACGCGGTGACCTACTGCATCAATTTCATCCATTGACTTAATAACGCCAACCTTTTCATCGGTAAGCTTATTAAGAACACGCTGAATAGCATCTTCATGATCAGGAATGTTAAGATCAAGATCTTTAACTGTTTCACCGTTGGCAACGTATTTGTGCTCTGATCCGCCGCCAAGACCAATGCGATCCATTGCGCCCTTAGCAATAACCTGTTCATTATCCATATCAAAAAGCTGATACTTCATTGAACTTGAGCCTGCATTAATAACTAAAACTTTCATAAATAACCTCCATGAAAAAATATTTGATTTTTATTTTATGTATGATATAATAAACATACAAGAGTAATTATAACACATTTTTTCTATTTAGTACAGAAAAATTATAAAAAAAGGTGATCAAAATTAAAATTTGCGGTATTATTTGTGAGTATAACCCACTACATCAAGGTCATATTTATCAAATCCACGAAGCGCGTAAACTTACGGGCGCGGATTTTATCGTATGTATCATGAGTGGTAATTTTGTTCAACGTGGTGAAAACTCAATTTTTGATAAGTTTAAACGTACTGAGGCAGTTCTTAAATCCGGTGCTGATGCCGTAGTAGAACTTCCTACAATTTATGCCCTGCAATCAGCAGAACATTTTGCTTTTGGCGGTGTTCAAATCGCCAACAATATTGGATGCACTCACCTTTGTTTTGGATCTGAATCCGGTCAAATCGATGTTTTAACCGATACAAGTAACGAGAATGATTTTAAAACTTTTTTAAAAAGCGGTTTTTCTTACGGAAAATCGCTTGCACAGTTTGAAGGCGAACCAAATAATTTATTAGGAAAAGAATATATTAAATCCATTTCAACGCTAAAAAGCAGTTTAATTCCTATAACGATAAAACGGGAACAAAAATATGACTCAGCGAGCAAAATAAGGGACGATTTAGCGCAAAACACAAAAAACACAGAGATGTACCCCTTTAATGCTTCTCCCCTGTTTTTTGATGCTTTTTTTCCAATAATAAAATATAAACTTGTTTCAATGACCGCTGAAGATATTGAAAAAATATGTGGCGTAAATGAAGGTCTGGAATATAAAATAAAAAAAGAAATTCTTAAATCCAACTCCATTACCGAACTAATTTTCAATATCAAAAGTAAAAGATATACTTTCTCCCGTATAAGTCGTATCTTGTGTTGTACTCTATTGGATATTACAAAAGACAAATTAAGTCTTCTTGTTGACGATGTTCCAAACGTAAAATTACTTGGTATAAAAAAAGAAAGTTTAA
>JAZULU010000107.1:0-15315 GCA_045603265.1 Clostridia bacterium
ACTGCCTTATGTGGCGTGTGCATTTTCGCTTCCTATTTTTTTATAATACCAATGACGGTGCGGGGTAAATTCTTCCGGGGAGTTCTTGGTTTAAGATATATAAGCTCTTGGGATCTGAACCGGAAAGTTCCATTTTGGTAATAAGATCGTTGGCATTTGTTTCTTCTTCGCCCTGCTCCTTAACGAACCAATCAAGGAACTGCATTGTACGGAAGTCCTTAACGTCATAGGCAGCGCCGTAGATATCGTTAATAAGGCTTGTAACATATTCTTCGTGCTCAAGACCTGCCTTTAAAACGTCCATATCGCAAGTGAAAACCTTATCGGGCTTTGCGATCGCATCAAGTGTTACAACCTGATTTTCGTTCTGCAGATAGGTGTAGAAAAGCATTGCGAGGTCCCGCTCTTCCTGCGCCTGAATCATATACCAGTTTGCAAAGCCGTCAAGACCGCGAGCCTTGAAATAGTTTGAAAAATCAAGATAAAGGTAAGCAGAATAAAACTCCTTGTTGATCTGCTGGTTAAGTAATGCGCGTACTTTTTCGTTCATCATAATAAAAATCCTCCTAAACTTTTTTAACTTCTTTTGTCACGCTGTCAAAAACGATAGCGTGATCAAAGTTAGTAATGTTTACTGTGTTTAATTTTTCCATCCATGCTCTTGTTTCAAGAGTTTTGAAAGGGCCCTTGCCGTCCTGATTCGTCCAAAGCCAATCAGGTGTTGACCAGAAACAGTATTTTGGCTGAACTGCCTTATAAAATTCCTCATTTACCCCTTGCTGACCGTGGTGCGCCATCTGAACTGCATCAGCGTGAACGTCTTCACCGCTTGCAAGTAATTTTTCACCTGCTTCAACACCAAGATCGCCTAAAACAAGGAAAGTGAAATCATCTTCCGTTATGCGAAAAACTGCCGACTGATTGTTTATAGGGTTAGTTAAAATTTCGGGGTTGGCTTCTGCAATGACTTCGATCTTCATAGTGCCAAGCTGAAATACCTGACCTTTTTCTATGTTAAAGTATCTTTCATCAAGATTTTCCCTTGCAAACTGATTCCAATGTAAAAGTTCGTGCGTGTCTTTAGTTTTCGCAAGTTCTGCCCAACTATCAGGAAGTTGTGATGCGCCAAGTTTTTCGTAGGTTATTCCGTCAGGATCCTTTATAACCTCCATAATGGCGTTGTGGTGATCGTTATGGGGATGAGTTATCAGCCATAAATTAATATGCCCGCCAAGGCTTTTAACTATTCTTTTTAATTCTTCGCCGTTGCCGGAATATCCGCCGTCAATAACAAGAATTTCGCCTGATTTTGCCTGAATGGTATAGCCCATTGTTTGGGTAGGCGTCATATTGGTCTGCTGAATTATTTTCATAAAATTGCCTCCAAGCCTTAGTATAGAAATTATACACCTTTTTATTTAAAAAATCAATATCAATATTGGTCTAAACTGCAAGTCAAGTATACTTTTATCAAAAAATATATAATAATAAGTTTTTTGAAGAGGGGGAAGACTTTGTCTTCACCCTCAATTAATATTGACGGTTTTTCAATTTTATTATAATATATTTACGGGTGATTTAATGAATTACGTTCTGGAAAAATCTTCTGTGCCGTCAAAGCGCGCAAAAGAAATCGTTTTTGAAAAACTTAATACTGCCGTACTATATAAGGAAAGCGGAAAGCCCTATACAGATATAATGAATATCAGCATAAGCCATTCGGGCGAAAACGTGCTTGTAGGCTTTAATGATCTTGACATAGGCGTTGATATTGAGGTTATAAAAGACTTTGATAAACGGCTTATATCCCGTTACTTTTCCGAAAACGAACAGAATTTCATTAAATCAGATAACGACTTTTTTCTTATCTGGACAGTTAAAGAAGCCTACCTTAAATTAACGGGCGTTGGCTTAAAGGGCATGAAAAAACTTAACGTTATAAAGAACAACGAATTATATATAGAAAACTGTAAAATCGAAACTTTTATTAAAGATAATTGCCAAATAGCGATAGTGTATAAGTAAATGGATAATATATTTTTAAATCACTTAAAAGACCTTTCAAAAAAATCGGAAATGAACTTCCGCTACACTTTTACCCAATTCTTGTCGTTGGACGAGCAAAGTATGCTTAAAAGTATTGAGCGTGAATTATATTCTTTCACGTTGTTCGGTGGCTCACATAACTGTGAGCGCGTTATGGCACGGTTTGGCTCACCCGATGATTTTGGCTATGAAGAAGATTTCCCCATCACTTGTCTAAAAGCCGAGCCTGTACTTAAAAAATTTGCAGACGATCTTACACACCGCGATTTTTTGGGTGCGCTTATGAATCTTGGCATTGAAAGAAATAATATAGGCGATATAATCGTAAAAGATTCTTCTGCTTTTATTTTCGTTACAGATAAAATGGCAGATTATATTAAAGAAAATCTTACCAAAGTAAAGCATACAGTAATTAAAATTTCCGTTAGCGAAAAAGTTCCCGAAAGTGTTCTTTTTAATACCGAAAGCATATCTTTGCCCGTTGCATCTCTGCGCCTTGACTGTATGATCTCGGCACTTTATAACTTTTCCCGCAGCCAGACAAGCGAGATATTTTCATCAAAGAAAATATTTGTAAACGGCAGACTTTGCGAAAACGTAAGTTTTATCCCCAAAGTTGGCGATACCGTTTCTGTCCGCGGTTTTGGCAGATTTATCTTTTCTTCCGTTGGCGGCACCTCAAAAAAAGGCAGAACATACGTTAATTTAGAAAAATTTATATAACAAAACTACCCTTTTTTTATTTTCGGGTAGTTTTTTATTGCAAAGATACGTTAAATATGTTACAATATACAAAATATAATGGGAATATGTTTATATTGGTGAGAAAATATGTTTCTGCAATGTAATATTCAAGATGAAAAATATATAAAATTACATCCCCTTACCTTAGGCCATCATGATTGCAAAAGCAATCACACCTACGGGCCTGCAGTAAGAATGTATTGGCTGTTACATTACGTTGTTTCAGGCAAGGGAAAATATTTTGTCAATGGTAAGGAATATGACGTTTTTCCCGGTCAAGTCTTTCTTATCCGTCCAGGCGAGATCACCACATATAAAGCCGATAAAGAAAACCCTTGGGAATATATCTGGACAGGCTTTGATGCCGACAGCGACAAACTTAACGATCTTCCCTACGTCATGGATTCACCTGAACTTAAAGCCATTTTTGAAAAGATTCTTTCCGAATTTGATTTTACCAGTAACGATCAGCCTTACGCCATTGCAAGGATCTGGGAAATTTTCGGTGTTCTTACCAATAACTCTTTTAATAAGACAGAAAATTCATATATAACAAGGGCACTTAACATAATAAAAAGGCAATATATGCACGATATATCTGTTCAGACCATTGCCAACGAGTTGATCCTTGACAGAAGTTACTTTTCCAATATTTTCAAGAAGAAAACGGGCAGAAGTCCCGGTCAGTATATTCTTGATTACCGTATGTACAAAGCATATTCTCTTTTAAGTTGTGAAAAATATTCCATTTCAGTTGTGGCAACTTCGGTAGGCTATGGTGATCTGTTCAGTTTTTCAAGAAGTTTTAAAAAATATTTTGGTGTTTCGCCCCAAAAATTCAAAGAAATAACGGAATATGATCCTGCTTATATATTAGATCTGTCAGAATGACAGTTAAATTTTAGAAATGAGGTACAAAAATGTTTTACGACGAGTTAAAAAATTACGACCAAGAAGTTTTTGCTTCATGCCAGAGAGAGTTTGACCGCCAACAGCACAATATCGAACTTATCGCTTCAGAGAACGTTGTTTCAAAAGCAGTTCTTTTAGCTGCCGGCACTCCCCTTACCAACAAGTACGCTGAAGGCTATCCCTCAAAGCGTTACTACGGCGGTTGCCAGTACGTTGACGAAGTTGAAGAGATCGCACGCCAGCGCGCAAAGAAACTTTTCGGTGCAGAGCATGCAAACGTTCAGCCCCATTCAGGTGCAAGCGCAAACCTTGCAGTTTTCTTTGCTCTTTTAAACCCCGGTGATACTGTGCTTTCCATGTCCTTAGCCGAGGGCGGACATCTTTCCCACGGCTCTCCCGTAAACATTTCAGGTAAATATTTTAACATCGTTCCTTACGGTGTTGACGAAAAAACACAGACCATTGATTATGATCTGGTTGAAAAACTCGCCCTTGAGAACAAGCCTAAACTTATTCTTGCAGGCGCTTCCGCATATCCCAGAAAAATAGATTTCAAGCGTTTCAGAGAGATTGCTGACAAAGTAGGCGCATATTTTATGGTTGACATGGCACACATTGCAGGTCTTGTTGCCGCAGGTGTTCATGAAAGCCCCGTTCCCTATGCTCATGTTGTTACAACAACAACTCACAAAACACTTCGCGGACCTCGCGGCGGTATGATCCTTTGTGTTGAAGAACTTGCAAAGCAGATCGATAAGGCTATCTTCCCCGGCACTCAGGGCGGACCTCTTATGCACATTATTGCCGCAAAAGCAGTTGCTTTGGGTGAAGCACTTACCCCCGAATTTAAGGAGTATCAGGTACAGATCGCAAAAAATGCCCAGGCACTTGCTTCTGCCCTTAAGGAAGAAGGCTTTAACCTTGTTTCTGACGGAACTGACAATCATCTTATGCTTATCGACCTTCGCAACTTCAATTTAACCGGCAAGGAATATGAAAAGATGCTTGATGAAGTTCACATTACAGCAAATAAAAACGCTATCCCCGCAGATCCTCAGAGTCCCTTTATTACAAGCGGTATCCGTATCGGTACGCCCGCTGTAACAAGCCGTGGCTTCAAGGAAGAAGAAATGAAGAAGATCGCACATTGGCTTAAAAAAGTTGCCGTTGATTTTGAAGGCAATAAAGACGCTGTTACAAAAGAAGTGGTAGCACTGTGCGAAAAATTCCCCATATACAAAGAAAATTAACAAAAAATGCCTTTAGTTTTTACTTTACAAAAAAGCTAAAGGCGTTTATCATATAGGACAATATAAATTTTTAAAAAAGGAGATATAATTATGGCAACCTTCTTTAATGAACCCTCACACACATTTAATGAATATTTGCTTGTTCCGGGATATTCCGACAGCACTTGCATTCCCCAGAACGTAAGCCTTAAAACACCACTGGTTAAGTTCAAGAAAGGCGAAAAGCCTGCTATTGAAATGAACATTCCTATGGTTTCTGCAATAATGCAGTCCGTTTCAGGTGACAGACTTGCAGTTGCTCTTGCCCGTGAAGGCGGTGTATCTTTTATATACGGCTCACAGTCCATCGAAGATGAAGCCGCAATGGTAGCACGCGCAAAAGGCTACAAGGCAGGTTTTGTAAAAAGTGATTCAAACCTTTCACCTGAATCCACCCTTGCTGACGTTCTTGCTCTTAAAGAAGCAACAGGTCATTCAACCGTTGCAGTTACCGATGACGGTACACAGAACGGCAAACTTGTTGGCATCGTAACGGGCAGAGATTACCGCGTAAGCAGAATGGACGCATCTGTTAAGGTTAAGGAATTTATGACTCCTTTAGATAAGCTCATCACCGCAAAGGAAGGCACAACTCTTTCCGAAGCCAACGATATCATCTGGGATCACAAATTAAATTCACTTCCCATCGTAAACGAAGAAGGCAAACTTTGCTATTTCGTTTTCCGTAAGGACTATGAAACACACAAGAACAACCCCGATGAAATTCTTGATGCACAGAAACGCTACATCGTAGGCGCAGGTATCAACACCCGTGACTATAAGGAACGCGTTCCCGCTTTAGTTGAAGCAGGTGCTGACGTACTTTGTATCGACTCCTCCGAAGGTTACTCCGAATGGCAGAAACTTGCCATTGATTTTATCCGCGAAAAGTACGGCGATACAGTTAAGGTTGGCGCAGGTAACGTTGTTGACGGTGAAGGCTTCCGCTTCCTTGCTGAGTGCGGTGCTGACTTTATTAAGGTTGGTATCGGCGGCGGCTCCATCTGCATCACCCGTGAAACAAAAGGTATCGGCAGAGGTCAGGCAACTGCAGTTATTGACGTATGCCGTGCACGCGATGAATATTATAAGGAAACGGGCATTTACGTTCCCGTATGCTCCGATGGCGGTATCGTTCACGATCACCACATCACCTTAGCACTTGCAATGGGCGCAGATTTTGTAATGCTTGGCAGATACTTTGCTCGCTTTGAAGAAAGCCCCACCGCAAAGGTAAACGTAAACGGAACTTTAATGAAAGAGTATTGGGGCGAAGGCTCAAACCGTGCAAGAAACTGGCAGAGATACGATCTTGGCGGTGCAGGCAAACTTTCCTTTGAAGAAGGTGTTGACTCCTACGTTCCCTATGCAGGTTACCTTTCCGACAACGTAAGAAAGACTCTTTCAAAGGTTAAAAGCACCATGTGCAACTGTGGCGCACACAACATTCCCGAACTTCAGGAAAAAGCAAAATTAACACTTGTTTCCTCAGTAAGTATCGTTGAAGGCGGCGCACACGACGTTGTTCTTAAAACAAAATAAGAAAAAAACTAACGCGGTTGATAAAAATCAACCGCGTTTTTTTATTTTTCCAAACTAAACTTTTCGCCAAACTCTTTTATTTCAAAGGTGTCTGAGCCCATATCATAATCGCATAAAAATTTTCCATACCCAAAGTATCCTACGTTAATGGGTGTTTCAAGGAAAAATTCAAATGTATATCCAAATTTACCGTAAACAGGCATTCCAATGGTTAAAGGAGTTGTAAAAACAACATTTCCCGTCGACTTTTCAATTACCTCATAATTACCTTTTCCCGTTGTTCCGTCAAAATAATCTATGCGTATCTTAACGATCGAAGGCGATTCATAATTTGCCATTGAAAAGATTTCATCGTCGCAGGAATATGTTACTGGAGAAACAATTTTTAATTCTCCGTTAAACTCATATGACGCACGCTCAGCTTGCCACTCTTCAAAATTATACCGATATAAAATTTGTGCCCTGCCGTTTTTTATTATACCGTTTCCGCAATCGAGATCGCCCTCATAATCAAATTCAGCAACGGTAGAAGCATGTTTGTACTTAATTTCATACTTATTGGGATCTACTCCTTTTAAGTTATTTGTAGTCTTTTCCTCTTCACAATATACGTCAAGTGCTTCTATTACGTCAAGCTTTTGAGGCAAAACGTTAGGCAGAACAAAGTATGCGCCAACAATAGATACAACGATTAAAACCACGCAAACCCATTCAGCAATAATATCTATGGTGTTAAAAAGTCTGTTTTTTGCCTTTTTAGCAATAATATTACATACATCTCTTATAACCGGCAAAGCCAGATATTTTATTACTGCAAGACCTACTCCGCCAACGAAAAGAAAGACAAACATAAAGTATGGCAATAAATAATATGCAAAAACCACAAGCAGAACGAATCCTATAAGGTGCATTATCACATCACCGAGAACGTTAAAAAAGCCATATTTGGTTACAGCTTTATCATCCCACTGTTTAACATATTCACCGTTACCTATATATACGTCAACGTATCCGCCACCCACATACGTTCCCATATCAGGAATAAACGAAAGTAACAGTTTTATTGCAAGGAAACCTAAAAGATACGCGCCTACCGCAAGAATAATATCTTTTGTCCATATCCAGCAGCCTATAAAAGCTCCTACGATCAGCACAAGATGTACAGAAGAAGTGATTATACGCATTATTCTGTCTTTTTTATTCATCTCTTCTATTTCTTTTAAAGTATACGTTCTTTTCTCGCTTGCAGTTTCTTCATCAAGTTCTTCTTCAAATTCTTCATCTTCAAGAAAACCACTCATAATGAATTCCTCTTTACTGTAAACTTTTTGGCTTTGAAAGAATCTCAGCCATTATTATGCCTTTAACAATATCTTCATGGGTAAAAGCGTTTTCTTCCATGCCGATCTCGGAAGCATAAACAGAATCTTCCAAATGTTCCACCGCGCAATGATTGGCATCAGGCTCAATGCACTTGCCCTCAAAACTCTCCGTACCCTCCATGCTTACAAAGCCTTTTGTACTTTCAGGATACTTTGAATAATCGTTGCGTTCAACGTGAGTCTGGTTATACCCTTCTCCGCCGGGACGCATTACACCTTCAAAATTTCTGTCACGCTCAGGTCTTTCTTCATATAGCGTTTGAATCCTTTTGAATTGTTCAAAAGGATCTGCCTGAGGTGCAATGGGGCGTTGCTGTTCAACCTGGGGCTGATTTTCATTTTGCTTTTTCTGCTTATTTTCAGAGGCTTTTACCATGCGGACAATAATAATTATTATTGCCGCAATCGCCAAAATCCCTTCCATTATTCTGATTTAGGCTTAGATACGTTGGGCTCGGCAATGGAGGAACGCATGCGTGTATCGGCAAGCATGTTTTCCATTTTATAGTAATCCATAACGCCTAAATTTCCGCCCTTTAATGCTTCTGCCATAGCCTTGGGAACTTCGGCTTCCGCTTCAACAACCTTAGCACGCATTTCCTGAACTTGTGCTTTCATTTCCTGTTCTCTTGCAACAGCCATGGCTCTGCGTTCTTCAGCCTTTGCCTGAGCGATCTTCTTATCTGCTTCAGCCTGATCCATCTGAAGTTGTGCACCGATATTTCTGCCTACGTCAACGTCAGCAATATCAATGGAAAGAATTTCAAAGGCAGTACCTGCATCAAGACCTTTATCAAGAACTGTGCGTGAAATAAGATCGGGATTTTCAAGAACTGCTTTATGGCTTTCAGCACTGCCTGCCGTTGTAACGATACCTTCACCAACACGGGCGATGATAGTTTCTTCGCCTGCACCGCCTACCAAGCGGTCAATATTGGCGCGCACCGTAACACGAGCCTTTGCGCGAAGTTCAATACCGTCCTTTGCAATGGCGGCAATAACGGGAGTTTCAATAACCTTAGGATTAACTGACATCTGAACTGCAGTTAAAACGTCACGGCCTGCAAGGTCGATGGCTGCTGCACGTTCAAAATTAAGGGGAATTTCTGCACGCTGTGCGGCAATAAGAGCATTTACAACTTTTTCAACGTTACCCTTTGCAAGAAGGTGTGCTTCAAGTTTACTCATATCAAGATCAAGACCTGCTTTTGTTGCCTGGATCATGGGATATACTATTCTCTGGGGATTAACACGTCTAAAACGCATTGTAGCAAGTTGGAATATTCCAACCTTAACGCCTGAAAACAGCGCAGTCATCCAAAGACCGATTGGGAAAAGGCGCAAGAACACGATAAGCACGACAAGCGCAACCACGATAATTGCAATCACCGGAACCATAACCGGACTTATGTCCATAGAAATTAATTGTAACATTTTTAGTTACCTCCTTTAATTTGTTCAACTATAATACGGCGTCCCTGAATATCTTTTACAAAAATAGGTGTACCTGCTTCAAGAAATTCGCCGTTAGTTACTACGTCAACGCGCTTTTCATCTATAAGCGCAATTCCTGCGGGGCGAAGCTGTGTTACCGCCTTGCCCTCTTTATTTATAAGTTCACTGTTATCATCATTTGCCGAAAATCCCGATTCCTTATCTGTTTTTTGCGAAAGAATCAAGGGATTTTTGCCTTGTGTGGCAGTTTTTGCAAACAAAACAATGCTCAAAAGAACTATTGCTATTATTAAAAGAATTACAAAAATCACATACCAGCCTATGTAAAAAGAAAGTCCGATTATTCCAAGAACGCTTAAAATGCCCCCTGAAATTCCTGCAACACCGATTCCCGGCAGAAAACATTCCAGCACCAAAAGAGCCGTTCCGATTATAACTGCAACTATTGCCAACGCCAACAACATATTATTCCTCCGTTATAAATTTTTTTATTTTTAACTGACCGTCACACATTCCGAAGCGGCTTGCAATAAACAAGGTTTTATCATCGTTTTTTGCAACTGCTACCGTTCCGTTTGAACATATGTAGCCAATATTTGTATCAACGTTACTTATAAAAGCAAAACTCTGCCCCGTTGCATCAACCATGTTAAGATCGTTGCCTTCGGTATAGTAGTATAATTCGCCTTTAGAAAATTTAATATTACTGCTTTTTACGTTTTTCACTTTATTCTGAACAGATATTCCGTTGCATACGGAAATACTGTATGGCGGAGTCTTTTCCTTAAAGCAAACAAGACTGTTATCTATCACTTTAATATTGTTGATTCCATCATCAATAAGGGCGCCCGTTGAGTTTTCTTCAAGCATAAGCAGCTCACCGTCAACAAACACATAAAGGTACGGGGCGCATGAATATATTTTGTCAAGGGCACATTTTTCGCCCAGATCGTATGTCCTGACTTTATCGGTGTGATCTATTATATTTGTGGTTACGCTTTCAGCCGTCTGTATTTCGTAAGCAAAAACGTCCCTTTTTTGAGAAATATATTTGCCCGAAATTATATCGGTTGCTTTTAGTTCAGGCATACTTCCGTCAACGCGATACAGATCGTATTTTAAAGTAGGTTCATCTTCATTGCACGAAATAAGAAACATATGTTTATCATTTTCAAATTGGGAAAGCACCACCGATGGAATGTTGAAAAGCACTTCACCGTCAGCATATACATAGCACTCGGCAACCTCAGTAGATGAAGCGCGTTTTTGCACTGTGTGCCTATTTTTTATAATATACGCCTTACCGTTTTCACTATCAGATGACGCAATTAATGCACCGTTCATCAAATAATTTCGGTAATCCGCCGTGGCAGAATATATGGGATAACACATTTCACCCTTTTCATCTGTTCCGTTTTTTAATCTGAACAAGAAATTATCTTCGCCTACAAATTCAGCCTGAGCAACATCTTGTTCTATTTTTGTTAAAATGCCGTCACGCTTAAAAAACAAAGTTCCGTCAGTATCTAAAAAGAGAAGATTTCCGTTATTTTGTACTCGAACAGAATCGATTACTACGTTGCTTGCCAGTTTCTCCGCTTCGCTTCTTCCTTTTTGGTAGCAAAGGGCAGCAAAAGTTATGCCGTTTTGCACTTTTATATCAGTTGCAAATATGACCATATCTTCATATTTTAGATATTTCACGAAGTTATGCTCTGTTCCGCCCACAGAATAGTTTACGCGGTATTTTGTTGAATATGCGCCGTTAGATTCAATTCGCCACAAATTATCGTCCTGCCCGATACAGTAAAAAGGGAAAATTTCACTTTCGGAAATGGTGAATTTATATTCCGTAGGCAAATTAGTTTCCGCTTCGTTATGGACACAGCCTGCAAAAGTAAGTACGATCAATAAAAGTAATGCGATTTTTTTCACAGGCTATCCCCCCCTTTTTCAAATCAAAGAATCGTAAAGTTTTTCATACTCCTTTGCAGAAGTTTTCCAAGAATAATCTGTCTTCATGGCACGCTTCACAAGTTTCTGCCATTCCTTTTTGTTTTCAAAAACTTTTTTAGCATAACGAATGGTATAAAGCATATCGTGGGCATTGTAGTTTGAAAAACTAAATCCCGTACCGGTAGATTCAAATTCATTATAAGGTATTACCGTATCTTTTAAGCCGCCCGTTTCGCGAACGATAGGCAACGTGCCGTAACGAAGACTCATAAGTTGTGAAAGACCGCAAGGCTCAAAAAGCGAAGGCATCAAAAAGGCATCACAGCCTGCATATATTTTATGAGATAATTCCTCATTATATAAAAGATTTACCTTTAATTTTTCAGGATATTTGTTTTCAAAGTATTTGAACATTTCCTCATAGCGTTCCTCGCCCGTACCTAAAACCACAATCTGAACCTTATCTTGCAATAATTCATCAAGGATGCAATCAACAAGATCAAATCCCTTTTGTCCGGTAAGACGTGAAACAATACCAATAAGCATTATATCCTTATCCTGCTTAAGCCCCATATCTTTCTGAAGTTGAAGTTTGTTTTCAGTTTTTTCTTCAACATTGCGCCAGGAATAGTTTTTATAAATACTCTGGTCTGTTTCAGGATCAAAAGTTTTATAGTCAATGCCGTTTACGATTCCAAGAAGGTCTTTTTGGCGGGACCGCACAAAGGAATCAAGACCCTCACCGTAGAAGGGTGTTTTTATTTCCTCAGCATAACTTGCACTTACCGTTGTTATTTTATCAGCATAATTAAGTCCGCCTTTTAAGAGATTACAATCACCATAGGCTTCAATTATGCCTTTATCAAAATATTCATTGGAAATTCCCAGCACGTCCTCAACAATATCTTTACTGTAGACGCCCTGGAATTTGAGGTTATGTATGGTAAATACGGTTTTTACGTTTTTATAAAAATCGCTGTTTTTAAACTCATCAAAAAGATATACGGGAATCATTGATGCTTGCCAATCGTGGCAATGAATGATATCGGGACAAAAGCCGATCTCAGGCATTACCGAAAGCACCGCACGGCAGAAAAATGCAAACTTTTCAATATCACCTCTTGCCTCACCGTAAGGTGTAGGCGAGTTAAAATAAAACTCATTATCAATAAAATAGAATGTAACGTTGTTATGCTTATATTCAAAAACACCTGCATACTGATTTCGCCACGAAAGACGCACTACCGTATTGAATTTGTAGGTAAGTTTATCTTTAAAATCCGCCTTTATGCAAGCATATTTAGGCAAGATCACGCGCACATCATATTTATTTTTATTAAAATATTCAGGCAGAGTTCCGGCAACGTCAGCAAGACCGCCCGTCTTAATAAAAGGAACTGCTTCAGATGTTACAAACAGAATTTTTTTCTTTGCCATAAAATTTCATGCCTTTCTACGTTGATTAAATATATTGTACCACAATTTTATAGTTTTTTCAATATGTACAGATAAAAAAAGAAGCCGATTTTTATCGACTTCTTTAAATAATATGTTTGTAGGGGTTTATCGAATCTCTAAAACTTATTTTGTGCCGAAAAGCCTATCCCCCGCATCACCAAGACCGGGCAGAATATAGCCGTTTTCGTTAAGGCATCTGTCAAGTGTTGAAACGAAGACGTGAACGTCAGGATGTTCTTCGGCAACACGGGAAACGCCTTCAGGTGCACCGATAACTGCCATGAACTTAATATCCTTGCAACCGCGCTTTTTAAGCATGGTAATTGCATCGCATGCACTTCCGCCCGTTGCAAGCATGGGATCAACTACAAGAACAAGTTTTTCCTCAATGCCTTCGGGAAGTTTGCAGTAATATTCCTGGGGTTGAAGTGTTTCTTCATCGCGGTAAAGACCGATATGGCCAACGCGTGCCGAGGGGAATAAAACGTGGATTCCGTTTACCATGCCAAGACCTGCACGAAGAATGGGCACTATAACGATTGCGTTATCCTTAACAACGTGCTGGGTGCAAGTTTCAAGGGGAGTTTTAACTTCCTTTTCAACGGTGGGAACGCCCTCTTTAAGACATTCAAACGTCATAAGAGTGGTGATTTCCTCAACAAGTTCACGAAATTCTTTCATGCTTGTTTTTTCATCCCTTAAAATAGCGATCTTATGATTGATAAGGGGATGATTGAATATGGTTACGTTTTCATAATTTTTCATTTTTATTCTTCCTTGCCAAGTTTACTGTTTTCGATTTTTGTAAGAATGAAGTTTGTCAAAATACCAAGAATAAGTGCAGTAGCAATGCTTGTGATAGTAATTGTCTTTGCAACTGCGCCTGTTGCAGGATCAAGTGCGTAGGGAATCTGGATTGAAAGTCCGCCGATACCTGAAATAAGTATAGCAGCAACAACAAAGAGATTCTTGTTATCATTAAGATCAAGATCCTTAAACATCTTAAGACCTGAAACTGCGATAAATCCGTAAAGTGTAAGGCAAACACCGCCCATTACGCATGAAGGAATGGTCTGGAGCACAACCATGATAGGCTTAATAAAGGAAAGAACTATACACATAATTGCAGTTGTTGTAATAGTTGAAATTGATGCGTTTTTCGTAATGGCAACACAACCAACCGATTCACCGTAAGTTGTGTTGGGGCAGATACCGAAAATCGTACCGGCCATTGAGCCAACGCCATCACCTAAAAGAGTTCTCTTAAGTCCGGGTTCTTTAATAAGATCTCTGTCAATAATGGAGGAGAGATTTTTGTGATCGGCAATATGTTCAGCAAAAACAACAAGTGCAACGGGAAGGAATGCGATGATAACTTCAACAACACCGCCTGCATTAAGAAGTGTTGCATCCTTATTGGCATTAAGAATTTCAGGTGCCATGTTACCGGTAAGAAGTTCCTTAATGCCTTCAACACCTGCAAGGCGAGGATAATCGATAATTGAAGCAAAACTGAAATCCTTAAAATTATCAACAACGGGCTGGAAGTTGATTATCTTTAAGTAATCAAGACCTGCAACGTTACCGATAACGGTAAAGATGGCTGCAACCGCATAGCCTGCACCAATACCGATAATAAATGGTATAAGACGGGGCATTTTATATTTCTTCTGTGTTGAGCAGATAACGATAGTCAAAAACGCAACAAGACCGCAAAGAAGTGAAACAAGGTTATATGCGTCGTAAACTTCAGATGAGTTAGCCTTTACCATATCGCCCATTGCTGCGCCTGCAAGTGAAAGACCGATGAGCGCAACGGTAGGTCCGATAATAACAGGAGGCATAAGTTTGTTTACCCAATCAGTGCCTACAAAGTGAATGATAATAGCAATAATAACGTAAACAAGACCTGCAACTATTGAGCCTAAAACGATACCGCAGTAGCCGTAAGCAAGTGCTACGCCCAAAGATGAAAGGAATGCAAAGGAACTTCCCAAGAAAACGGGACTCTTAAACTTTGTAAAAAGTTGATACACCAACGTACCTACACCTGCGCCTAAAATAGCAGCAGGAATTTGTGTGGGCAATCCGATAATGGTGGGTACTGCTATTGTCGCCGCAAGAATGGCAAGCAACTGCTGAAGCGCGAAAATAAGCATTTGCCCAAATTTCGGTTTGTCCTCAACGTCAAAAATCAATTTCTTTTCCATGATTCTCCTCCGTATAAAATTATTATTTTATGAGTTTACGCACTCACAAAGAATATTCTACCACATTCCAAATTGTTTTTCAATAGACAAAAAAAGATTTTTATCAAATTTTGTTATCCTTTGCATTTTTTTGTTTTTGTGATACAATATAATAGAAAGAAAGGCGATGTATTTATGAAAAACACAACTCTTGTTCATATAGAACAAGATAACAAATATCTTATGCTTCACAGAATAAAAAAGCAAAACGACATAAATAAGGATAAGTGGATCGGCGTTGGCGGAAAGTTTTTGGAAAACGAAAGTCCGGAAGAATGTGCT
>JAZULU010000108.1:0-6952 GCA_045603265.1 Clostridia bacterium
AAAAGCGGATAGAGAGGCAGATCAGTTGAGTTTGTTCGATCCACGCGACCCGTTAACGGGTAGCAAGTAACCAATGCATGACTGGCAGGTCAACAAAAGAGCACATTTGTGCTAAGCCAGTGAATAAGGGCTATGCCCGAATAATAAAAACCACGTGCTATGCACGTGGATGATTATTTGCTTATTATTTTAAGTTTTACAAGATCGGTATTTACTTCAGGCATCTTTGTACCGTCAATGGGGATCTCGCTATTGGAAATTTTTGTTTTAACGGCATTATATTCATCAAGAGAGAAACCCTTAAAAAGCCAAGTTGCTTCATATTCGGGAAGATAGATGTAGTTGCCATTCTGCAAGCCGAAATAAAGTGTTTTACCGCCCATTTCAGATTCCCATGAGCCTGCAAGCATCATTTCAAGTGTAGCGTCAACCGCTTCGCGCAGACCTTTCATTGAACTTGTAAGGAAAGGATTGTAGTCAAGGTTTGCACCTAAGTGGGACTGATCGTTGTTTGTTCCGATAAGATAGCCCATGTTTTCAACTGCTCTTTGTGCGCAACCTTCGGTAAAAGCATCGTCGGCACATACCATCACAAGTTCGGTGCCTTCTTTAAACCAGGCATCAACTGCGTTTAAGGCAATCTCATCACTTTCGTAGTCGGTTTTGTATGCTACGTTTATTTCGATTGAAACGTTCAATTCTTTTGCGGCATCATTGGCACCCTGAATGAATCCGTAAGCGTAACTTGAATAGGCTTCAGCCATATGGTCGCCCATAAAACCAAGTTTTTTAAAACCGTCTTTTACGGCACCGTAGCCGGCAATGTAGCCACCCTGCTCCTGACGGAACATTACGGTATGAGTATTGGGTTTAAGTGTGCCGATACTTTCATCTGAAACGTCAATAACAACAAATTTTACGTCAGGATGGGAATCTTGCATGGTTTTAACTGTAGGTGCAAAAACGTCACCCATGCAGATTATTACCGATGCACCGTCCTCGATGGCATATTGAAATTGTTGGGAAATGGCTTCGTCAGTCATTTCGCTGGGGCGGTAGTAACTGTAATTAAGACTATTTGATTCACAACACGTTACAACGCCTTCCCATATGGCGGCATAGTTAAAATCGATTTCAATTTCAAGATCCGTCGTAATAAGGGCAAGTTTGTTAATAGGAGCAACCACCCCCGTTGACGTATCGGGATTATTAGTTTTACAGCCTGCGCAAAAGATTAATGCAAGGCAAATAAAACATACAAGTAACTTTTTAATTTTATTCATTTGCTTTTTTTACCTTTATGGCTGTCCAAGTATTAAGTGCGCCTTCAACGATAAGGGTAACACCGATAATTGTAGCGATATAGTCAATATCTTTGAATATGATAAGTAAAATTCCTGCAAGAACGGTAACTAAAGCAAAGATAAGTGACAAATACCAGAGATTATAGCCTGACTTTTTGATTATAAGTGAGTTTTGGAAGTTCACAATACCATGATAAAGGATGATGATTCCGAAAACAACCGCAACAATATCAAGAAGCATGTCAGGTGTGAAAACGATGCTAAGACCAAGTGCGCCGAAAACAAGACCGGTAAAAAGATTGTATTTTGAATCTTCAGGTGTGCGGAAGTATTTTACGATATTTACTAAGCCAATAACTGCTACTACGCAACCTAAAATAATACAAACAATATTAAGTACCCAGGCATAGAAAATTGTAATTAAAATGCCTGAAAGTATGGTGAGTAATGCTGAAAATATGGGGTCGCCAAAAAGTTTGTTGAAAAAGTTGTTCATACGATAACCTCCTTAAAAATTTGAATAACTTTAATATATATACATTATATAACATCAAAAGACGAATGTCAACGTAATATTTTTGTAATAAATGAGTTTTTGCAATAATTATGTTGACCAAATCGGTAAAAAAGTGTAAAATTATTAAAAAATAAAAAAGGAAATGAAAATATGCTTACAAGTAAACAACGTGCTAAATTGCGCGGATGCGCCAATAAAATGGATACCATTCTTCAGGTGGGAAAGGACGGAATAAATTATAATCTTGTTCAGCAGGTAGATGATGCACTTTCCGCCCGTGAACTTATTAAAATGCGTGTTCTTGAAAACTCGCCTTTAACGGCAAGGGAGGCTGCATTTAGACTGGCAGAAGATACAAACAGCGAAAGTGTGCAGATAATCGGCACTCGCTTTGTACTTTACAGACGCAATAAAGATAAGGCACAGTATGATGAAATATTGAAAAAATAAAAGACCGAGTTCGGTCTTTTATTTTTTTTCTAAGAAAACTTTATATGTATCAATTTCTTCTGTTGTATCAACAAGAAATTTTCTTGTTGCTTCATCTTTTTTTAGAAGTTTCCCAACCTTTTTTACCGCTTTTAAAAATTTTGGGTTAAATTCCAGATCGTCATAAAATTGAAACATGGGGCAAAGGCGCGCGCCACGCAAGTCAAACTCAACGTAAATTTTGCCTTTTTGGTCTATTGTTGGGAAAAAGGGAAATATTCTGCACGCTAAAGGGCGGATAGAACGATCGCAAGTGCCGTTGCAAACAACAAGATTACCATCTTTCTTTCCTAAAGAACTTTCTTCAAAAGGAAAAAGACGCATCCCCGTATTATTATCGCCTTTACAGCATGCGCCGTTACAAAGTTGACCGCAATCAACGTAAAGTGGCGTAAGATCACCCATTATTTTAAATATCTTTTTATATAACTTTGCTGAGTCCAAATCATTCACCGCTATTAAAGGCTGAAATAGTTATAAATTGCGTTACCCTCGGGCGTGGGGAATCTGTTTAAAAGAAAATCAATATGCCCTTCCATATAGGGATTAAGTTGCAAAAGATTTACCATTTGTTGAGGTACATGCTCAGGAGGAATTCTTCCGATAGAAAGATTCTGGAACAGCCCCTCAGCACGCTCGTTACTCTGAACGGTGGGATACCATACACCCATGCCTCTTTGATACATAGTGTAGGTAAGTGAAAGGAAAACACGCCAATAGTCAAGATATGCACGGTTCATAAGATTGTCAAAGTTGATTCTTCCAAAAAGTTCAGCGCGCTGTGCGGGAGTAACGTTAGCGTTTCTAATATCGGCTTCAGCAATGCTGTTTACGGCATAGTTCATTGCAAGTGCCGCCGCGAATCCGCCAATACCGCTGAAAACCATTCCCGGCATCATATTATATGCCCTGATTTTTCTGTCCTGGTTTGCTTCAATGGTGTTATTGAAACTTTCGAGCACGTTGTCAACGTCTTCACCGCAAAGGCAGAAATCTTCTGTATGATCATTTTCAAACTGTTCAGGTGAAATATCGTAGATCTGTGCCTTGGCAAGAACGTCCATAGCGGCATCTATTAACGGCTGACGGTGTTTGCCGTATATTTCGGGGAAAGTAAGAACAAAAGAATCAAAATCGTAAATACGATAAAAATACTCTTGCTTTAAATTTTCAACCTGAATTCTTGCAAGTTTGTCAAATTCCTTGCGATAGTGGTTGAAAACGTCCATTTCCTTTGATATGGTAAGAACTTCGCCTGAAAGGGGAAACGTATATTGGTTGCCCCAGAAAAGGTCAACGGAATAACTTACCGGCATGGGTTGCTGTGGCTGTACGGCTACTAAATTAAACTGCTGACCGCAACCTGAACAAAATTTATCATTATCGTTGTGCGGAGTTCCGCATCTTGAACAAAAAGGCATAATTTCACCTCAAAAAATTTTTTATGAAAACATTTTATCATGTTGTGGGAAAAAGAGCAACAAAAATTTAAAAAAAAGCAGACGATAAAACGTCTGCTAAATTTTTACTTGGAAAAAACGTGAGGGCAAAGACCTGCGTTTATAAAATCATCGTTTCTTACGGTGTCGCCGCCAAAGCCTGCTGAACGCATATATTTTTTCTTGGGGTCGATGTTTTCTTCTATAGCTCCTACGTTCATGCCCATATCCTTTAAAATAAGGCCTTCGGGGGAAACTATCATTGAACAACCGCCATGATCATCGCTGTTCATTGAATAGGACGACCTTAACACAAAAGCATTTGCGCGGAATGCAGTAAGTTTTGCCTGGGCGCGGATAATATCGGTGCGCTCACCGCGCTGGTAGCCGGGGATCAGAATTATATCAGGTTTCTGGCTTGCAATATATTCGATCTGCTCGTTAAAATATACGTCATAACAAGTCATAAAGCCGAAACGAATATCGTCAAGAACAAAGAAACAAGCACCGTCACCGGGCGTAACGCCTAATGAAACTTCTGACGGCGGAAGATGGATCTTATCGTAAATAAACACTTTTTCGCCGTTCTTGTTTATAAGATATGTACTGTTTCTCATTTTGTTTTCTCGCTTTTCAAGAACGTTTATAACAACGTATAAATTTCTTTCTTTAGCGATTTTTACCGCTTCATTAATCATTTCTTCCGCGCGTGCCATGGCCTTTATCTCTCTTTCTGCATCGGAAAGACCGCCTGCGTTAGAATATTCCGGAAGAACGGTAAGTGAATTGTTTGGAGATTTTCTTAATTCGTCCATTAAAAATTCTGCAATTACCTTGTCAGGTTCATCTCCTGCAAAATAAGGAGGTTGAATAACTTTAACTATCATTTTTTGCACCTGCTTTCTGTTAGAATTTTATAGCATGAAATGTTATTTTAAAGTGAGGGATTCTGAAAAAACAGATATTTTTTTAAGTTTAAAGTAGAAAATAATAGATGCAACAACATCGCAACAGAAGAAAAATTGCAAGATAATAACCCAAAAATAGTTTTTGAATTCAATTAGATTTTGACGAGTTGCGATTATGACGGCAGAAGTGCATAAAAGTCCTGTCATCATAAGGGTAACACAATCAAAAACAAAAAGTAAAAAAGTAAAAGGTGCGGTAAAAATTGCTAATAAAAAAATCAATCCTAAAGCAAAAATTGTAACGTATGCGGGAATTTGGATAAGTTTAATAATCTTAACCGTTTTTGCCAATGAAAGTGAATTCCAATTTTTATAAATACTTAAAGCAAAACAAATTATACTAAGCATCAAAGCAATAACTGCGTATATTAAGACGATAAAAAGCAGATTAAGAGCATTGCTGTTCAATAAATTGACCATAATATACGTTGCTATCGGATTTGTTGTACTAAAGAAAATAATTGCCAATGAAGCCAATATTAAATATGGGAATATAACTGCTGGAATCATAAACCATATTCTTTTTGAATTCATATAATCACCACCGATAAAATATTATATCGTATAGACCAAGGTTTTGTCAATTACTGTGCCGACGAGGCGGAGAAGGGGGGCAGATGCTACGCATCTGACTTGCTCGTTGACCGCTCCGTTTGCTTTGCAATACTCGCAGTACCCAACTCGCAAAAATAAGCCTAAAAACGATTATTAATCGTTTTCTTTACGGCTTATTCCCTCTTAGGCTTCAAATCCCCCCTGCAAACAAAAAACACACCATAAAGGTGTGTTCTTTGTTTGGCGGAGAAGGGGGGATTTGGACCCCCGCACGGTAATTAGCCGCCTACTGGTGTTCGAAGCCAGACCCTTCAGCCTCTTGGGTACTTCTCCGTATGCAAGGAATATTATACATAAATTATTATATTTGTCAAGTTGACTTTTTACGAAAAAAGCCCAAGTTTCTTTCAAAAAACTTGGGCTGATTTTTACTGTTCACTTGTTGCATTAAGTGCATACTTTAACTTGAAGTAGTCGTAGTAATCGTTGAATTCCTTGGTGTCGCCACCCTTTACGTTGCTTAAATATTCATGAATATCAAGTTCTTCGTGGGCGATCTCAAGTTCGCAACCTGCGATATTTGAGCAATGGTCGGAGATACGTTCAAGGTTAGTTAAAAGATCGGACAACACGAAACCAAGTTCGATGGTACATTCTTTTCTTCTTAAACGTGCGATGTGCTGTTTCTTTAAAGTATCACGGAGGCTATCAACTACCTGCTCCAAAGGCTCAACCATAATTGCGGAATCAAGGTCGTCTTCCTTAAATGCTTTAAGCGAAATATCAAGAATTTCCTTAACTGCATCAATAAGTACTTTAAGTTCGCGTTTCGCTTCACCTGAAAACTCCATGTTTTTATCATGGATTTCTTCGGCAGATTCAACGATGTTAAGTGCATGGTCGGAGATACGTTCAAAGTCACCGATAACGTGAAGAAGTTTGTTTGCTTCGTTGCTGTCGTTTTCGGACATGCTATGGCTTGAAAGTTTTACAAGATACGAGCCCAGTTTGTCTTCAAATATATCAACCTTGCCTTCGATTTCGCGGATCTTATCGGCTTCTTTTTCGTTGTAATTATCTAAAAGGTTAAGGGCGTCGTGAATAGAGCCTACTGACATTTCTGCCATTGTTACGGCAACGGTTTTTGAACGCTCAATAGCAACGGAGGGAACGGTGAAGAAACGTTCATCAAGAAGTTTTGTTTCGTCCTTTTCGCTGCCTTCGGGAACGATAAGAGTTGAAAACTTAACAAGTAATTTTGAGAAAGGTGCAAGTATTGAAATTGCGGCAATGTTAAATCCGGTGTGAAGTATAGCAATGCCAACGTGGGTTACACTCATATCCATAAATGCAAAGTGTGCAAAATGGTTAATAAGATAGAAAATAGGAAGAACTATAAGCGTGCCCAACGTATTAAATAACAAGTGGATAATTGCGGCACGGCGCGCATTTTTGCCCGTTCCGATTGAAGAGATAAGTGCAGTTACACAAGTACCGATATTCTGACCCATGATTATGGGAAGTGCCGCTGAATAAGTTACCGCGCCCGTTGCGCTTAATGCCTGAAGGATACCTACTGATGCTGAGGACGACTGAATTATTGCAGTAAGAACTGCACCTGCGATAACGCCAAGCACGGGGTTCTGGAACATAAGGAATAATTGGGTAAACCATTCTTCG
>JAZULU010000109.1:0-10472 GCA_045603265.1 Clostridia bacterium
TCCTTTAGGCAGATGGAGTTACGTTGATTGGGTTTCCACTTGGTACGGAGGCATCCCCACCTTAACGGGAAGCATTGCCGTTTATAATTTTATGCTTATCGTTGCTTACGAAAACGCATGTGAAATGGCGCTTTTTTCAGGAAGACGCGGTTTAGCGGAAGAATATAAGGAAAAAGCCGAAAAATTACGCATCAGCACAAAAAATTATTTCTATGATGAAACTAAAAAGATGTTCAAGGATTCCGAAGAAAGCGTTTTCAGTATGCACTCGCAGATCTGGGCGGTTTTATCTGACGTTGTTACAGGAAATGAAGCGCGCGACTTACTTCAGCGCACCTATAACGATAAGGAATTACCTATCTGCTCATATTCAATGATGTTCTTTGTGTTCCGCGCCTATGAAAAGGTCGGTCTTTATCACCTTGCATATAAAATGCTTGATAATTGGCGCGAAATGATAGATTTACATGCAACAACCTGGTTTGAATCTTCGCCCTTAGAAAGCAGAAGTGATTGCCATGCCTGGAGTTCACTTCCCATTTACGAATTTTCAGCCTGCATTTTAGGCGTAAAAGTTACAATGGACGGAATTATCATTAAGCCTTACGTTGATGCAAATGATTTCGCTTCGGGCACCGTTATGACGCCCATCGGCAAAATTGAAGTTAATTGGAAAAAAGAAAATGGCACGTTAACCTTAAAAGTTAACGCACCTGAAAAAGTTAAAATTATTTTACCTGATAATAGCGAATATTTTGAAAAGGATATTGAAGTCAGCTGTAGAATATAACACGAAAACACGGCAAAAAATTGCCGTGTTTTTTTAAGTTTTTACCATAAAACCGGTATATCAAGCTTTTGTGCAGAATCCATATCAATATAAAGTGTAAAATTGGGATGAGTTTTAAGGATAGTTGCAGGAACAAGGTTTGAAACCTCACCTGAAAGTGTTTTTAAAACTGCATCTGCTTTTACGGCATAGGGCACACAGCTTACGATATTCTTGCACTTCATAATCTGCTTTACTGACATTGAAACTGCCTGCTTGGGAACATCATCCACCGTTGCAAACCAGCCCTCGCCCACCTGCTGTTTTTTGCAGGTATCGTTAAGATTTACAACGATATAAGGCTCTTCCGTTTCAAAATCGGCAGGCGGATCGTTAAATGCGATATGTGCATTTTCGCCAATGCCTATAAACCCGATATCTATCGGTGCCTCAGAAATTATTTTGCATATTTCCTTGCGGTTTTCCTCTGTTCCTTCAACAAAATATGCCGCCTTAAGTGAAACCTTTGTTGTGAACTTTTCCTTTAAATATTTTCTAAAGCTTGCTATGTGGCTTTCGGGAAGATCAACGTACTCATCAAGATGGAACATTTCAACCTTTGACCAATCAACGTTCTCATTTATCAAGTTTGCAAGAGTATCAAACTGTGATGCCCCCGTTGACAGAGCTATTCTTGCATTTCCCTTTTCTTCAATAACCTTATTTATTTCATTGGCGATGAATTTTGCGGCACTTTTGCCTAATTCATAGCGATCCTTACAAATTCTTATTTCCATTATTTCAGCTCCTTAAAATATTCATTTAAATTAACTCTGCGGTTTTCCTTCATTGAAAGATTTGCCGCCATTCCGATACCTATTGACATCATACCTGCCCTCAGGTCTGCCGATTGATCGGGCAATTCAGTTGGTGTTCCCTTAAAGAGATTATCTCTTAAGGTAACGTCCGCACCACCGTGATCGGTATTGGATAAGTTAGGAACATCTATCTTTATCTTGCCCCCATCATTTTTGAAGATCTCAATGGTTCGCGTTTTAGACGTTGCTTCCATTCTGCCTTTAGTGCCCGTAAGTGATATGCGCATTGCTTCATAGGGTGCAAAAGCATTAAGTGTATAGTTCATAACCGTTCCGCCACTGTAAAGAACGTTGACGCTTACCGTATCTTCTATATCAACTTTATCGAAAAAAACACATCTGTCGCGGAGATATCCATCAACATCCTCGCAATCATAATACAGTTCCTTAAGTCCGTTTTCCATTATGTTAACGTAAAACTGACATTTTTCCTTACATTCAAGGCAACGTTTTGCAGGCGCAGGCACGCTATCACCGAAAACACGGCGTGTGCCAAAGGCATTGACGCTTAAGGGCTCCTGCTCCAGAAGCCAGTTTGCAATATCGAAATGGTGTGTGGATTTATGGATTAAGAGCGAGCCTGATTTTTCCCGTTCAGAGTGCCAACGGTGGAAATACTCACTTCCGTGTTTCTGCCCCAGCATCCATTCATAGTGTACCGATAAAATATCGCCCAATACACCTGATGAAACCACCTTTTTCAATTCCTTATAGAAGGGATGAAATCTTAAATTAAAGGTAACGGTAACCTTTTTACCGCTTTTTTCCTCAGCCTTCTTTATTTCAAGGCTCTTTTCAAAGGTCGTGGTAAGCGGCTTTTCACAAATTACGTCACACCCAAATTCAAGGGCGGCAATAACGTACTTATCATGGGTGCAATCTATGGACGTAACAAGCACCGTATCCGGCTTTACCGAATTAAGCATTTCGTCAAAATCATCAAAAACAGGAATTTCCTTTCCCGTAACCTGAGAAACGAAAGCGGCTCTTTTATGGTTAACATCATAAACCCCCATCAAGGTACCATACTCCGAATAATCCATAACAAGCGGTTTGGAATAGCTGTATATTCCGCGAACACCACAGCCTACCTGAACATATTTTTTCATATTTTCACTCCTCTCTGAAGGATATTATACAAGTTTTTACATCAAATTTCTATAATATTTTTGTTTAATTTATATTAAAATTACACTTTTTTGCTTAATTCTTATTGACTTAGCGTAGCTGTTATGCTATTTTATATATTGAGGTGAACGAAAATGCAACAGAGGCACATATCTTTTTCAGCAGAACTCCACACGAGAAATAAAAATGAAGCTTTTTTACCATCAAAGCATTTTCATAAGCACCACGAGCTTTATTTCTTGTTAAGCGGTGAAACCAAGTATTTCATAAACGATGAGATATTGTATATTCATTGTGGCGAAACTGCATTCATCAAAAGTGAATATATCCACAAAACGGCTTACGAAACCGATAATGATTCAAAGCGAATACTTATCAGCTTTTCTTCGGAGTTCTTGGGTGATGATTATTTACCATTTATAAACGAGCTTGGGCATAAAAAGTTATTTAAACAAAACGAAAAAATTTATCGTTTATTTACCGAATTATATAATGAATTTACCACGGAAGCGCCAAATTACAAGCTTCAATGCAAAAACATTTTGCGCGAGCTTATAATAACTCTTTTAAGAACGGATACTCCTGCAGAAACAAAAAAGCTTGCCGAAAACGAAAGCATAATACAGCAAGCAACAAAATATATACAAGAAAATTTTTCCGAGGATATTTCACTAAAAAAGCTTGCCGAAACTTATGCTATGAGCGAAAGTCATTTTTCCCGCACCTTTAAACAATATACAGGTGTAGGCGTTTCAAAATATTTAAAGCTTACAAGAATCAGGCAAAGCGAAAAGCTTTTAAGCGAAAACAAGTATTCGGTAACAGATATTGCCCTTAAATGCGGATTTTCAAACAGCAACTATTTCATAAGCGAATTTAAAAAGTACAAGGGCATAACACCGAAAAGATATATTGCATTAAATAAAAGGAAGTAATTATGTTAAAAACAGAAAAAGTCATTCAGTTTGGCGAAGGCGGATTTTTACGTGGTTTTGCCGATTGGATGCTTCAGATTACAAATGAAAATACTGATTTTTTTGGAAGCGTTGTGGTCGTTCAGCCCATAGAGAAGGGATTATGCCATATTCTCTCTGCGCAAAATTGTGAGTACACCCACATATGCCGTGGCAAGGAGGGCATCCTCACTAAGAAAATTGATGTAATCTCCCGCTGTGTAAACCCTTATGCTGACTTTGACGGTTATTTAAAATTAGCCGAAAATCCTGATTTCAGATTTATCATTTCAAACACCACAGAAGCAGGTATCGCCTACTCTAAGGATGATAAAATTACCGATGCACCTTGCAAAAGCTTTCCCGCAAAAGTGACACAGCTTTTATATAAACGCTTTACGTTAAAATTAAATGGTTTTGTATTTTTGCCCTGCGAGCTTATTGATCGCAACGGAGATAACCTTAAAAATTGCATTTTAAAGACTGCAAAAAATTGGAAGTTAGGCGATGATTTTGAAGCATGGATCGAAAAGGAAAACATCTTCTGTAATACACTTGTTGACAGAATAAACACAGGCTTTCCCCAAGATGAAACCATTGACCTTGGCTATACCGATAATATGCTCAACACTTCGGAATACTTTCACTTATGGGTAATCGAAGGCTATGATAAGCTTTTTAATGAAATCCCCTTTGATAAATGCGATCTTAACGTAATACTTACCAATGATCTTGAACGCTACCGCACAAGAAAGGTGCGCATCTTAAACGGCGCTCATACTTCAATGGTTGCGTATGCCCTGCTTTCAGGCATTGAAACGGTTAAGGAATGTATTGAAAACGAGATTATGCTAAATCACATCAACAAATGCGTTTTTGAAGAAATAATTCCTACGCTTGATCTGCCAAAGGAAGAGCTTTTAGCATATGCAAAGGATGTTATAACGCGTTTCTCAAATCCATATATAAAGCATTATCTTGCATCAATTTCACTTAACTCAATAAGCAAGTTCAAGGTTCGCGTACTGCCCTCTATCACAGAATATATAAAGCGTTTTAATAAAATGCCCGAAGCTCTTATTTTATCTTTGGCAAAGCTTATTGAATTTTATAAAAAGGGCACTCCCAATGACGATCCTGAAATCATTGAATTTATTAAAACCCACTCAATAAAAGAGATCTTAGGTAACAAAGCTTTCTGGGATGAGGATATCTCATATTTAACTGAAGCAGTTCTAACATACGGAGAATAATTATGATAATAAACAAAAACGATAACGTTTACGTTAATATTGAAAACGGACACAAATACGCTCTGCGCAACATAAAAAAGGGCGAAAACATCATAAAATACGGGCAACCTATAGGCTATGCAACTGAGGATATTAAAAAGGACAGCCATGTGCACGTGCATAATTTAAAAACCAATCTTTCGGGCATACTTAACTACACCTATACGCCCTTTGAAAATAATTTTTCTATAGAAAACAGTTCCCTTTATTTTATGGGCTACGTCCGTGAAAACGGTGATGTAGGCATAAGAAATGATATCTGGATCATAAACACAGTAGGTTGCGTAAACAAAACGGCAAAAAAGCTTTCGGAAATCACCGGTGCAAAATGCTTTGAGCATCCCTTTGGCTGTTCGCAGTTAGGCGGTGACCAGGAGATCACTCAGTGCATATTAAGAGGTATGGTAAATCACCCCAATGCCGCAGGTGTTCTTGTGCTTGGGCTTGGCTGTGAAAACAATAATATTGAAGTATTTAAAAAATTCCTTGGCTCATATAACGAAAACCGCGTTAAATTTTTAAATGCACAAGATGTTGAGGATGAAATATCCGAGGGCGTAGCTATTATAAACCAATTAAAAGAATATGCAAAAAACTTCAAGCGTGAAAAGGTGCATATCTCAAAATTAAAAATCGGACTTAAATGTGGCGGAAGCGACGGTTTTTCGGGCATCACCGCCAATCCCCTTGTGGGCAGGCTCTGTGATAAGCTTGTTTCCCTTGGCGGTAGCTGTGCTTTAACGGAGGTTCCTGAAATGTTCGGTGCTGAGCATTTGCTTATGGCGCGTTGCTTAAACAAAGAGGTTTTTGATAAAACGGTAAATTTAATAAACGATTTTAAAGCGTATTTTGAAAATCACAATCAGGTGATCTACGAAAATCCTTCACCCGGCAACAAGGAAGGCGGCATAACCACTTTAGAAGAAAAATCATTGGGATGTGTTCAAAAGGGCGGACTTTCACCTATCGTTGATGTTCTTTCTTACGGTGACACCCTTACTAAAAACGGACTTTCCCTTTTAAACGGCCCCGGAAACGATATTGTTGCAGTAACCAACCTTATGGCTTCCGGTGTTCATATGATTCTTTTTACAACCGGCAGAGGAACGCCCTTAGGTAGCGCAGTACCTACAGTAAAAATCGCAACAAACAAAAATCTTGCAATAAAGAAATCAGGCTGGATAGATTTTGATGCATCGCCCACGTTAGAGGGCAATGAGCTTACAGGCGAGCTTCTTGATTACATAATCTCCGTTGCCAACGGTGAGCAAACAAAAAATGAAATAAACGGCTATGAGGAAATTTCAATATTCAAAGATGGCGTAACACTATAAAAAAAAGAAAAAAGCACTTGCCAATTTTATGGCAAGTGCTTTTAATTTATACTCTTTTTATTCCGTTTACGAAAACGTGTTTAATATTGATATTATTATCAAACACGCAGATATCGGCATCATAGCCTTCCTTAATAAGACCTTTCTTAACATTAAGATTCATCATTTTTATAGGCGATATCGTTGCCATTTTAACTGCATCGGAAAGAGAAATTCCTGCAGATATCATAGTACGGATAAGGCGATCGCTTGTTGCGATGCTTCCGCCAAAGGCATTATGAGTTAAAAGCATTGCAACACCCTTTTCAATAATGACGGGCATGGGCTCTTCTTTAGATCCAAGATAACTTTCACCTGAGGTCTGCCCTGCGGCGCGCATTGAATCGGTTATCAATGCAACGTGATCAATGCCCTTTGATTTTACTACAAGTTTCAAAAGTGAGTCGGGCAAGTGGCATCCGTCAGCAATAATTTCAACGTTCATATCATCAAGATAATATGCTGCTTCAACTACACCTGCAATGCGGAATCCCTCTTTTCGGATAATACTGCTCATACCGGAATATAGGTGTGTTACATGGTGAAAACCCCAATCAAAGGCTTTTACCACAGTATCAAAATCCGCATCGGAATGGGCAATACTTAAGGTAATGTTGTTTTTATTGGCAAAATCGGCAAACTCCTTTGCGCCGTCCTTTTCGGGAGCAACGCTCCACCTTTTTATTCTGCCCTGACTTCTTTCATAGAGTAGTTTATATTCTTTTTCATTAAACTCCCTGATGTTTTCAGGTCTTTGCGCGCCTGCCTGATTTAAGGATATAAAAGGGCCTTCCATATTCATGCCTAATAAATTTATAGGCAGAGTTTTATCTTGTTCTGCGCGAAGATAATTTTCTATTGCTTTTATGGTACCTTCCGTTCCTGCAGAAAGTGTTGTAGGCATAACGGAAGTTGTTCCGTGCTGAACGTGAAGACCTAAAATGTTTTTATAAGCGTCTTCTTCATCATCCATATAATCGCTTCCGCCACCGCCGTGGGAATGTATTTCCACAAAGCCTGCTGATATATGCAAACTTGCACAATCAAGCATTTCATAATCAGGAGTTGAAGTTTGGGCATCTATTATTGCTTCTATTTTATTATCCTTAATTAAAAGGTCGGCTTTTCTTATTTCCTTTTCAAGAATAAGATTTCCGCCTGAAAGTCTTATTTTTTTCATAATACCTTACTTGCACTGTCCTTATCAAGGAACATTTTTGCGTTATCGTGATTTCTTAATGCAGTTGCAGGGCACCATTCGCCGATCTTGCCGTTAAGCATATCATAAACTGCATTTGCTTTTGTAGGTGCAGGAACGGTGCAGATAAGATATTTTGCGCTCATCAACTGTGGAACTGTTAAAGAAAGCGCGAATTTAGGAACTTCATCTAAAGTTAAAAAGCACTTATCGTGAACCTGCTGATTACGGCAAACTTCGTCAAGTTTAACCTTTTTGATCTTATAGGGATCGGAAAAATCTGCAACGGGCGGATCATTAAATGCGATATGTCCGTTTTCGCCGATACCCATTAAAACAACGTCGGTAGGATATTCTTCTAAAAGTTTTGTATATTCTTCACAACCTTTTTCCGCATCAAGAGCAGGAATAAGATTTACGCTTTTAAAAGGCTTTTTAGAGAAAATATGCTCCGTTAAATAAGTTGCAAAGGACTGAGGTGAGTTGATATCAAGACCAACGTACTCATCCATATGGAAAGCGTTTATCTTTGTAAAATCAATATCTGCCTTTAAAAGATTTTCCAAAGTTTCGTTCTGTGAAGGAGCCGCTGCGAAAACTACGTTAGCATAGCCTTTTTCGGAAATAACCTTGTTGATTGCTTCTTCTGCCGCCTTTGCCGCCGCTTTGCCCATTTCATCACGTGTTTCAAAAACGAAAGTGGTTAATTTATCTGTTTTTATTTCTTTTATCATATTATTCCTCTCTGATATCTACCCATTGGTTTGTTTCCATTGATTTCATAATGGCATCAATGGTAAACACGGGCTTAATAAATTCGTTATATGTAAAAGTCATTTCTCCGCCGTTTAACACGTTATAGAATTCATCAAATTCTTTCTTTGCGGCGCCCTGAAGATCGATCTTTCTGCTTTCCATTCCGCTTGCAAGAGTTGCCGCAATAAAGTAAACGTTGGCTTCTTCGGGATAAGTGCCTAAAACGTCAAAGCCGTCATAGCGGAAAATAACGTTTACTGCCATACCGTTTTGAGATGCAAAAACCTTTTTAACATCCTTACCGAAAGCGGTGAGCACAGTTTCAACAAGATGCTGGGAATAGAACCAAAAACCGTCATACATACTATTTGGCTGTATGGGACAGCAAGCAAAACCGCTGCGAAGTGCAGATTTATCTTTATTTATAATATCTTTTATTTCGTTTACTTGAACATCGTGCTTAAGCATTGAGCCGCCTGCAAGACGAACGCTGTGCTTTTGGCACTCATTCATAAACTCTACCGCCTCCTTTGGATCAGAAGTGATAGGCTTATCAATAAACATGGGGATACTTTTTTCAATATAAGGCTTTGCATATTTATAGTGGTTTGAGCCGTGGCGTGCAGTAACAACGATACCATCAACTTCGCCTACAAGGGAATCGTAATTTTCCATTACGGGAACGGAATATTCTTCGCTTAATTTTTTTGTAACTTCAGCATCGTAACTGTAGATACCTGCAACTTCAACGTCAGGATATTCGCCGTTTTTAATAAAAGTCAAAAATGAGTTGGCGTGGGAATTTTCAACGCCTAAAAAAGCTACCTTAAACATATTTTTTCTCCTTAAAATTCAACAGAAAGAGGATTGTCGGCATGAACCTGCTCAATATAATTAATTACCATTGCCGCCTTTTCGGGGGTAACGATCAAATCCTTACCCTCCATAATTGCACCGTAGAGCTGACGATAGAAGCTGTTTACTGCATCGTGGAAGGCATCGCCCTGAACTTCATCTTCAACGGTGATAATATCAAGTTTTTCACCGCAATACATAGGCTTGCCCTCAGGATCTCTGAGGCTCTCCTTAATAACCGGCTTTTCATCAAGTTTTGTAGGATCAATATATTTTAACTGATACTTATTATGATTCATTAAAAGTGTGCCGTACTTGCCGAAAACCTTAATAACGAAATCACTGCCGAAAGCATCAACTGCATTGATTTCAATATCCATAAAGGGTTTACCCGGTGCAGTAAGAATCATTTTGCCGCAGTCGTTGGCATCACCGCTTGTAAGATTTCTTGAAAGAGCAGAAAACTCAAGGCGAGTATCCTTGTCCCAACCTAAAAGGTCAAGTGCCTGACCTACGGGGTGAGGACCTGAATTGTATACACTTCCTGCGCACTTATACTGTAACGTCTGCCAGTCCCAACGGCGGGCAAAGCCTGAATATTTAAGGTTTACCTGATAAACGTCACCGATAATTCCGCTTGCAATAATTTCCTTAACCTTTAAGAAGTTAGGTGTAAAAAGTGTCTGGTGGAATGCGGTTACGATAACTCCGTTTTCCTTGGCGGTTTTAATAAGGTCATTGCACTCGTAAATAGTTCTTGAAAAAGGCTTTTCAACAAGCACGTTGAACTTGTGCATCAAAAGATCCTTTGTAATGGGATAGTGCATTTCGGAATATGATGCGTTTATAACAACGTCAATATCGTCTCTTTCAAAAAGTTCGGTGTAATCGGAATAAACGTCACACTTAAAATCTTCTTTTGCCCAATCTCTTCTCTGCTTGTCGCTTTCAACAACAGCAACTACTTCAATAAAATCATTTACAGGATCAAGAAAGAACTTGCCGTGGATATTTCTTCCGCTTCTGCCCTGACCAATAATGGCTACTCTCATTTTTTTCATAATAAAATACCTCCATATCTAAGTTGGTAAATATATTTTATCACAGTAAAAAACAAAAATAAATTGTAAATTTTACTGTTTTTATTGCATTTTCTACTTTTTGATGTTAAAATAGATTTCAAGAGGTGATAGAATGTTCAAGTTTTATTTTAACGAGCAGATACATGAGGTTTCGCACAAGCAAGTAACAAACCCCAAAAAGGAAGATT
>JAZULU010000110.1:0-12814 GCA_045603265.1 Clostridia bacterium
TAATTTCACAGAATATACCATTCTACGAATTTTTTTCTCAGGAAGGAGCGATAATGTGTTAAAGTATATACTAAAACGCGTTCTGTTGGCATTAGTCACAGTTCTTATAATATGCGCCATCACATTTTTTGCAATGCATGCTGTTCCCGGCGGTCCTTTTAACCGTGAAAAGGCTTTGGATCCTGCAACTAAAAAAGCACTTGAGGAGCGTTATGGTCTTGACAGACCTTTGCTTGAACAGTTCTTTGATTACCTTGTAAACCTTACTAAAGGCGATTTTGGTGTTTCACTTAAGGATGGTAGAGATATTTCAAATACCTTTAAACAGTCCTTCCCCATTTCTGCAAAGTTAGGCCTTATGGCAATGGCGGTTGCATTATTGTTCGGCACTATTTTCGGAAGTCTGGCGGCACTGAAGCGAAATACTATTATTGACAGAATTATTGTTTTTCTTTCAACGTTATTTACGGCAGTTCCAAGTTTCATTCTTGCAACGCTTCTTCTATACATCTTCTGTATTAAACTTAAATGGGTTGATGCGTGGAGGGTCGATAAACAAAATTACGTTCTGCCCGTTCTTGCTTTGGCTGCATACCCCATGGCTTACACAACACGTCTTGCAAAAACAAGTATGCTTGATGCTTTAAGTCAGGACTATATCCGTACCGCTAAAGCAAAGGGTGTTTCAAAGTGGCTTATCATTTTCAAACACGCATTGCGTAACTCACTTATTCCCGTTATTACATATGCAGGTCCTCAGATCGCCTACATAATTACCGGTTCAATGGTTATTGAACAGATATTCACCATCGGCGGTATCGGCTCAAAGTTTGTTGATGCTATTAAGGACCGTGACTATACAATGATAATGGCTACAACAATTTTCCTTGCAACCATAATGGTTGTTGCAAACCTTATCTGCGATCTTCTTTATAAACTTGTTGATCCCAGAATAAAATATGACTAAAGGAGGCGCAGACAATGAAAGATAAAATGCCCAAAAAGAATTTTTTCTCCGCTCAGATCGACCTTTCAAAGTTTGAGCCTGCTACCGAGGAAGAAAAACGCCAGCAAGACGTTATGAGTGAAAGTACCACTTTCTTTAAAGATGGTATGAGAAGGCTTTTCAGAAATCCTCTTGCTGTTTTAAGTATCATTATACTTTCCGTAATCATTCTTACAATTATCTTTGCACCTATGATCGTTCCCTATGAGTACGATGAGGTTATAAGAATCAATAAGAGAAAAGACGGCACTGCAACAAACCTTAAACCCTTTGAGTACAGCGAAAAAGAAATCGCTTACATGGAGGAAACAGGTGAAAAATTATTCCCCCATATTTTCGGTACTGATGATTCGGGTATGGACTATTTCATCCGTGTTATCTACGGTACCCGTGTTTCCCTTTTAGTTGGTGTTTTTGCAAGTCTTATCGTTCTTATTATAGGTCTGTTATACGGTAGTATTTCAGGTTATTTCGGCGGAAAAGTGGACTTGATAATGATGCGTATAGTTGATATTATCTATTCCTTGCCCGATATGCTTATCATCATCTTGCTTTCAGTTATTTTAAGTGACTTCAGCGGTGTGCTTTCCAAAATACCTTTCGTTGGCAAGATCGGTCCCAACATGCTTTCACTTTTCATCGTGTTCGGTCTCTTATACTGGGTAAGCATGGCACGTCTTGTGCGTGGTCAGATTCTTTCAATTAAGGAAAACGAATATATCCTTGCTGCAAGAAGTATCGGTGCAAAACCCGGATGGATCATCAGAAAGCACATTTTACCCAACTGTCTTTCAGTTATTATTATTTCAACCGCATTGCAGGTACCTTCTGCAATCTTTACCGAAAGTTATTTGAGTTTCATCGGTATGGGTGTTCAGGAGCCTATGCCCTCTTTGGGTTCCCTTGCAAGTGCTGCAAGAAGTACTCTTGATTTCAACCCCCATAAACTTATAATCCCCGCAGTAATCATCTGCCTTATCGTTTTGAGCCTTAACCTTTTGGGTGACGGCCTTCGCGATGCTTTCGACCCCAAACTTAAGAGGTGATAAAAATGAGTGAGTATTTGTTAAGCGTACAAAATCTGCACACCTCATTTTTCACTGATAATGGTGAGGTCCAGGCAGTAAACGGTGTTTCATTTAACCTGAATCCCGGTGAGATCCTCGGTATCGTTGGTGAATCCGGCTCAGGAAAAAGTGTTACCGCATATTCAATTATGCAGATCCTTGCCCAGACGGGTAAAATCGTTGACGGTAAGATCCTTTATAAAGGCGAAGATATTTCCAAGTGGAAAGAGAAACAGATGCGCTCATTCCGCGGAAAATGTTGTTCAATTATTTTCCAGGACCCTATGACAAGCCTTAACCCCGTATTTACAATCGGAAGTCAATTAATCGAAGCTATCACGCTCCACACTGATAAAAAAGGCGAAGTTGCAAAAAAGCGTTCAGTTGAACTTTTGGAACTTGTTGGTATCAACGAGCCCGAAAAGCGTTTAAAACAGTATCCATTTGAACTTTCAGGCGGTATGCGCCAGCGTGTTATGATCGCTATGGCACTTGCCTGCGAGCCTGATATTCTTATTGCTGACGAGCCCACCACGGCTCTTGACGTTACTATTCAGGCACAGATCCTTGAACTTATTCAGGATTTGCAAAAAAGATTCGGCATGGCAGTTATTCTTGTTACCCACGACCTTGGTGTCATTGCCGATATGTGCGATAATATCGTTGTTATGTACGGCGGTAAGATCTGTGAGCGCGGTACTGCGAGAGAAATTTTCTACAATCCCAAGCACGAATATACAAAGGGTCTTTTACGTTCAATCCCCAACGTAAACAATATGAAAGAAAAACTTATTCCCATTGCAGGTACGCCCATCAATATGCTTAACCTGCCTAAGGGTTGTTCTTTCTGCGCACGTTGTGATAACTGTATGAAAATTTGCCTTAGCGAGCAGCCTGAGGAAATTGAAATAAATGAAAATCATAAAGCATCATGCTGGATGAATATAAAAGAAATGATGGAAAACGAGGGAGGAAAAGCTGATGAGTGATATTTTGCTTGAAGTAAACGGTCTTAAACAGTACTTCCCCGTAAAATCAGGCTTTAAGACAATTCCCTTAAAAGCCGTTGACGACGTTTCTTTTACCATTAATAAAGGCGAAACTTTAGGTCTTGTTGGTGAATCCGGCTGCGGTAAAACCACAGTCGGCAGATCTCTTTTAAGACTTTATAAGCCCACCGCAGGCGAAGTTATTTTTGACGGCAAAGTTGTAAACGATTCAAACATCCGTGAACTCCGTAAGGAAATGCAGATGGTTTTCCAGGATCCTTATTCTTCTTTGGACCCCAGAATGACCGTTGAAGATATTATTGGTGAGCCTCTTGACGTTCACAAACTTTACTCCAACAAAAAAGAACGTAGAGAAAAAATTCTCGAACTTATGAATTATGTTGGTCTTAACTCAGAGCATGCCACCCGTTATGCTCATGAGTTCTCAGGCGGACAGCGTCAACGTATCGGTATTGCCCGTGCACTGGCTGTTGATCCCAAGTTCATCGTTTGTGATGAGCCCGTTTCCGCCCTTGACGTTTCAATTCAGGCTCAGGTTATTAATATGTTTGAAGATCTTCAAGATAAATTGGGTGTTGCATACCTTTTCATCGCCCACGATCTTCTTGTTGTTCATCATATTTCAAAGCGTATTGCAGTTATGTATTTAGGTAAAATCGTTGAAATCGCAGATTCTGACGATCTTAATGAACATCCTTTACATCCCTATTCACAATCACTTTTATCTGCAGTACCTATTCCCGACCCCGATATTGCACGTTCAAGAAAGCGCATACAACTTGAAGGCGACGTACCAAGTCCTTTGAACATGCCTACAGGTTGTGCATTCAGAACTCGTTGTAAATATGCAACGGAAATTTGTGCCCATGAGTGTCCTGCACTTACCGACCGTGGTAACGGACACATGGTTGCATGCTGGAATAAATAAAAATTCCTCTTTTATTATATTTGATCGCGCTGAAATAAGGTTGTCGTTCAGTAAGTCATATATAAGAAAATAGGATTTTTAATAAAAAATTAGGAGGAAAAAAACAATGAAAAAACTTTTCGCTATTCTTCTTGCTGTTGTTGTCGTTTTCTCATTCTGCGCTTGCGGAGACACCAACACACCTTCCGGCGAAACCGGAAACGAAACTGCTAAAAAAGCAGAAGATCTTGTAAGCGACGCTTTCATTGACCCCGTTAACGATTGGGCAAAGTATGACGCTCTTATCGAAGAGATCAGATCAACTACTGATTATGAAAAGCGCGCACAGCTTATGCATCAGGCTGAAGACATTCTTATGTCAAACGGATGCGTAATTCCCCTTTACTACTACAATGATATTTATATGTCAAAGAGTTATGTTGAGGGTATGTATTCAAACCTTTTCGGTTACAAGTTCTTCCAGAACGTTAAGATGACAAACGGTTCAACCACACTTCGTCTTAACCTTGCAAGTGAACCTGACTTCCTTGACCCCGCTCTCAACTCATCAGTTGACGGCGCCTGTCTTGCTGTAAACTCCTTCTCAGGTCTTTACACCTACGACAAGGAAGGCAAGACCGTTCCCGATCTTGCAACAGGCTACACTGTATCAGAACCCGCTGAAGATGGTTCCGTAACAATCACAGTTACTCTTCTTGAAAACCTTAAGTGGTCAGACGGTTCTGCTCTTACTGCTAAGGACTTTGAATATTCATGGAAGCGTGCTGCTTCAACAAAGACAGCATCTGACTATGGATACATGTTCGCAGGCTTCAAGGGCTATCCCAATGAACTTGCTGTAGAAGCAACTGATGACAAGACTCTTGTTTTCACATTAACCGCTCCTTGCGCTTACATCGAAGGTCTTATGGCATTCCCCACCTTCTTCCCCGTTAAGCAGGCTGCTGTTGAGAGTTATGCTGATTGGCAGACCTCACCCGGCGGTTGGTGCCAGGAAGCAGGCTTCATTTCAAATGGTCCCTTCATCTGCACAGGTTGGAATCACGATACCTCAATGGTATATGAAAAGAACCCCAACTATCATAAGGCTAGTGAAGTAACTGTTGAAAAGCTTGAGTTCATGCTTTCAGCTGAAGACACTGCTATCTACACTGCATACAATGCAGGTAACGTTGACTTTATTGATACCGTTCCTACTGATGCAATCAAGGATCTTAAGGATAATCCTGAGTTCCACATCATCGACAACCTTGGAACATATTACGTTGCATTCAACGCAACAAGCGAACTTTTCGCAGGTAAAACTGCTGCAGAAGCTGCTTGCATGCGTCTTGCTTTCAACATTCTTATCGACCGTGAATATATCTGCGAAAACGTAGGTCAGACCGGTCAGGTTGCTGCTAACTCCTACATTCCTCTTGGTATGAAGGACGGTAACGGCGGCATCTTCAAGGCAACAAAGGATGCTAACGCATACTATGACGAAGCTGCAATCATCGAAGATTACGAGGGTACTCTTGAAAAGGCTCGCGAATATCTCCGTGCTGCAGGCTACAAGTTCGATGCTAATGGTAAACTTTCAGCAGAAACTCCCATTAAGATCAACTATCTTACCAATGACGGTACAGGTCACGTTGCTGCTGCTAAGCAGATGCAGGCTGACTTCGCAACACTTGGTATTGAAATGACAATCCAGGAAGTTGAATGGAACACATTCCTTCAGGAGCGTAAGAACGGTAACTTCGACATCGCTCGTGAAGGTTGGCTTGCTGACTTCGACGATCCTATCAACATGCTTGAAATGTTCACAACCGATTCCGGTAACAACGATTGCCAGTTCGGTCGTAACCAGGCTTGGAAGGACGCTCAGGCTGCTGAATAATAAGCAGAAATAAAATAAAAGAGTGGATTTTATATCCACTCTTTTTTTGATGTGCCAATATAAAAATGCCCTTGCTTATTTTGCAAGGGCATTAATCATTAACCTTCGTAATTGAATCCTGCTTCAAGAGCAAGCATATTCTTTTCAACAAGTTCTTGTTTTTTTGCAGGAACAAGTTTTTTAACTGTATCGATCATGTTCTCAAAGGAGAAAAGACCTGTTTCCTTAAGCATTTTACCAACAAGAATAATATTTGCAAGGGTTGGAACGCCTGCGTCGATTGCCATCTGTGTGGCAGGGATATAATAGGCGTCAACGTCAGTACGCTGAACTTTTCTCGAAACAAGTGTGCTGTCAACAAAAATCTTTCCGCCGGGAACAGTATCGTTTTCATACTTATCAAGTGAAGGAAGATTCATAACGATCAAAACGTCGGGATTGGAAACTATAGGTGATCCAACAGGCTCATCTGATAAAATAACACCGCAACTTGCCGTTCCTCCACGCATTTCGGGACCATATGAAGGCAACCAACTAACTTCCTTGTTTTCAACAAGACCTTTAAATGCTAAAAACTTACCTGCAAAAAGAACACCTTGTCCACCAAAACCTGCAATAAGAGTTTGTGTAGTCATTTTATTAGTCCTCCTTCTTTGCGCTTCTGTCCTTATATACGCCTAAAGGATAATAAGGAAGCATATTGTCTTCAAGCCATTTAAGAGCGTTGGAAGGCGTCATTCCCCAGTTTGTGGGGCATGAAGAAACTACTTCAATTAAGGAGAAGCCTTTTCCTTCAACCTGATTCTTAAATGCCTTTAAAATGGCTTTTTTAGCGTTTTTAACATTTTTAACGTTATTTACTGCAACGCGCTCAATATATTCAGGGCCGTCAAGTGATGAGAGAAGTTCGGCAACCTTGATGGGATATCCCTGGTTGTTAAGATCACGGCCGTAAGGTGAAGTTTGTGTAACCTGACCGGGAAGTGACGTAGGTGCCATCTGACCACCAGTCATACCGTAAATCGCGTTGTTTACAAAAATAATTGTGATATTTTCATTTCTTGTAGCGGCGTGAACTGTTTCAGCCATACCGATTGAAGCAAGGTCACCATCGCCCTGATATGTAAAGATAATATTTTCGGGCATTGCACGTTTAAGACCGGTTGCAATAGCCGGTGCTCTGCCGTGTGCAGCTTCAACCATATCACAAGCAAAATAATCGTATGCCATAACTGCACAACCAACGGGTGCAACACCGATACACTTGCCTTCGATCTGAAGTTCATCAATGGCTTCAGCAACAAGACGGTGAATTATACCGTGTGTACAACCTGGGCAATAATGAAAAGGAGCATCTGTAAGTGCATGGGGTTTATCAAAAACTTTCATTATTTATTCTCCTTTACAAGATTTTCGATGGATTCAAGTACCTGCTCAGGTGAAGGAATCATACCACCTGCGCGGTTACAAAGAACCACGGGACGCTTGCAATTTGTTGCAAGTTTAACGTCTTCAATCATCTGACCCATTGAAAGTTCAACGGAGATGAAGCCCTTAACCTGATCAGCAGCCTTTTTAAGCACTTCTGTTGGGAAAGGCCAAAGAGTAATAGGTCTAATTAAACCAACCTTAATACCTTTCTTTCTTGCAGCGGTAACTGCGTTTTTGGAAACACGAGAAGCAATACCGAAAGCAACAACGCAATATTCTGCATCATCCATCATATATTCTTCATACATAACTTCATTTTCTTCGATCTGCTTATATCTTTCAAAACGTTCAAAGTTTACCTTTTCAAGAACTTCAGGTTTAAGGAAAAGTGAGTTTATAATATTATGCTTTCTTTCCATGTTAGTTCCGCGAACTGCCCAGGGTTTTTCAGAGGGTGTAGGTTCAACATCAGGAAGAACAACGGGCTCCATCATCTGACCCATTGTGCCGTCAGCAAGAAGCATTGCAGGAACGCGATATTTTTCAGAAACATCAAAAGCCTTGATTGTAAGATCAGCCATTTCCTGAACTGAAGCAGGAGCAAGAACGATCAAGTGATAGTCACCGTGTCCGCCACCCTTTGTAGCCTGGAAATAGTCTGACTGTGAAGGCTGAATTCCGCCTAAGCCGGGGCCACCACGCTGAACGTTTACGATCAATGCGGGAAGATCAGCACCTGCAATATATGAGATACCTTCCTGCTTAAGTGAAATTCCGGGGCTTGAAGAACTTGTCATAACCCTGAAGCCTGCACCTGCAACACCGTAAACCATGTTAATTGCAGATATCTCACTTTCTGCCTGAAGGAAAGTTCCGCCGATTTTGGGCATACGCTTTGCCATATAAGCGGCAATTTCTGTTTGAGGAGTAATGGGATAGCCGAAATAATGACGACATCCTGCCTTTATAGCGGCTTCAGCAATAGCCTCATTACCTTTCATTAAAACTTTTTCTGCCATTTTATTCACCTCATTTTTCAACGGTAATTACACAGTCAGGGCACATTGTTGCACAGAATGCGCAACCGATGCAACTTTCCTGATCGGTAATTTCAGCCGGAGAATGTCCTTTCGCATTTAATTTGTCTTTTGCCAAAGCAACTATTTTTTTAGGACAAGCATCAACACAAAGACCGCAACCTTTGCATGCGTCCGTTTTAAATGTAACCTTTGCCATGTTAAATCTCCTTTATATCGTAATACTTCTCCTGAAGTTTAAGGGGAAGTTTATTGGAAACTTCAATATCAATATCCTCCCTAACGGCAATAAAAATAATGGGAAGTTTTGATATTTTTGAAAGTTTTTCCGCTTCAAAAAATGAAGCAAGAATATCTTCTTTATCGGTATCTTCGCCGATATTTGAGTTGTTTATAATGGAAGTAAACTTAATTTTGCACGCAGTTTCAATTTCATTCATAACTTCAAAGGCTTCCTCCGCAGTGCGCGTAAGAGGTCTGTAAGAATTGAAAACAAAACACATTTCAAAATTGTTTTCTTCTAAAATATAAGGTGCATATCTGCCTAAAGCATAAGCACCGCGATCATCACCGCCAACGTCAACAACGCCGTAAAAATTCTTTTGCTGAAAAAGACCGTAAGCCTCCTGAGGCAATGCTGGCAGATCAACATTAGAATTGGCAAATGACGGTGAAATAAGTTCTATCCCTGCCTTTTCAAGAACATCGGCACTATCCTTTGTTCTGAAATAGGGATTAACTATATCAAGATCGGCAATTTTAACATTTAAGCCGTCATTTTTAATCTTTACTGCAAGGTTTACGGCAACGTTTGTTTTACCGCTACCGTAATGACCTGCGATAATATAAAGTCTTTTATAATCAGCCATTGCAAACCTTAACGATCCAGTTGTACTTATCTTCTACCTTGCCCCACTGAATTCCGGTAAGGTTATCATAAAGTTTTTGGGTAACTTCGCCGATAAGATTATTTGAAACGGTGTAAGCCTTTCCTTCATAGTAAAGCTGACCGATAGGAGAAACTACTGCGGCTGTACCTGTTCCCCATGCTTCTTCAAGAGTGCCGTTTGCAGCAGCCTCAAAAAGTTCATCAACGGAGAACAAGCGCTCTTCAACCTCATATCCCCACTCTTTAAGAAGTTCAATACAAGATTTTCTTGTGATGCCGGGAAGAACTGAGCCGGTAAGTTCAGGTGTAACGATCTTGCCGTTTACCTTAAACATAACGTTCATGCTTCCAACTTCTTCAATATACTTTCTGTGAACACCGTCAAGCCAAAGAACCTGGGTATAACCTGCTTCTTCCGCTTTCTGACCTGCACGCAAACTTGCAGCATAGTTACCGCCGCACTTTGCATAACCGGTACCGCCCTTAACTGCACGAACGTCAGTTGATTCGATGGCGATCTTAACGGGATTGATACCCTCAGCATAGTAAGCGCCAACAGGTGAACAAATTACAACAAATGTTGCATTATGAACTGCATGAACACCAAGGTGAGGATCGTTACCGAACAAATAAGGACGAAGGTAAAGCGAAGTGCCTTCTGCCTTAGGAACCCAGTCTTTTTCAAGTTCAACGATAGTCTTTAAAATGTCAAGACAGCCTTCTTCATCAAGTTGAGGCAAGCAAAGACGCTCTGCTGAATTATTAAGGCGCTTGATATTCTCCATAGGTCTGAAAAGAACGATTTCGTTATCAGCGTTACGGTAAGCCTTCATACCCTCAAAAATTTCTGCACCATAGTGAAGAACTGTTGATGCGGGATGAATGGGTAAAGGACCAAAAGGAACGATTCTGCCGTTATGCCAACCCAAATCGTCAGAATAATCCATAATAAACATGTGATCGGTAAACACTCTACCAAAACCGAGCTTTGATTCATCTGTAGGATGTGCCTTAGGCGCAGTTGTTTTTGTTACTGAAATTTCATACTTCATAATAACACACTCCAATTATAATTTATTTCTCTGTATTTTACCGCTTGTTGTTTTGGGAAGTTCGTCCCTAAACACAACAACACGGGGATATTTGTAAGGTGCAGTACGCTGTTTAACGTAATCCTGAATTTCTTTTTTGAGTTCATCAGTGCCAACAGTACCCTTCGTTAAAACGATACTTGCCTTAACAACCTGACCACGAACTTCGTCAGGCTCAGCCGAAACACCACACTCTAAAACGTATGGAAGTTCCATGATAACGTTTTCGATCTCAAAGGGACCGATGCGATAGCCGGAAGACTTAATAACGTCATCAACGCGGCCAACATACCAGAAATAACCGTCTTCATCGCGCCATGCCGTATCACCGGTATGATAGAAACCATCGTGCCAGCACTCGGAAGTCTTTTCTTCATCGGTATAATAACCTCTGAACAAACCGCAAGGTGCGCCGTTCTTAACATTGATACAGATCTCACCTACTTCACCTACCTGAACGGGATTATTATCAGCATCAAGAAGTTGAATATCGTATAACGGAACGGGTTTACCCATTGAGCCAAGACGTGCCTTTGTGCCTGCAAGGTTTGCTAAGGCTACAGTTGTTTCCGTCTGACCGAAGCCTTCCATGATCTGAAGCCCCGTTGCCTTTTCAAACTGACGGAAAACTTCAGGGTTAAGTGCTTCGCCTGCGGTAGTCATATGCTCGATTGAAGATAAGTCGAAATTTGAAAGATCTTGTTTTATCATCATGCGGAGCATTGTTGGCGGTGCACAGAACGTTGTAATGTTATATTTTGCGAACATGGGCATAATATCGTTTGCATCGAAACGATCGAAGTCATAGGCAAAGATGCCTGCTTCACAAAGCCACTGTCCATATATCTTACCCCACGCAGCCTTTGCCCAACCGGTATCTGAAATGGTAAGGTGTAAGCCATCGGGATTTACGCAATGCCAATACTTTGCGGTAATAAAGTGACCTAAAGGATATTTATATGAATGCATTGCAAGTTTAGGATTGCCAGTTGTACCTGAAGTAAAGTACATAAGCATCATATCGTCACCGCAAGGTGAATTTTCATCACGCTCAAGTTTGCCTGTATAAAGGCTATATTCTTCATCAAAGTTATGCCAACCTTCACGGGAGGCACCAACGATAACCTTTGTTTCAAGTGAGGGCGAAAGTTCATGTGCCTTATCTACTTCATCAGCAACTATGCCATCAGAAGTACAAATGATCATCTTTACCCCTGCTTTATTGAAGCGGTAAGTAATATCGTGTTCCTTTAACTGATTTGTTGCGGGAATTGCTATTGCACCGATCTTGTGAAGTGCGATCATTGAGAACCAGAACTGATAATGACGCCTTAAAATAAGCATTACCTTATCGCCTTTTTTAATTCCCAAAGACTTAAAGTAGTTTGCGGTCTGTGAACTTGCACGTTTAAGTTCCTTAAAAGTGAATCTGCGTTCAGTTCCGTCAACACCGATATGCATAAGAGCCGTTTTATCGGGCTGTTCTTCACCTAAACGGTCGATAACGTCAAAAGCGAAGTTGAAGTTATCTTCATTTTTAAAGGAAATTTTCTTTAAAACGCCGTCATCGTCTTCTTCGGGAATAATAAAATCTTCCCAAACGCGCTTTCTTTCGGAATTTGCTTTCTTCTTTTTGGGCGCAAACATAAAATCCCGTGTTCCGCCATGAACAAGTTCCTGCCCACCCTCTTGTGTGGAGTTAAGAACAAATGCGTAGAAGATACAGTCAGCATTTTCAACTGCAATCATACCATGAGGCTTTGATGAGTCGTAATAAATACTGTCGCCCTCGTGAAGTATCTCAACGTGATCGCCAACCTGAACTTTTAAAGCACCTGAAATAACGATATCACATTCCTGACCTTCGTGGGTAGTAAGTTCAATATCTTTGTTCTGTGAGTTTTCATCATAAGGGAAAACTACATACAACGGCTCGGCAATACGGTTTTTGAAAGACGAGGCAAGGTTATAATAAGTCATGCCGTGTGCTTTCTGAATCTCCTGACCTTCACCCTTGCGTGTTAAAGTATACCCTGCAAGACGAGGGCTTGAGCCATCGATAATATCAGTAACGTCAACGTTAAGGGCGATGGCGCATTTGTAAAGGAACGCAAAGTTAAGATCATCTTTACCCTCTTCACAAGCAACATATTCCTCAAAAGAAACGCCCGTTTTTAAAGCCATTTCTTCCTGAGAAAGTCCAACAATCTCGCGCAGCGTTTTAATACGTTGCGCCATTTCCTGAATCTTAAATTCAAGACCGGTTGCTGTTTTCATAAAATAATCCTCCAAATACTTTGGGCAAACAATAAAAGCCCGCCTCAAAGATATGATTACTTTGAGACGAGCAAACATTACCCGCGGTACCACTCAAATTGCACAAACTGTGCCACCTCAGACTCAAACAAGCCTTATGCGTTTACGCAGCAATAACGGAAAGGTTCTACTTGAATAAAAATTCTTTCTTCCTTTC